>NZ_REHL01000003.1:0-77094 GCF_003692845.1 Lactobacillus sp. ESL0263 | reverse complement strand
GGTACTACCTGCTGCTTACTGCAGCGCCTTAGATATTTAATCAGATCTTGTTCTCTTTGTCAAGAACTTTTTTCTGACCTTTATCGCCGGCCTGCCTTAGCAGCGTTTGTTATCTTACTAAACCTGCCAACTTTTGTCAACTGGTTTTGCTCGATTTTTTTGTCGTTCAATCGCTCGAGCTGTTGTGCCCTGTGTCCTGACGACAGTTATTAATACTAGCAACTATTTCTCTTTTTGGCAAGTACTTTTTTCGATTTATTCCTGATGATTATCTCTTTCAATCATGTTAAAGTTATTATATCAGCGTTTAGAGGAGGTTTTAAAAATCAAAAAATTTGATACAGCAATTATTGGTGCTGGACCAATAGGATTGTTTTGTGCAAGTTTTGCACACCTACATGGATTAAAAACAGTTACTTTTGAAGCTTTAAAAGAAATTGGGGGACAACCAAAACTTCTATATCCTTTTAAGGAAATATTTGATATTCCTGTTTTTGGAAAAATATCTGGTCAGGAATTAACTGATCACTTAATTGATTCCGCCAAGGATAAGACTACTTTTCAATTGAACCATCGAGTAACATCAATTGAAAAGAATGATCAAGGATTTATCATCGATAATGATTTTCAAGTAAAGAGTATTATTATCGCCACTGGAACAGGTTCATTTTCTCCCAAAAAGTTTCCGCTGAAGATGGATGAAACCATTGAAAAGCGTGTGCATTACTTTGTTAAAGACCCGAGTCACTTTGCCGGAAAATCAATCGGCGTTTTTGGTGGCGGAGATTCTGCACTTGACTGGGCACTTGAATTAGCAAAGCAACCCGGAACTAAAATCAATTTAATTCATCGAAGGGCAGATTTCCGTGGTTTAGAATCAACATTGCAAGAACTCAAAAGTTTAAAAAATGTTCAAGTTCTCACTCCTTATCTTCCTAAAACGATTGCAATACGAAATAATCAACTTGATATCGGACTTAAGCAGGTCGGTCAAACTGAGTTATTACAAAAGCAGTTCGATCAAATAGTCGTTGCTTATGGCTTTCGCGCGAATAATAGTATTGTCCGCAAATGGGGTGTTGACCTTGAAGATGGCCATATTAAAGTTTCGCGTGAAATGGAAGCTAACATCCCCGGCATTTATGCGATTGGCGATGTAGCAGCTTATCCTGGCAAAGTTCCGGTCATCGGTCTTGGATTTGGCGAAGCACAGATTGCAGTAACTGCAATTATGCGTGCACTGTTTCCCGAAAAGACTTTAACCATTCATTCAACCAGTATTTAGGAGCAACATATATGACAATAATCAATTTTATTCTTCACATTGATCACCATCTGATTGAAATAGTCAACCAGTTTGGCAGCTGGACATACTTGATTATATTTGCCATTATTTTTATTGAAACTGGATTAGTCATTTTCCCTTTTTTGCCAGGTGATTCATTGATTTTCGCCGCTAGTTCAATGGCAGTTAATCCAAAATATCACCTCAACATTTGGCTCGTGTATTTTGCAGTTTTACTAGCTGCAATACTCGGTGATGCATGTAATTATGAAATCGGGGCACGTTCGGTTAAGGCCGGAGCGAAACATTCCTGGTTTAATAAACTAATTAACCAAAAAAATCGTGAAGCAGCCGAACGATTTTTTGAGCGGCATGGCTCAATCACAATTGTAATTGGTAGGTTCATCCCCTTTATTAGGACATTTGTTCCTTTTATCTCTGGTGGTAGTAAAATGCACTATGGTACGTTTGCCGTTTACAATATTATCGGCGGTATTATCTGGAGTGGGCTCTTTACAATTATTGGTGCCTTATTCGGCAACATTCCATTTGTTAAAGATCATTTCTCAATGTTAATTCTAGCAATCATACTTATTTCAGTTTTACCAATTTTAATTGTTGGCTTAAAAAAACGAATGACACAAAAAAAGGAGCTCCATTAATGGAACTCCTTTTTATTTTTTCAATAATTGATTTACAAAATATAATTCATAAATAATTCCGCCTACAGCAAAGCATGACGCAAAAAAGCCTTCTGTAAGTACGTTAATAATTGGATCGGTTGATGGATCAAATAACCATGTGTTACTACCGGCAAAAAATAAATGGTGAAAAGTAATAAAGAAATCGTCAAAGTTAGTTAAAGCAAACGGTAATACAACAATTGGTAACAGTAAAAAGAGTAAAGCCCAAACTTTATCAAGTTTAAGTGCTTTGCTTTTTTTGTTTTTAGTAATTAAGAAAATTATTATGCAGCACAAAAATGCAAAAACCGCTAAAATAAACAGTCTCTTTACTTCCGCAAAGTGTTGCGCCGCCATTACTGAAGTTGGGAAATTGCTCATATGCAAATGCTGCTTAAATGGCCAAACCAAATAACCCATCAGTTGATTGTAGTTATGAATTACTTGCCCAACTGATAGGTTGACAGTTTTATAAGTCTTTTGAACAATGACAAAAACAAGTAGTAAGGGCCAGCTTGCAATTATTGCACCAACAACACTACTAGTAATACCGAATATGAAATGAAACATTATGGCTAAAATGGGATTGCTTTTTTTCATAGTTTAACCTTATCCAAGTCGTCAACTAAAATTGTTGGTTGCTTTTTATCTGCAATATCTTCTGGCTGAGTAATGCCCGTTGTAACTAGCAGTTGGTCCACTTCACTGTTAAATCCAGCTTTGATATCTGTATCATAATTATCACCCACAATTAGTGCGTCTTCTTTTGAACAACCCATTTTTTGCAAAACACGTTCAATGATAATTTCGGAAGGCTTCCCAATGAACAGTGGCTCTACTCCAGTTGCCGTAGCAATCATCGCACACTGCGAACCGTTTCCGGGTAATAAGCCATTTTCACTCGGCAAATTGACATCAGCATTTGTCCCAATAAACTTCGCGCCATTTCTAATTGCGTTAGTAGCAACTTGAATTTTGTGGTAAGTCAAATCAGTGTCCATCCCTACCACTACGTAATCTGGCTTCTCTTCGTTGATTTCGAATTCAGGGTGGCTTAGGAATTCATGCCATAAACCAATTTGGCCAATTAAATAAACACCAATTTTGCCACTATCAGTCTCTTTTTCATTTAGCAAATAACTAGTGGTCGCCATGCAAGGCGTATACACATGTGAAGTATCTGTTGCTACTCCATGCCCAGCCAACTTATCTACAACCATTTGCGGTGTACGCGTTGTATTATTAGTCAAAAAAAGATAATTTTTACCAGCTGCCTCAAGTCGATGAACAAATCTTACACCGGATGCAATAGTCTCTTTTCCGCGATAGATTGTTCCATCCAGATCAATTAAAAACAATTGATAATCTTTCACTTAATTGCTACCTTTCCTCTTTTTGATTACAAAAGTATGATTATTAGCTTGTGCCTTTTTCACTGTAACTGTTTTTGGCTTTTTGATGCGTGACGCACTCTTTTTATACTTTTTAAACGTAGCAGTTTTATTGTTAGGTGCAGTTTGCTTCTTATAGCGGGTTACACTGGTACGTCTTTTAAACTTAGTATTTCGGTAGTGATGCACTGGGCTCACCAGTTGCAAAATAAAATAGCCACCACCAGGATTACAGTATTCCATCAAATAATCAGCAATTGTTTGTTCCTTGCGGTCGATTGCCGTTTGTACTTTATCTTTAAAAAAGCCCTTTAGGCGCAAATGTTCACTCGAAACATCACCCACAATATAATCATATTGATCTAAATAAGGGTCATATTTTTTACTTAAAAGGTCAGTATCAAGCGCTTCTTGTTTATCCACAAGTACTTGATACAGTTGCTTGTTAATTTTGATTTGCTTGCCAACTATTTTGACCGCTGCAAGTGGATGACGAAGCGGCTGCTGTTCCTCAAACTTATTTTCTTTTTTTGGTTCATCAATTGGGCTCTTTTGGTCCACCATTAGTTTCACTTCCTATTATCGGATATTTTTTAGCTAAATAATCACCAATTACTTCACGCAAAAATTGTGGGAATAAAAATTGATTATCCCCCACAATTGCAAGCGTAGGGAAAAAAGGCACCAAAACATAGTGGTCCAAAACAGCAATTTGATATTCTTTTGCTGGGTTTATTTCCTTCCCCTCAACAAAAACGGCTTTGCTTAGTGGATCAAACTTTATTCCGCGATAGTGCATTTGACCAAATACTTTTCCCCGAAAACTCATCCCTTGAAGAGGAAAATGATCAAGGTAATGGCGATTTTTTTCAATTTCCATGACAAGGCGCCATAGGTCACTACCTTTTAATTTTGAACGCACAACATGCATTGAATGAGGTAATATTTTTTGCAAATCATACTTAGTTATGATGCCTTTTTTAAAGGGTTCTAAAAACAAGCCAGTGCTTAACATTGCAAGGTCTGTTCCAGCAAAATCAGCAATCGCATCTAGAGAAATATCAATTGCTGCCTCACGGTCACCATCATATTTTTCTGGTAAATCTGCAACTTTCTCTTGGCTTAGGATTTCTTTTCCACGTTCTCGGTAACCTAAAATGGTTTTTTGATCATCATCATGTTCTCTCATCGAACTTGTAGCTACAACATGTGGTGAGATTCTTTGGATATGATGCTTGTCGTCAATTTCCACATGAATATTTCCTACATAATGACCCCATTTACCAGTTTGAGTAATCCAAACACCATTTACGTTTCTACCATGTGGTAATAGGTCATGCGTATGGCCACCAATAATTAAATCAATTTCTGGATAATTATGGGCCAAAAAGGAATCCATATTAAGACCGACATGTGTCAATAGGATTAAAACATCATATTTTCCTTCAATTTTGGGTAGAACTTCATCCATCGCATCTTTTAGCATTTTAACGTGCCAATGATTAGGTTCATAAGATAAGGGATAAGCAGCCGTTAAACCAATTAATGCAATTCTTGTGCCTTTTTTGGTTGTCAGAATTTTATCTTGAACCGCCCAATGCGGCATTGATTCATCTTCTTCACGTAAGTTAGCAAGAACTACAGGAAAATTGGCATGATCAAAAAGGTGCTCAACTACTTCATGCGAGTTCGATATTCCCTCATTGTTGCCAATTGTGATGGCATCGTAATTAAACGAATTCATCAATTTAATATTAGCTTGACCATAAGTTGCATCAGTTAACGGATGGGATCTATCCATGAAGTCACCAGCATCAAACGTTAGCACCTGGTCGACAGTCTTATCTTGTTGCGCCTTTTGCAGATAACGGCCGATTTTAGGAAAATTTTCAAAATGTGAGTGCAAATCATTAGTATGTAAAATGCGAAGTTTTTCCATCTCTTGTCCCCTAACCGATCTGATTCGATTTCAAAATCATTTCGTACGCATCCAAGACTTTACCCTTTGGCTTATCCCATTCAACCCAATCAGGATTTTTCCAATCATCCTCATTGGTTAATGTTTCCAGGTGGTAGTTTTTGTTAATATACTCTTCATAAGTGATTAACGCTTTAGTACGTGGAATATTTAGTTGCAAGATGCGCACATTTTTTATATTCCCGTGATCAACCGCTAGTTCAGCTATCCCATTTTGATCAATGTTGGAAATTTCAAAGTATTTACTGCCATCATTGCGTGTGATTTCTTCAATTAAATCTAATTCTTCATACTCTTGCTTCATCTAAATTATCCCTAAAATTAAACTGTTAAATATAGCAAAAAATGTGTAACCATGCTATCGTAATAAACAATAGAGGTGTACACATGAAACGTAAAAGCCATGTATTTACGGCTATTTTTCTTACCATAATCTTTTTGACAAGTAGTGGTTTTACTGTTGTCGGGCACCGCGGCGATCCCACGAAATATCCTGAAGAAACAATCCAGAGCGATGATTCCGCCTTTAATTCAGGTGCTGATTACGTTGAACTCGACCTTCATCTTTCAGCAGACGGGCAACTGGTCGTCTCACATGATGATGATTTATATCGAGTTACTCATACACATGCAATTGTATCACAAAATACTTGGCAGGCACTTAGCCAATTAACATATGATAATGGTGAACATGTGATGAGTCTGGATGAGTTATTTGAACACTACCAAAAAAAGCCAAATACCAAATTTGTTTTAGAAACCAAAATTGATCACTCAATTGATCCGTCTTACCAACTAGAAGATGAAATTGCTGCAACAATTAAAAAATATCATATGGAAAAAAGGGTTATGATTCACTCTTTTTCGGCGGCAAGTTTATTTCACTTTCGGAAAATCATGCCAGATGCGTACCTAATTTTACTTGTCGGCAGCCTTAAACGGATCAACTTTAGTAATTTACCGCAAGTCGATGCGGTTAATGTTTCATCGGACTTAATTTTGAATCACTCTTGGCTAATTCACTGGCTTCATCGCATCAACAAGCAAGTTTATGTTTGGACAGAAATGGATGAATCGCCTGAATTATGGCATTGGCTGATCAATAAAAATATTGATGGCGTTGTAACCAACTTTCCAAGTACCGGTTTTAAATATAAGCTAGCTAAGCAAGGCACCAAGAAATACGAAATTCATCGTAACGGCATCTATTTCGGTAAAGAAAAAACTGCAACAATGATGAACCCGTACGTCAGAGTTAAACAAAAAAAGTATGTTAAACCTGGTCAAAAATTAGAAGTAATGTACGGTGTCCGTGCTCACAATCAGCTCTATTATCAAATTGACAATCAGACTTTCATTTCCGCAGAGTTTGTTAACCTTGATTTGAAGCCACAGGATGTTGCTCAGTACCAGGACAAGCAAATACTGGCCAAGCCCCAACACAAAGTACCGATTTATCGCTTACCTGAAAATCAAGCAAAAACCAAAAAGGAAATGCCAATTAATACTTTATATAAAATTCAGAACTTTAATGGCAGTCCAAAAAGCATGTGGCTACACACCTCTTTAGGTTGGGTTAAGGCTCGTGATATTCTTTTCTATGGTTTCTTTGACGGAACTAGTTGGCATAATTACAATAAGCTACCTAGAATTAATCGCTACACTAATATCGCTCTACTGGAATATCTACCTTTGCAAGCACCAAAGACTCTAAATTTTACCCAACAGATTAGAGCAACTTGGAAATTAAATAATTGAAAGTAACAAAAAATCGATTCACGTCAATAATGAATCGATTTTTTGTTTATTATTTATTTGCCGTACTTTGCTTTTTCAACAATTCATATGGCAATTCAATTTGCTTTTGGTCAATTTCTTCGTTGTTCATTAGCTTAGTTAGCAATCTCATTGCCACAGCACCAATATCATAAAGCGGTTGACGAATGGCAGTCAGAGCTGGTCTAACGACAGAAGCAATTTGCGTTGCACTAGCAGTAACAATTTCCATTTCTTCAGGAATCTTTGTACCCGCATCAGTTGCAGCATTTAAAATACCAACAGCAGTGATATCTCGGGTAACGATTACACCATCAATGCCATCTTGACGCAATTGTGAATACAGGTTATAGCCATCAGAGTGGTCTTTAATATTGCTATAAATGTGCCCTTCACCCAAATTATGGTCAGCCATAAACTTCTTATATGCTGGAATGCGGTTTTCTGCATTTACAACCGTATCTGGGTCATCTAGTACAAGCGCTAAGTTCTTCTTGCCATCGTTATAAAGTAAATTTAATGCCTCAGTGTCAGCCTTCATGTAGTCAATTGCAACTGACGGAAACTCTTGGTGATTACTTTTAGTACCAGCCAAAACAACCGGTGTATCTGTACGCTTGAAAGCTTCGGCAGCTTCTTCTGGCAAATTATCTGACATGTAAATTATGCCGTCAACTTGCTTGTTCAATAGACCTTGAATTGCTTGATCTTCCTTCATTAAGCGGTTTTCAATACTAGTAATGATGATATTATACTTGTACAGTAATGCGATGTCATCGATTCCCTTTGAAAGCTCAGCAAAGTAAAGGTTAGTTAAATCTGGAACGATTAGTCCAACCGTTGTTGTTCGTTTAGAGGCAAGCCCTTGCGCTACTGCATTTGGCTGGTAGTGCAGCCGGTTGATCACCTTTAATACACGTTCACGTGTATCTTTACGAACATTGGTATTGCCATTAACTACTCGTGAAACGGTCGCCATCGACACTTTAGCTTCGCGAGCAACGTCATAAATTGTAATATCTTGTTTACGCATCTCTAATCCCCTATCTTGAATACTCCTAACAAATTTATCATGATTTCCCAAAAAGTGCAAACGTTTACAGCTATTCTTTCATTTTTTCATTGCTATAACATGATATACTTTTGATAATTAATTACTTAATATGAAAGGAAAAGTTTATGAATTTAAACAAACTACAAGAATGGCTGCAAGCATCTGGCAATGATGTTGCTTATATTTCCAATCCAACCACAATCGCTTATTTTACTGGCTACGACATGGAACCACACGAGCGTATCTTTGCTCTTCTAGCATTTAAAGATAGCGATCCATTTGTTTTCGTTCCTGCCCTAAATGTTGAAGAAGCTAAAAATTCTGCTTGGGATGGTGATGTCTTCGGCTACCTTGATTCAGAAGACCCATGGGCAGTAATTGCAGATAAAATTAAAGGTAGGACTTCAGAATACCAAAAATGGGCACTAGAGAAAAATAATTTGTCTGTAGCACATTTCCAACTGATGCATGAACAATTCCCAGACGCAAATTTTGATGGTGATGTTTCAAACTTTATTGCTAAAATTCGACTATATAAAACACCAGAAGAAGTTAAACAATTACAAGCTGCCGGACGCGAAGCAGATTTTGCTTTTGAGATTGGTTTTAACGCAATTAAAACTGGTGTAACCGAGCGCTATATTGCTGGACAAATTGAATATCAATTAAAGGTGCAAAAAGGTGTTATGCACGAAAGTTTTGAAACAATTGTTCAAACTGGGGCAAATGCAGCTAATCCACACTTAGGTCCAACAATGAATAAAGTTCAACCTAATGAGCTCGTTTTATTTGATCTTGGAACTATGCATAACGGCTACGCATCAGACGCTAGTAGAACAGTTGCCTACGGTGAACCAAGTGCTAAAGCTAAAGAAATCTATGAAATTGATCGTGAAGCACAGCAAGCCGCAATTGATGCAGTTAAGCCTGGCATGACCGCTTCTGAATTAGATGGAGTTGCACGTGACATCATTACAAAGGCTGGCTACGGCGAATACTTCATTCACCGTTTGGGTCACGGAATTGGTAAAGACGTTCATGAGTACCCTTCAATTGTTGGTGGCAATGACTTGGTAATCGAGGAAGGTATGTGTTTCTCGATTGAACCAGGAATTTACCTTCCAGGCGTTGCTGGTGTTAGAATCGAAGACTGTGGTGTTGTAACTAAAGACGGTTATGAACCATTTACTCATACCAGCAAGGAACTTAAATACATCCCACTTAGTGATTAATATTTACAAGAACTAAAAATGCACTAACAGAATTTAACTTCCTGCTAGTGCATTTTTTATTAAGCAATTTTAATTATGGTCTTGCTAAAGGATCTTCTTTAGGAAAAGCATCTGGTCTCTCAGGTGCTTCAGCGTTGTGTAAATCACTTACTGAATCCTCAGCTTTATCAGCTAACATTGGATCATCGTCTGAAGAGTTATCAATCACGATATCATCAAAATCTTTCAATTCAGAATCATCTTCAACATTCTTTGGGAATGAAGCTAATTGATTTTTTACGACTTCAGTACCATTGTCATATTTTTTCTTAAGGTCTTGAACAGTGTCATTGTCCTTAACTTTTTTCTTCAAATCATCGATTTGTTCATCACTAACTAATAATGAGCCAGCTAGAAAACCTGCTGCACCACCAATGATTGCACCTAAAACAAAGTTTGTAAATTTCTTCATTGTAAAAAACTCCTTTTTTCTATTCTTTACCCTTGCGACGTTTCCTACGCGCAAACATTGACGATAAAGCAGAAGATACGAACCCGTTACCACTGTTTAAATGAAAGTTGCTAACCCGCTTTGCCATCTTACGTGAAGAGGCGTTGACATCTGATACACTTTCACCTAAATCAGCAGCAGCCTTGACAACAGGATCTAAAGTCTCCATCTTAACATTGACATCTGCTAAAAGCACATTGGTTTTATCAAGCAAATCACTTGTTTGATGAGCCAAAACATCAACATCTTTTGAGATCTGCTCAATTGATTCCTTGGCAGCTTTGATTGTTTGATCCGCTTGCTTTGCTGCTTTTGCAGCGTGGATAAGTACAGGAATTGTGAAAAGTATCAAAACTAATAATGCCACAGCGGCAATTAATCCTGCTACTTCACCATAAGATATATTCTCCATCTTCTACCTCCAATTCTATACCTTAAAAAAAGTCTAGCATGAAAATGCTTCAATCTCAATCTATATGTAATATTTTGCTATGATTAATATGCATATAAGAAAGGCGGAAAACCATGAAACCGACATTTCAACTAAATCAAAGAAATTTAAAATTTAATTGGGACCAAATTGGTACGCAAGTGTTAACTATAGTCTGGCAACTTGCCATCTCCACAATTATCTTCTTCTTGATTTCTCATTTTGGCAAAAAAATAATTAGTCATTATTGGAAAAACAGTAAAAAGCCTCAAAATAAGCGGTCTAAGACTGTTGCTGCCTTAATTAACAGTATTTTTTCATACACTGTGATTTTCTTTTACCTGTTTGCGGTTTTATCAATTCTGGGTGTTCCAATTGGCACCTTGCTCGCAAGCGCTGGTATTTTCTCACTTGCATTAGGGATGGGCGCACAAGGCTTTGTTAGTGACCTCGTTAACGGCTTCTTTATTTTAAGCGAAGATCAATTTGATGTGGGAGACCTTGTTCAAATAAACAATCAAACAGGAATAGTAATTCAACTAGGCCTTAGAACTACTAGACTCAAAGGCACTGACGGTTCCATCATCTATATTCCTAATCGTAACATCTCAATTGTTCAGAATCTAGCACACGGTGGTATTGGACTTGATATTGAACTGCAGTTAAAAGTAGATAATGACTTCAATTATGTTCGCGAGTTAATCAATCAGGTTAACTCACAAAATGAGGGCAAAGAAAAAGTACTTATTCAAAAGCCATTAATTGTTGGAGTTACTTCTCAAACGGCTCAAACCGTGAAATATGTTATTCATTTTCAAGTCAAGCCAGGCAATGAAAAAGCAGTGCAAGATCGCTATTTGTCTAAGTATTTAAAAACTTTACAGGCACATGACATCAATTTAGCACAATAAAAAAGGTTAATTACATTAAGCTCGTAATAAACGACATACTTTAGTGTAATTAACCTTTTTTTGTTTAAAACTGGGCTAACCAGGTCGGAAATTTCTCAAGCAGCTTTTGGATTGCTCTACCACGATGTGATAGTCCATTTTTTTCAGCAACCGTCATCTGTGCAAAAGTTTTTCCTTTTTCTGGCACATAAAAAAGTGGATCGTAACCAAAACCATCTTCACCTTCTGGTGCCACCAGAATTCGACCTGCGCACTGTCCAGAAACAACTAAGTCATGTTCAAATTCGCCCGGATAGGATGCCACAATTGTTGTATTAAATTTGGCCGTTCTCTTTTCTGATGGAACTCCACCGAGCTCAACTAACAATTTAGCATTATTTTTTTGATCATTGTGCTCTTCACCAGCAAAACGTGCTGAGCGCACCCCAGGTGCACCATCAAGTGCATCAACCATCAAACCAGAATCATCAGCAATCGTAATCATGTTACTAAATTCGGCCAAAGCATGTGCTTTTAGCTTCGCATTTTGCTCAAAAGTCGTTCCGTATTCTTCAACGACAGGTGGATGCTTTAAATTCGCATTAGTCTTGATTTGAACGTCAATCTTAGCCTGTTTGAAGGCCTCTTGAAGCTCTCTTACTTTTCCTTGATTAGTTGTAGCAAATAAAATTTCTTTCATTTTTTGTCCCTTTTATACTTGAATTGCGTTGAAATTAGGATCAGCGAGAATTTGCGCTCCCAATTTATTTACTTTTTTGACATCCCCAGTTGTAAAGTACTCATGCTTGCCCAAATTCGGCCGTTCGCATGTTGCTTCTTTGGTCTGCAATAATTCTTCTGTATATCTGGCAATCTCATCAGCAGGATTGATTAATTGCACGTTTTTAGGTAAACACTGTGCAAATTGCTTTTGAATAATTGGATAATGGGTACAGCCCAAGATTAATGTATCAAAACTCTTCTTTTGTAATGGTTCTAGTGTTTCCTTTAAAATAGGCAAAATATCCGCTGATGTAGCATTATTTTCGATTAGTGGCACTAACTTAGGAGCAGCTAATTCTGTAACTTCAATTGTAGGATCAAGAGCCGTAATTTCTTTTTTGTAAGCGTGCGATGACGCCGTCATTTGAGTTCCGACAACAGCGATATGCTTATTTTTAGTCGCACGTATTGCAGCGATGCTGCCAGATTTAATCACACCAATCAGCTTAGTGTTAGTTTCATTTTGGATAACATCTAGTGCAACCTTAGTTGCTGTATTACAGGCAAAAATAATCAATTTAACATTTTTACTCAATAAAAATTCAACACTTTGTCTCGTTAATTCAGTAATTTCATCTTTAGTTTTATCACCATATGGAATATGTGCATTATCACCAATAAAAACTGTTGCTTCGTTTGGCATTTGCTCAATAATTTTTTTAACTACCGTCAAACCGCCAACACCAGAATCTAACAACCCGATTGGCCGATTATCCATAATATAAAATCCCCTTATTTTTTTCTATTTCAATCAATTTTAAGGTAAAATATAAGAAAATAAAAGGGATGAATTCTTAATGCAAGACAATCAGCAACAAAGTGAACACGTATATTTTGTTAATCAGCTATATCGCGACTTTCTTTTACCAACTATTTTGGGTGAAACGAGCGAGGAAATTTTATATTGGGGCGGCAAAAGAATCGCTCGTAAATATGATTTAGCTTCCTTTGAAGATGTAAATAGTTTCTTTGAAACAACTGAATTTGGCACTTTAACTAAAATAAAGGAACGCAGAACAGAAATTGATTTTGAATTAACAGGCCAAAGTGTTACCGACCGGCTTAATAGTGACAGCCAAGAGTTTTCGCTTGAAGCAGGAATCATTGCGGAGGCTGTTGAAAAAGAAACTGGCCGCACAACTGAATGCGAACTAGAAATTGATCACAAAAATAATTTAGTTCACATAGCAGCCAAATTTGATTAAATTAAAAAGCAGTTTAATTGAGTTTCTTGCCATCTTTGCTCTATGATTAAAGTGAGAATGGAGGAAAAAATTATGCTGAAAGAATTTAAGCAATTTATTGAACGTGGCAATGTAATTGATTTAGCAGTCGGTGTTATCATCGGCGGTGCATTCACCAATATTGTAAATTCATTAGTATCCAACCTAATCAACCCACTTATCGGTCTATTTATCGGTCGAATCGACTTATCCAACTTAGTTTTGAAAGTTGGCGGTGCAACATTTAAATATGGTGCATTTATCAATACGGTGATTAATTTCTTAATTATCGCCTTTATTGTCTTCCTGCTTGTTAAAGCAGTCAACAAAGTAACTAGACCTAAACCTGCTGAGCAAAAACCAGCTCAACCTACTTCAGAAGATTACTTAAAACAAATTCGTGATCTTTTACAAGCTAGAAACAACTAATAGTGATCTGTTCGTCACTTTCCAAGTTAGAACAATCAAAAAACCTTCTGCTAAATGCAGAAGGTTTTTTCTATACTTTTAATCTGTGTATTGATTCAAAATTTGATCAAGCTTTGCCTTAGGTGTGTAACCTGTCAAGCGATCAACAATTTCACCATTCTTTTTGATGATTAAAGTTGGAATTGCCATTACACCTAAAGAACTTGGTGTATCTTTATTTTCATCAACATCCATCTTGGTGAATTTAACATCTTGACGCTCTTCAGCTAATTCATCAATAACTGGTGATTGCATTTTGCAAGGACCACACCATGTTGCCCAAAAGTCAGTTAGGACAACGCCGTCTTTAGTTTCTTCTTCAAAGTTTTGATCTGTAAGTTCATCAACCATGAGTAAAACCTCCCTAAATAGTTGTAGCTTTTCATAAGTAATTTAATTATAGCATGTAACTTACTTTTTACAAGTTAAACGCGCTACTTCAAGTGAACAATCGTCGCTCCATTGCCACCTTCATTTGCGGGAGCGTAATTAAAGCTTTTGACGTGTCTACTTGCCTTTAAATATTGCCAAACGCCCTTTCTAATAGCACCCGTTCCAATACCATGAATAATCGTCACTACATCAAGTCCAGCCAGTAAAACTGAATCAATATAACGATCAAGATTGGTCATTGCTTCATCATAGCGCTGTCCACGCAAGTCTAATTCACTGCGTGCATTACTGCGACGATTAGCACCAGTAGCGCGGACTAGTTTGGTTGAATGCTTCTTTGTCTCATTATCCACACCAACTTTTTCAATGTCACGATCACTGACTTTAACCTTAATGATGCCCATTTGTACTTCATACTCATGCTCTGACATCTTTTTGGTTATTGTACCAGTCTGGCCATATGACAACACCTTAACCTTATCGCCAACATTAACATGGTGACGGCGTTTTTCTTTTTGTAAAACACGATTATGCGCCAGATTTTCATTCTGTTTTTCAAGCTGGTTAAATTCACTTTTAGCCTCAATCAGCTCATTCTGTTTTACATTGCCCTGCTGATTTTCAAGCTGTTCAATAATCTTTTCGGCTTTTTTACGGCTCTTTGCGACAACCTCATTAGCACGTTCCTGAGCAAATTCGAGTTGTTTTTGGACGCGTTGATTGTACCAGTCAAGTGCTTGCTGCAGTTTAAGCTCAAGCTTTTTGCTACGATCAAGACTTGTCACTAAATGATTGCGAGCATCTGTTGCTGCCTTAGTCTGCTTAGTCAATTCTTCAATCATTTGATTAATGTCGGCATTATCATCTGACATGAGGCTTTCAGCGCTTTTGACTACATCTTCGCGCATCCCTAGTCTTCGCGCAATTGCAAAGGCATTACTGTGGCCAGGAATCCCAATTTGTAGCCGATAAGTCGGCGATAAGGTCTTCAAATCAAATTCCATTGAAGCATTGGTAACTTTTGGCCGGTTGTAACCATATAATTTCAACTCAGGATAGTGTGTGGTTACAATAATTTTAGCCTGCTTTTTGCGTAAAAAGTCTAAAATGCTAATTGCTAAACTGGCTCCTTCTTCTGGATCAGTTCCCGCACCAATTTCATCAATTAAAACCAAAGTTTGATCATCGACATTTTTCATAATATCAATGATGCCATTAATGTGGGATGAAAATGTACTGAGCGATTGCTCAATTGACTGTTCATCACCAATATCAGCACAAATATCACGGAAAACTGCTGCTTTACTGCCTTCAGCAGCTGGAATAAATAGTCCTGCTTGTGCCATTAACTGCAACAAGCCAACGGTTTTCAAAGTGATTGTCTTACCACCTGTGTTCGGTCCCGTTATTAAAATTGTGTCAAATTCTTCGCCCAAACGGATATCATTAGCCACAACTTTTTCAGGATCGATTAAAGGGTGTCTCGCTTTAATAAATGAAAGTGAGTGGTCCTGCGTTAATTTAGGCTCGGTCGCTTTCATTTCATGAGCAAGCCTTGCCTTAGCCTGAATGAAGTCTAACTGAACAATTGCAGAAAAAATAGTATCAATTTGATCAACCTCTTCGCGTGCTAAATCAGAAAGATTACGTAAAATACGTTCAATTTCACGTCTTTCTTCGGCAAGCAAGTTTTGTTGTTGATTGTTTAAGTTCAGGACGCTGCTAGGCTCAATAAATAGTGTTTGACCACTGGCACTTTGATCATGAACTACACCGCCAAACTTATTTCGGTATTCTTGCTTAACTGGAATAACGTAGCGCTCATCTCTGATTGTCACAATTTGTTCAGACAAATACTTGCTACTGCTCCCCTTAGTGTATGCATCCATTCGATTCTTGATTTCGCGGTCATTATTTTTTAATTCATGACGTAACTGTGCTAACTTAGTGGAGGCACTATCAAGAATTTCACCGTCATAATCAAGCGCCTTTTTTAACTGATTGAATAAGGTATCTGGTACATCTAACTCTGCTAAAATAGTTTCAATGGCCGACAAATCAAGCTCTTCTTCATCTACATCAGCCACAAAGTTATTGATGTCATTAGCCAGAGTCAGTACTAGTAGCAAGTTACCTAATTCATGGGCATTCAAATTAGCCTTAATTCGCAAACGTTTCGTACTTGGCGTAACATCAATGAAGTCAGTTAACGGCATCTGACCTTTTATGCGCAACAAATTTGCACCGGTTAGTGTTTGACTTAATTCTCTTTCAACTTGAGTAAAATCAGCACTTGGCAAAAGCTTAGCTGCCATTTTTTTAGCCGGAGCCGTAATCGCCATTTTTTGCAGTTTTTCAGTGATTTTTGCAAATTCTAGTGTTTCTAATATTTTATTATTCATCTATTCAAAATCTCTATTAATAAAAAAAGGCTGGCTTCGCCAGTCTTTTTCATTTATTCACCGTTTAAACGGTCATCGTCCAAGAATGTATTGAGTACACCCTGAACCATATCCCATTCATCGTCTGCTTCAATTTCATGCAAATCGTTGCTGGTTACATCTCCATCAGCGTCAGCATCAAAACTGAATGCAAGGACTTCGATTTCCTCGTCTTCATCCGTCGAAGCTGGATAAAGTAAAATGTAAGACTTGTCATAATCGTCTGAATGAAAAGTGAATAAAACTTCGTATAACTCCTCATTACCATTTTCATCAACTAAAGTTAATTGGCGATCATCGCCTTGTATTTCTTGTGTCATATTAATCCTTTCGATTTAGGTCTAAATAATTTTGCAGAATTAAAACCGCGGCCATTTGGTCAATAACTTCTTTACGTTTATGGCGGTCATGAATTTCAGCTTCATCAACCAGCACACGCTGGGATTCAACTGTGGTCAAGCGTTCATCTGAATAATAAACCGGCAAGCCAAACTTTTCTTGCAATCTTTGACCGTATGCCTTACTTCTTTTAACAGAAGCACCAGATGAACCGTCCATATTCTTAGGTAATCCTAGCACAAAACCGGACGGATTATATTCACGAACGATTTTCTTCAAAGGACGCATCCCAAAATTAAACCGATCTTCATCAATCGGAATGGTTGTAACTTTCTGGGCGGTTATTCCCAATTCATCACTAACTGCCACTCCAACTGTCTTTGAACCGACATCCAAACCAAGCAAGCGCATTATTTATTTTTGCCAAGATAACTTTTTACAAGCTCTTCAATTATTTCATCACGTTCATGTTTTAAAATCAAATTACGTGCGTCATTATGCCGTGGAATATATGCCGGATCGCCAGACAGTAAGTAACCGACAATCTGGTTAACTGGATTGTATCCTTTTTCTTCAAGGGCATTATATACCTCTTGGAGAGTGTCATAGACATTCTTGCCTTTATTTTCATTAAAGTCAAAATGCATTGTCTTATCTAGCGAACTCATAATCATTCCTCCTAGCATAATTTTACTTGAAAAACCTGTTAAACTCAATCACTTAATTTTCCGTGACGATTGAAACTACTTGTTTGATGGCATCTTCAAGCCCTTCAGGTTTTTTACCACCTGCTTGAGCCATGTTTGGACGGCCACCACCGCCACCACCAAAGGTTGGGGCAACCTGTTTAATTAGGTCACCTGCTTTGAGGCCTGCATCTAGCGCCTTGTCATTTAGACTAATAATCATGTTGGCCTTGTCATCTTTACCTGCAGCTAAAACTAGAACGTCTGACTTGTTCTCACTCTTCCAGGTATCAGCTAGTTCACGTAAGTCATTCATACCGTTAACATCAACTTTTTGCGCAATAATTGATAAATCACCAGCTTGTTCGACATTATTAAAAATTGAACCAGCTTTAACTTGATTAATTTGTGAATTCAAGTCTTCAACTTGTTTTTGACTATCATGCAGCTCTTGTTCTAGACTACCAACTTTATCAAGAATATCTTCAGGTTTAGTTGATTTTACTTCTGCTTGAATTTCGTCCAATAATTCGGAACGGTTTGATAGGTATTCATATGCCTTTTTGGACATCACCGCTTCAATTCTTCTCATTCCCGCACCAATTGCTGACTCGGAAATAATCTTGAAGACACCAATTTGATTGGTATTAGCACAGTGGGTACCACCACAGAACTCAATTGAGAAATCATCCATTTGAACAACGCGGACTTTGTCACCATATTTACCATCGAATAAGGCTAAAGCGCCCATGTCTTTTCCTTTTTCTGGATCAGTAATAGTCGTTTTAACTTCAATTGCTTCCCAGATCTTTTGGTTAACTAAGTTTTCAACCGATTTAATTTCTTTAGCGGTCATTGGCTCAATAGCAGTAAAGTCAAAGCGTAAGAAATCAGGTTCTACCAAACTTCCTGCTTGATGAGTATGCTCACCTAACACACTTCTTAAAGCAGCGTGTAATAAGTGCGTAGCTGTATGTGAATGGCGCAAGCCTTCACGACGAACACGATCAATCTTTAAGGTGTATTCTTCACCTTTTTCAAGTGGCAAAACAACATCAACAAAGTGCATGTTTTGATCATTTGGTGCGTGTTGCACGTCAGTTACTTGAGCAACTAATTCACCTTCACGGTTGTAAATATTACCATGGTCGGCTACCTGACCGCCTCGTTCAGCGTAAAATGGAGTCTTATCAAAGATTAAGACTGCATGATCACCATCAGCTCGATCAACTAGTTTGTCATCAACAAGAATATCAATCAATTTTGCATTGTCTTCGTATACGCCGTACTCAAACTCAGATTTGTCTTTTAGGTTCATTAAAGTTTCATCTTGCGCACCCATTGATTGCAAATCACCACGTGCTTTACGTGCACGTTCTTTTTGAGCTTTCATTTCAGCGTCAAAGCCCTTTTTATCAACTTCTAATCCTGCATCCTGTGCAGTTTCAAAAGTCAGTTCGTAAGGAAAACCGTAAGTATCGAATAACTTAAATGCATCTTTTCCTGAAATTGTTTTATCGTCAGACTTCTTAGCCTTTTCAATTAAGTCATCAAGTAGAGTTAAACCGGAATCAAGAGTTAATTGGAATCTTTCTTCTTCGTTCTTAATTACTTTAGCAATAAAGTCCTTCTGATCAGTAACTTCTGGATAATGGCTTTCCATAATCTTACCAACAACAGGTACTAATTTATAAAGAAATGAACCTTTAATACCTAAGCGTTGACCATTTAAATCGGCACGACGAATTAATCGACGTAGAACGTAGCCACGTCCAGTATTTGATGGTAATGCCCCATCAGCAATAGCAAAACTGACTGTTCGAACGTGATCGGCAATTATCTTGAAGGCAGTAGTGTCTGCTGCGTTTTCGCCATATTTCTTATTTGCAGTCATCTTTTCTGTTTCGTGGATGATTGGCAAGAATAAATCAGTTTCAAAGTTAGTTGGAGCGTCTTGTAAAATTGACAGTACACGCTCTAGTCCCATTCCCGTATCAATGTTTTTATGCGGTTGATCAACATATTCACCATTTGCCAAGTGGTTGTATTGGGAGAACACAATGTTCCAAATTTCTAGATAACGCGCATTTTCACCACCAGGGAAGTTCTCTGGATCGTCTTCTGCCACGTCATTATTTTCTTGACCACGATCATAGAAGATTTCGGAGTCAGGACCACATGGACCTTCACCAATGTCCCAGAAGTTTTCTTCTAATTTAACAATATGATCTTCAGGCATGCCAACTTCAAGCCAAATTTTATGTGCTTCAGTATCTTTAGGGTAAACCGTGCAGTAAAGCTTTTCTTTATCCAAATCAAGCCATTCTGGACTAGTCAAAAATTCCCAAGCCCAAGAAATAGCCTCTTTTTTAAAGTAATCACCAACTGAAAAGTTACCAAGCATTTCAAAGAAGGTTTGGTGACGTGCTGTTTTACCTACGTTTTCAATATCATTAGTTCTAATTGATTTTTGTGAACTAGTAATTCGATGATTTTTAGGTACAACAGAACCATCAAAGTATTTCTTCATTGTTGCAACACCAGAGTTAATCCAAAGTAGTGTTGGATCATCTTGCGGAATTAGTGATTGACTTGGCATCACCATATGACCATGTTGTTCGAAGAAGTCCAAAAACATTTGTCTAAATTCCGAACTTGTTAGTTTCTTCATCAATATCTCTCCCTTTTTTATCCAAAAATAAAAACACCGTTGCCAAATTCAAGGACGCTTTAAAACGCGGTACCACCTCAATTGCAACAGTGTTTGTTACCTCTTAATTATTTTTATTCGTTATATCTATAAGGAGCATTTTTTAAATAACAGTAAGCCCTTCTCACCAATTAGCTCTCTCTTTGAACTGTTAATTTAAAAAACATATCTTAAGTTAACAGTAATTGTACTACTTGCACAATCTTTGTCAATGCATAATAAGCAGATCTAGAAGCTTATTCACATACTGAGTTTGCAAATTATTTTGTTATTTTTAGGCCGCTTTTTATTTGTGCTTATAAAAATCATCAAATACCGAAACCGGCATACGGCGCTTATGCTCACTCTTTCGCCAGAGTGCCTCAATTTTTTCAGCGGCCTCGTCTGACACTTCTCGTCCTTCAAGGTAATCATCAACTTCTTGATACGTTACTCCCAAAGCTGTCTCATCAGGAAGATCTGGTTGGTCTTCTTCTAGATCAGCTGTAGGAGTCTTTAAGTATAAATGCTCAGGACAACCAAGTTCTTTCAGCATTTGTTTACCTTGTCGCTTGTCCAAACGGAACAGAGGCGTAAGATCAGCCGCACCGTCACCATATTTTGTGTAAAAACCACTAAAGTTTTCAGCTGCGTGATCAGTTCCAACAACAGCACCGTTATTAGCACCAGCTATGCCATACTGCACAACCATCCGTTCACGCGCTTTAATGTTGCCTTTATTAAAATCAGTTATTTCTTGACCGGCTTCATTTAAACTAGCAACCATTGCATCAACAGCAGGCTTAATATTAACAATCAAATCCTGATCTGGTTTTTGGAACGCAACCGCGTCAGCTGCATCTTGGGCATCGGCTTGAACACCATATGGCAAGCGCACTGCAATAAATTGATATGACTTATCACCAGTTTCTTCTCTCATTTCGGTAATTGCCATCTGGCATAATTTACCAGTTAAGGTTGAATCTTGTCCGCCTGAAATTCCCAAAACATAAGACTTTAAAAATGGGTTGGCTTTTAAATAATCCTTGAGAAAGTCAACGGATCGTCTAATTTCTTTTTTGGGATCAATTTCTGGTAAAACATGTTCATAGGCAACTATTTCTTTTTGCAATGGTCTCATTTACCTAGTTCTCCTTCATTAATATGGTTACGAATATCTTGAATTAAGTTCATTTTACTATCATATAGATCTTGAGAGAGGTCAACTGGGTATTCCTGTGGATTTAGGCTACGTTTATATTCATCCCACAAGCCGTCTAAATTAGCAGCGCAGAACTGTTTTATTTCAATCAATTTAGGTTGCTTGTATACTAACTTGCCGTCTTTAAAAATATCTTTAAGCAGTGGCTCAGCAGTATAGTCAGTTACGACTTTATTAATGTAGTTATATTGCGGGTGGAACATGTAAAGTGAATCAAATTTTCTTGGATCAACTCCAGCACGTGCAACCCAATCACCCTCATTTTTCTTGGCAGTATTAGCAGAAATACGCCAAACTTGCTTTTTACCAGGCGTAGAAACCTTAATCGCATTTGAAGATATTTTGAGCGTATCACGCATTTGGTGACTGTCGTCTTCAATGGATACTAGCTTGTAAACAGCACCGAGTGCAGGCTGATCATAAGCGGTAATGTACTTAGTACCGATTCCCCAAACGTCAATTTTGGCACCTTGCATTTTCAAACTAGTGATAGTTGTCTCGTCCAAATCGTTTGAAGCATAAATTTTTGCGTCCGTGTAGCCCGCATCATCTAATTCATGACGGACCTGTTTTGAAATGTAGGCCATATCTCCAGAGTCAATTCGAACACCCTGGAAATTGATTTTGTCGCCCATTTCATTTGCTACTCGAATGGCATTAGGAACACCGCTTCTAACCGTGTCATACGTATCAACTAGGAAAACACAATCATGATGCGTTTCGGCATATGCCTTAAATGCTTCATATTCACTGCCAAAAGCTTCAACAAGTGAATGTGCATGTGTCCCAGAAACAGGAATACCAAACAGTTTCCCTGCACGGACATTGCTAGTGGAGTCAAAGCCGCCAATATATGCAGCTCTAGTTCCCCAAATTGCAGCGTCTGTTTCTTGTGCACGACGCGTGCCAAATTCCATTACGCCATCGCCTTGAACGGCTAATTTCACTCTTGCTGCCTTGGTGGCCAATAATGTTTGATAGTTGATAATATTTAAAATTGCCGTTTCAACCAATTGACATTGAGCAAGCGGTCCCTCTACTTGAAGAAGCGGCTCATTGGCAAAAACAATTTCACCTTCACTCATTGAACGCACTGTCAATTTCATTTTCAGATTGCGCAGGTAGTCAATAAAGTCATCATCATATCCTACTTCATTTTTTAGATACTCGAGATCACTTTCTTTGAATTTCAGATTATTTAAATATAGTATTACGTGTTCTAAGCCCGCAAAAACTGAATAGCCATTGCCAAATGGTTCTTCACGATAATATACTTCAAAAACAGCATTACGCTCGGAAATACCCTTTTTAAAGTAGGTATACATCATATTGATTTCGTACAAATCAGTATGCAGGGTTAAAGAATCATCTTGGTCTAGTTCTTGGTAAAACATTGTGTCCTCTTAACTTGATTACAATAAATTTTTTGTTCTTAATTATAACCACTTATCCCAGTTTAAACAATTTAATGCACTGCTAGCAGTGTTTGATAAACTTTTTCAATACTTGCTAATTGTTGTGCCAGAGAAAAGTTAGCCGCAACATATTTCTTTTCACGTTCAGCCATTTGTCTAAGCTCAGCCGGTGGCATAGCGACAGCACTTTTCAAAGCGTTGGTAATTGAATCAACACTCCCAACTTTGGCAACAAAGCCGTGTTGTCCGTCCGGAATCATCTTTTTAATATCGCCGACTGCTGTTGAAAGAAGTGGTAACAAGTTGTCACTAGCCTCTAACAAAACAAGCGGAAAACTCTCCGAATACGATGTTAAAACAGCCAGATCCATACGGCGATAAAGATGCTTCAATTGCTTATGTGTCATAAAGCCTTGAAAGTTTACCTGTGAGCCCAAATCCAATTTTTGTGTTAAGGTCCTCAAGTTATCTAGCTGTGTACCATCACCAGCAAGATATAGATGAACATTTTGATTATCCAGCTTTTTTAAAGCCTTTAGCAGCAATTCTTGACCCTTAACTTTTTCGGCTCGTGCAACATTAACAATATTAAAATGAGGGTGTTCATACTTAGCTGGAATGTCGCTATCTTCATGGAAAAAAGTTCCGTTATAAATGACATGAACTTTCTTTCTATCAACATGAGCTTTTTCAGTGAGTAAATTAGCAAATTTCTGCGTCACCGCAAATACACAATCTGCTTCCCTGATTGCCTTAACATTAGTTTTGGTAAAAACTTTACCTGCTAGTCCTCTTCCCTCAAAATCTAAATATGGATCAGAGTGAACCGTTATGCACCATTTAACAGTAATTCGGCGTTTAATTAGCGCCATAAAAAGATTGGCACGCGCACCATGAGTGTGCACAATTTGATAATTGCCTTCATTGATAAAAGTAGCTAAGCGCCTGAGCGCGGTCAAATCGTAGCGACTACTTGAGCCTAGTACATGACAATTTAACTTTGCCTCCCTTGCAGCTTGGGCCACCGGCCCTTCTGCTAAACATAATAAAGTAAAATCTTTACCTTGCAGCTTAGCTTCAGTTAATAAGTTAATAATGTGCGTTAACCCGCCACCAGATTCGAGGCCAGCATTAACATGCAAAACTTTCATGCTTATCTTCGGTCCTTTTTAGACTTATAAACTTCTACCATAAATTTAGGAATCTTTCCCATTCTTTTATAGCGTGATGGCTCTTTTAGCAAACGGTAAAACCATTCTAAATGTGCTTTTTGCCAGACTTGAGGTGCCCGTTTAACCATTCCAGAAAAGACATCAAAACTGCCACCTACACCCATCATCAAAGCAGGTAATAGGTTTTTACGCAAAATATCAAGCAGTTGTTCTTGTCGAGGTGATCCTAGGGCTGCAAAAACCAAATCTGGTTCAGCACGTTCAATTTGGTATGCAACTACTTCTAAATCGTCTTTAAAGTAGCCGTCTTCTGCACCAACCAGCTGAATATCAGAATATTCACGCGCAATTTTAGTTTGAATTGCGTGTATTACCTTAGGTTTGGCCCCAATTAAGTAAACCCTTAGGCTACGTTCGTTAGCCAATTTCATTAGCCAAGAAAATAAATCATAGCCTGTTACTCGTTCTTTTAATGGTGTTCCCAGTATTTTAGCAGCTTTAACCACGCCAATTCCATCAGGAGTGACATAGTCCGCATCATAATTCAAGATCTTCATAAATTCGGGATTTTCGTTCGCTGACATGACAATTTCTGGATTTGCAGTTACTACAAAAGTAGATTGATGAGTGTTAATCCGACCGATAAACTCATTCTGAAATTGCTTGAAACTCTTATTATCAAAGTCAACGCCTAAAACGCTTACTTTACTCATGTTAGTTTCCTCCTGCGATTAATTTACCTTATTTTAGCAGACAATTTGGTATTTCGGACTATGTTTTACCTTTTCTATAAATATGATAATATTTAGTTGTCGAAGTAAGAGGAGTAACACTACAAATGAAAAAAGTTATCACTTATGGCACTTTTGATTTATTGCACTATGGTCATGTTCGCTTACTAAAGCGCGCTCGTGAGCTAGGTGACTACCTGATCGTCGGTCTTTCGACCGATGAATTCAATGAACTGCAAAAACATAAAGAATCATACAACAATTACGCCGAACGAAAGTTTATTTTAGAAGCTATTCGTTACGTTGACGAAGTTATTCCAGAACAAGACTGGGACCAAAAAATCACTGACATTCAAAAGTATGATATTGACACTTTTGTAATGGGTAATGACTGGGAAGGTAAATTTGATTTTCTCAAATCATATTGTGACGTCGTTTATTTACCTCGTACGCCTGGAATCTCTTCTACTAAAATCAAACAAGATTTAAAATAAAAAACTCTGAACTAAGCTAATTAAAGCAGTTCAGAGTTTTTATTTAGAAAAAGTAAATTCGAAACGATCAGCAACATAGCTGGCCCTGGTATATTCAAAAGGTAATCCAGTGGAGAGCTCAGTTACTTGCAGACGTGTAATCAGCGCCTCGCCTTTTTTGGCATCAAGTAAACGGGCAGAATTTTCATTAGCAATCGCAGCAGAAATATGTTCTGTTACTCGACCTATTTTGTAACCATTTTTTTCTAAAGTTTGGTACAGGTGTGATGAAATATCTGCCTTGGACATTTTCGCAATCAGGCTCTGTGGTATAGTTACAACCTCATAACAAATAGGCACATCATCGGCATAGCGAATACGCTCCATTCGCAAAACCTCTTGGTTAGGAGCCAAGTCGAGACGTTCAGTTTCTGACAATGAAGGCTTACCGATTCGATACGAAATTAGCTTACTTGACGGTGTTTGCCCGTTAGCATGAGTTATATCAGTAAATGACATGATACCAGACATTTTTTCTTGAACTTTTTGGTTAGCTACGTAAGTGCCACTACCAATGCGCTGTTCAAGGATTCCTTCATCCTCAAGTGTCTTGATTGCTTGACGTAAAGTCATCCGCGAAACACCAAATTTTTGCGCCAATTGTCGTTCGGCTGGAATTCTACTGCCGACTTTGTATACGTGATTCTCAATTTCACGTTTTATTTGATTATGAATTTTGATGTACATTGGTTCTTCCAATTATCACACCTCCATGTATGACCATATTATATTCCAAATTGGTCTATTTTAGCCAAGGTAAATCAAATTAATTTTTTGGCGCTATTTTTTCTTGTTGGTCCACTTCATACCCAAAAGTTGCACACTAGCTCCTTGACTGCATTCAACAGCAATCGAGTCATCACTACTGGCAATCACACTTGCATGCATCTTGGCTGCATCTTTCACTGCCAAGTCGGCCCCGTTAGAATTAAAAATCAGGTCATGACCTTCTAAAAATGCTTGGTCACCAAGCGCTAAAAAGTATTGGTATTCAGCACCGCCATTAAAAGTCACTCTGCGTGCCGAACACTTTGCCTTATCTTGAAAATCAGCATGATTAACTACAATAGAATTAATCATTGTTATTTCTGCATCATTAACTGCGATCATTCGGTTAAGCTGGCTATTTTGAATAATCACGTGCGGAGTTTTATCGAGATAGATTCCACCATTAAAATCCGAACCAATGATGTTAGCCCACGTTTTATCAGTAATATACATAGAAGTATCATCATCCGATACGACTTTACTGTTCAACATATTCAGCCAAACTTCACCCTGAAGCAGCATTGAATTTGTAACGGAATTATTTAAATCAATTTCCGCATTTGTTTTTGTAAAAGTATCAATACTACCATGAATACGAGAGTTGTTAATAATAGCCGTACCGTGACCCTCAAGTGCCAAAGTACCAAATTCTTCCGAAACATGTTCAATTGAAGAATCATTCATTTCTAAGCGAAAATCGGCGTTTGCAAAAATAGATAGTGAACCATTTAAAATCATGGTCGAATACAGTTCTAAGGTCACTTTACCGTTAGCAGCAATGGCTGCCGTATCGTTACCGTAACCCTTAATTATGCAATTGCGTAATGTTAAATAAGTGTTTGCTTCAGCGGGCACAAATAAGCTGTTTGAATCTGTATTAGTATTGATGCATAAATTCTCTAAGTTAACAAACTGACTATCAGCCGCAACGTTAACATAACCAAGAATTGTCGTATCTTCTGGTAAACTACCAGTACCCTTAACTGTAATGTCTGAAAACAGGGTATCCTGTGGTAATTCATAAAAGCCCGGTTCTAGAAGTAATACATCATCTGCACGTAAATCTTTTAAAGCTTCGTGCCAGCCGATTTCACTACCTCCAGCCCCAACTTTAACTAGTCTCGACATAAAATTCCTTTCTTAGTTAAAAAGCAAACTAGCTATCATCCTACTCTTTTTCAGTGCCAAGTCATTGTTCTCGCATGAAAATTGTATTTTAAACAGTCAATAAAAGAAAGTAAAAAGGCAACTATCAAGAGCTGCCTTTAGTTTGTAATCTTAATTGGGTTAGCTGGATTCGAACCAGCGCATACTAGTACCAAAAACTAGTGCCTTACCACTTGGCTATAACCCACTGATAATGGAGGAGGGTGGATTCGAACCGCCGAACTCAGAGAGAGCGGTTTTACAGACCGCCGCGTTTAGCCACTTCGCTACTCCTCCGTTACGCACGTTAACTATCTTATCTAAAAACATGCGTAATTGCAAGCAAAAATTATGCTATTTTACTTCTTATATTCTTCAACGTATTTTGCAATTCGTTTTAGGCCTTCCTCAATCTCTGCCATGGCAACTGCATATGAGAAACGGATATAGCCTTCACCACCTTTTGCAAAGCATGAACCACTTGTAACAGCGACATGAGCTTTATCAACCAAGTCATAAATAAATTTGTTATCGTCTTGCTCTAGTCCTTCTGGAATTTTAGCAAAGATGTAGAAGGCACCTTCAGGTTTTGCACATTCAAAGCCAATTTCAGTTAAACCTTTATATAAAACGTCGCGCCGCTTTTGGAATTCTTCTTTCATTGGTTTGGAATCATCCATCCCATTTTTAAAAGCTTCTTCAGCCGCATCCTGCATTGGTGTAGGTTCAGTCGTTACGATTGTCTGGTGCACCTTAGCGATTTGTTCCAAAACGTCCTTTGGCGCACAAACAATTCCAATCCGGTATCCGGTCATTGCCCATGCCTTTGAGACAC
This sequence comes from Lactobacillus sp. ESL0263, assembly GCF_003692845.1. NCBI lineage: Bacteria > Bacillati > Bacillota > Bacilli > Lactobacillales > Lactobacillaceae > Lactobacillus > Lactobacillus sp. ESL0263. The sequence continues at coordinate 49,041 of NZ_REHL01000003.1, read as the reverse complement.
CATTCATCACAATAACTTGATCATGCAATGATTTCTCCATTGAAGCGTGTGGACCGTCGTAGCAAAGTTCACTATAAATTTCATCACACAAGGCAAAAATTGGCTTGTCACGAATCACATCAGCTAATGCATCAAGCTCATCTTGTGTATAAGTTACCCCTGTTGGATTAGTAGGATAGTTCATTACTAGCATCCGAACACGGTCACCATATTGATCAAGCACAGCCTGTAATTTTTCTGGTGTTAACTTGAAGCCATCATCAGAAGTATCAACTTTAACAATTTCTACTCCTTGATTAATGATATTAGCATCAGACATATAAAGTGGGAAAACAGGAGTAGGCACAACCATCACGTCGCCTTGGTTAAGACACGCTAAAACTGTGTCAAAAATTGATTCAGAAACACCAGTAGTAACCAAAACTTCAGTTTCTGGATCATACTTTTGACCATATTTTTCAGCCAAAAAGTTAGCTGCAGCTTTTCGCAAACCAATTGTTCCATTTGATGGAGCATAGTGCGAGTGATTATCAGTAACACTCTTGATAGCAGCTTGCTTGATGTGCTCTGGAGTGTCGAAATCAGGCTCACCCAAAGTGAACTTGATAACATCAGGAATCTTACTTGCGTAATCGGAAAACTTCAAAATTGGATTTGAAGGAAGATCTGCTAGACCTTTTTTAGTGTAATTAATTAAGTTAACCATATGTTTCACCCTAACTTCTGTTTTCTTGCTTTTTTTAAATTATACAGTTAACGAAATTATTTTTCTACCATATTTATTTAATTTGTTATTAATTTTTATAATAAAAAAGCAGTTCATAATTAAATGAACTGCCTTTATTTGGGTTGGGTGTTCGTAAGAACAATTGGGTTAGCTGGATTCGAACCAGCGCATACTAGTACCAAAAACTAGTGCCTTACCACTTGGCTATAACCCATTCCTTTGAGCTTTTACTTGTTCGCTCAACATTTAATAGTATAGAAAAATGTTGTTCGTAAGTCAAGAGGGAAAATTATTTTTTCATATCCGTAATTACCTTATTAACTCAGCTAAAACTACAGGTTTAATTCATAAGCGTTTCTAGCACCGTTTTCAGTTTGATCAATATAAATAACCCCACGTTCTTCAAAGCCGGTAGCTTTAATTAGACCTTGCATTCTCTTATTAACAGCATGTGTATCGATTCTAAAATTATGTATTCCAAGCATCATTCCACGAGAAATTAAGTTGGACATAAAAATTTTTCCTAGATGCTGGCCACGGAACTTAGTCGAAATCGCAATGCGGTGAATTGTCGCATATTGATCAACATCATTGTTCCATTCACCTTCAATTTGCTCGTACGTCGGTTCAGGGGTCGTCATTAAAACAGCAATTCCTGCAATAGCGTGATCAACCATTAAACAATATGCACGTTCTTTTTCAATATCATCAGATAATATTGCTTCATTAGGCTTTCCTTCTTGCCACTGAGGAGTACCATCGTTTTTCATTAATTGCTTTGCTTCGTCAATTATCTTCATTATTTCTGGTAAATCGCTTTTTTGCGCTAATTTAATATAAGTTGGCATTTTCTAACCCTCACTTTATTCAAGATAATTAATTTTAGCATTTTTTTATTATTTGCTAACAAAAAAGATAGTCAAATTTCGACTATCTTCTTTACAAATTCATTATGGCTTAAAGCCAGTATTATACGTATTATTTTTTACAATATAAGTTGGAATACTGATAAAGTGCATTGAGCAAATATCATTATTATGGGAAAGGCTAAAACCATAATAGTTATAATCACCATCATGTAGAGAGCCCTGAGTATTAAATAGGTCGCCTGCATGTTCCCATTCTTGATAGTTGCTGCGATCATTTCGACCCTCTTCACCACTACCTGTATAGCCAAAAATCATTTGTTTCAAACCAAAATAAACGCTTTTCTTTAATTCTGTCATTGACATTATTCTATTAGGATTATAAAAACCTGCCATGTCTTCGACATAATTATCATCAAGATTTAGTCCATTGGACTTACATGCTTTAACTATCCCAGTAACGTAATGGCTATCCTTGATTGTTTTATTATTTTCAGTATATTGGATTGCTATGTCACGCGCTAGTTTTCGTGCACCAACGCTGTCTTGCCACAATTCAAGACCTAGTTGGCTTCTAGCCTGATTAATTAAGCGGAGTGAAAAAGTGGTTAAAGTATCAATTTGTTCTGGTGTTGGTTTAGCCAAGTCTACCATATTATGGTTATCTTCTTCATTTTCAGCTGCACTAATGCGACTAAAGCTATTAGTCTTCATCCCTTTAATTGAGGCATTGATAAAAGCCTGACTAGGATTGCCCTGATAAGCTTGTAACAGCTCTAGCTTGGTATATCCCGCTGGCATTTGTAGCTGGGCTTGAACATATTTTTCAGGACTCGGTTGTTTTATCACAGTCGCATCCTTGGCTAAAATCCAGTGGGAATTACTACCAATTTTGTATGCTACATGCTTTTGCTTACCAATTTTCTTTTTCGAACTATATGGATAACGATACTTTGGACTTGCATAAAAATTAGAGTGCTTGCCTTTAATCGTGTATAAGCGCACTTTTTTATTGCTTCTAGTTTTGACATAGCCTTTAACAGTAGCTGCTGCCACCTGATTTGACTCAGTCAATCCAAGTACTGGGACAGTTACCCAAAAAATAAGGTTAATCGCGACAAGGGCAAGTTTACTTTTCTTCATTTATCTTCCTCAAGAGTATTCTTTACCTAACGGCTCTTTATGGTTTATGTTTAATTCTAAAACTAATTATACGTTATTACCACTTTATTTCCTTCATCAACTTTTTAAAACGAGGTAAGGGAAAATAATTACATTCAAGCATAATCGATTCTTCATTGATCGAATGGACTCGTTCGATAAACGGTGCTCTATGGCCAAAGAGCTAACAATGCGTTTAACTTTCTGTGGCTGTCGGACAAAAGTTCCAACCACTTGAATCTTTTCCACCAAACCATCATCAGCTAAGCCTTTAATTGCTTTTCTTAAAGTAACACGGCTAACATCAAATTGCTCACTTAAAGTCTTCATTACCTATATTCTGACTTGCAGACATATCTTCTTAGGTCTAATGAGTGATTATGAACAACGACCAATTTAGCTCTATATTCATAAAGAATAGCATAAAATAGCTTCTGCGGTTACATATATTTTTCCTAAAAACATTCAACACATTTATCTAATATTTGCGGTTTGCCTATACTTTTTACAAAATAAGAAAAGTTCGCCACTTTTGGCAAGTTGCGTAGTATATTTACGAATTTACAATAATTTTGAATAAATAAGTTAAATGAATACAATGTGAGACTATAGTTTTCGTAATTTATATTTCCCTAAGCACATTAATTGCAATAAAAAGCTATTACCTAATCTACTAGAATTACATGCCAAGCTCTCATTTCAATTTTAAAATTTACTATTTTCTTGAGCTCTTATTCATTAATATAATGATGTACCTTTTTGTCTTGAATGGATTTGGTTGCCACCAAAATTTGATCAACTAAAAAGCGCTGACCTTAATCATCCCTTATATCAGTTGTTGAAGGACCAATTTTCAACAATACCTAGTACTGGCAGAAAGACTTTTAAAATAGCATTTGCAACTAAAGAAGAATCAGTTCTACTAAATGTTGACCAGAATTCACCATTAATGCTAATCAAAGACTTTGTTTATGATGAAAAGGGCCAACCTTTACACATCACCTCACAAATACTTCGCAGTGATAAGCTGACCTATGCAATTGACCATTAATTTCAATACAAAAAAAGAGCTAGTAATTAAACTAGCTCTTCTTTTTTGTTAAATTGTTATTTATATTTTTAGCGGAATTATTAGTACCAGCCATTTGCTTGCCAGAATGCCTTAGCGGCTGCCCATGAACCATAACGTTGCGCAACATAATTATTAGCAACGCGCTCTTGGTTAGCGGCGGAGTAATCTCCATTAAGGTAGGAAGCTGATAGTTGATATTTGCCAATATATTGGCCATTTTGTGCACTGTATGAGCCGCCGGATTCCCGACTTGCAATCCATGCCTTAGCTTCAGATTCTGAGCCAGCTGGACTTACATAATTTTGCGCATTTGCGCTGTAGTTTACACTTGTATCTTCCGCATTAGCTGAATTATCATCTGCAACTACTGCTTCTTGACTTGAAGCATTTTCTGGGTAGTAGCCTTTGTTAACGTATTTAGCTTTTACCCATTGATTCTTACCTAGGTCGTACCATTTATGACCATCTTTGTCATAAGCAGTTTTAATAACTTTCCAGGAAGAATTACTTGGCAAAATTTGTCCAGTAGCTTCAGGATGCTTGTAGCTGTTCCAAACGCGGATAGAATTGCCATCTACATAATTTACAGTTACAACTTCTGCATCATTTTCTACTGTTGCAGCTTGAACCGTGTCTGTATTGGTGCTGTTCATTAATGCTACACCAGAAATTGACATTGCTGCTACTGCTGCTGTTTTAGCCAAGATAGATTTTACCTTCAAAAAAATCTCTCCTTATAAAAAACCCGATCTTTTTTTCTATCTCAAATTGAAAGCACAAAAGTGACTTTCGCTTTGATGTTCTATATCCTACAACCTAAAAATTGCAGAACCATAACAGAAGTATCACTCGCTTTTTAAGAAATAATTACCTAAATAAAAATACTTGTCACATTTGTAATAGAATTTTTTTGAATTAGTAAACGTGTGAAAACCACTTATAATGCTAGATTTACTTATATTTGCTAAATACAAGAACTAATGTTTGTATTTAGCAATTAGGATTTTTTTAGAGCGCTTTTGAAACATGATTGAAAAATAACAATCGCTATTTTATCGGTGCTATCTCTGGTTTTTTCGCCATTATTAATTAAATTTAGCACTAAAAGTGCTATAGTTAAGATAAGTTTTTTGCAGAAAGGACAATAATCATGAGCAAATATACTGTTACATTAAGTGACGAAGATATCCAAATGATTAAAGATTGCCATTCAAAAAATCCTTCTATTATGAAGGCTCTCGATGAGGCAAAAAAGATTGCGGATTAATTAAATAAAGAAAAATCCTAACTTATTAAGAAGTTAGGATTTTTTATTTGCTAATTTTTAAACAGTGCCATAATTTCATCAGGTGATTTAGCATTCTTGAGCTGAGTAATAAATTCCTGATGGGTTAAAAGCTTAGCTGTGTTTGATAAGTACTGTAAATGGACATTACTATCTACCTGTGGAATTAGGAAAGAGATAACTGTATCAATTTTTTGACCATCTAGTGATTGCCACTCAACTGGATTTTTGAGTTTGAGAACAATCATCGAGGACTTGGTAATTGCAGAAGACTGGGCATGAGGTATTGCAAAACCATCAGTCATTCCTGTTGAGCCCTCCTTTTCACGGTTAAGATAACTGTCATATACTTTTTCACTATCATTTGCTAAACCATTTCTTTCAGCAAAGTCAGCTAAATAGTGTAAAGCATCATTACGACTTGCAACATCAACATTAACTTGAATGTTTTTTAGTTCAAGAATTTCACTAGGATCAAATGATTCATCGGCACTTACTTCACCATTATTTGAAACACTAGCTGTGACATTCTCAGTTGCAAGTTGCTCTTTTTTGGCAAATCTACCAGCAATTAGTGCCAAAAGAGCTCCAGAAACAACTGAACCAATTAATATCCATAGAACCCATAAAAATGGTTTATTAACTAAAGGTAAAACAATAAAACCACCATGAGGTGCAGGAACCGTGATACGTGTAATATAAGTTAGAACCGAAGCGATTGCTGAACCAATCATGAATGCAGGTATATTCCAAAGCGGATGTTTAGCTGCAAATGGAATAGCACCTTCTGTAATGTGAGTTGAACCTAACAAAAAGTTAACATAACCCGCAGCTCTTTCACTATTTGAATATGCTTTAGGATTAAATAGAACTGCAAAACCTGTTGCTAAAGGTGGTGCAATACAAGCAGCTGAAACACCAGCCATAAAATAATAATTTCCTTGTGCTAAAAGGACTGTTCCAGTAACATATGCTGCCTTGTTAATCGGGCCACCGAAGTCAGATGCACACATTACACCGATAATAATCCCCAATAATGCAGGATTAGTATTTTCAAATCCTCTAAGCCAGTTCATTAGACCAACGTTAATTACCTTAATTGGGGTATTCAACATAAACATAATTGAACCAGTGATTAAAACGCCAAGGACAGGAAGTAAGAAGATTGACTTTAAGCCTCTAAATTTATTGTCAGGCAATGGCTTGAATAATTTTTGTAATAGCGTAACAACGATTGCAGCCAAGTAACCTGCCACAATTGCTCCTAAAAATCCGCCACCTCCATTAAAGGTCACAAATCCAGCTGCTAGTCCCACTACGAAACCAGTTCTTTGTGTAAAGGCTTCAGCTATGTAAGCTCCCAAAACTGGTGCCATCAGGTTCATCGTGGTACCACCGACCGTATTTAACATTGCAGCAATTTGATTATACTCACTACTTTTCGGGTTAGCAGAGTCAATTCCCCAGAAAAAGGAAATAGCTGTTAAGACACCGCCTGCTACCACAAACGGTAACATGTGAGAAACACCATTCATTAATGAAGTATAAATCTTATTGCCGAAATTCTGCGTTTGTGTCGCACTAGCTTCGTTTTCTCCTTTGGCCGTCTGCCCTTCTTTATAAATAGGCGCTGTTAGAGCCTTCTTCACTAGTGCATCTGGATCTTTTACACCTCGTGCAACTGGCACCATAACTAGTCTTTTTCCAGCAAAACGATCTGTTCCAACATCTATATCAGAAGCAATTATGACTGCCTTGGCATCCTTGATTTCTTCTGGTGATAATTTGTTTTCAATACCAGTCTGACCGTGCGTTTCAATTTTAATTGTATATCCCAGCTTTTGAGCAGCTTTTTCTAAAGCTTCCTCAGCCATAAAAGTATGGGCAACACCGGTTGCACAACCAGTTGCTCCCACCAAGTCATATTTAGTCATCATTCAGTCTTCCCTTCTCTAACTGTAATTTGTGGCAATAGCTCATCTAATTCAAAATTGGTTAATCCCAATCTGCTAGCTGTATCACTACCTGCAGCAACTGCTGTTTTAAGAGCTTCTTTAGCTGGTTTGCCCTTGGATAATAATCCAATAAATGTTCCAAGCATCGTATCACCTGCACAAGCTGAATTCACTAACTTGATTTTAGGTGCATTAGCATAAAGTACAGTGTTTTCATTAACTAACGCAGCCCCTTGTGCTCCTAGTGAAACCAGGACATTCTGACACCCCAGGCTAATTAATCTTTGTGCAAGCTCGATTATCTTTTCTTGTGTCATCTCACCGTGATAATTAAAAAAAGTGGCAAGTTCATCATCATTTGGTTTAAGCAAAAATGGATGAAACTTTAATGTATCCAAAACTGCCAGGTAGCTACAATCAATTACTAATTTGACTGCATTTTTTTCTGCAATTTGAGCAATCTTAACTAAAAAGTTAGGTTCAATTCCCCTAGAAAAACTTCCAGAAATTACAATCATGTCGTTTTTATGAACGCTAGAATCCAAGTAGTTCAAAAACTTTTCTTGGACAGCTTGACTAATTATGGGACCTGGATTAACCTCTTTATATTCAGTATTTTGATCAATTACATTAGTAAAAACATTAACCCTAGTTGGTTCATCAACTTTATAGAAGTTGGCCTTAATCCCACTATCTTCTAATCCCGATGTAACATAATCTAATGTAAAACCACCACCTATTCCTGTTGCAATACTGTCAATATTTAGTTTCTTTAAAATAAATGAAACGTTGACACCTTTACCATTAGGTTGCAATTCAAACCGCTCAGTTCGATTAACAACCTTAGGCTCTAATTTTTTGGTTACAATTACTAAATCAATTGCTGGATTTAAAGTTATTGTGTATATCAAAGTATTCTCTCCTTTACCACCTTTTGGATTATTATATAGGCTATAGAGTGTAACGATTTTCAATAATGATAGCGTTTACTTGAATAAGCAGAAAAACATTTACAAAAGGGGTAAAAGAATGTCATCAAGAGAATTAAGTTCTGCTGAACTACATTTGTGGAATATTGTAGAAAACAATCCTGATAAGATTGCGAAAATGTCGATTGTTAAGTTAAGCCAATTTGCTCATGTCTCTACAGCTACAATTGTCAGAACAATGCAAAAAATGGGATACAGTGGTTATACGTCCTATCGTGAATCATTAAAGCTCAAGAGTAACTCCTCCTCTTCTTTTAGTGTTCTCAATGACGCAGACGATAAAATCCGTAGTGTGATTACTAAAAACGAAATTGAAATGAACAACACACTCCATAATTTGAGCTATAGTACGCTTGAAGACAGTATTTCAATGACTAAACAAGCTAAATTAGTCTATATTTTTGCTCGCGGCTTATCAGAATCAATCGCAAATGAGATGATGGTAAAGCTTCAGCTTACCGGTAAGTACTGTGAGTTCCATTCGGATCCCAATATCATCAAAACAATTGCTAAAAAAATTAAACCTGACTCGTTAGTGATTTTTATTACCCTCAACGGTGAAACTGAAGAATTGGTTGCTGCAGCTAAAATTTTAAACAAAAACGATATTCCAATTTTAACGTTCTCGACGAATTCAAATGGCAGTATTAGTCACTATTCAACGCTTTCATTTATTGGCTACCAGTCAAAAACAAATTATTTCCCTGAATATGAGGTCAGATCACGCTTGCCACTACAGATCATGACGCGTATCTTTAGTGATGCATATTCTGTTCGAACTAATTTTTATAAAAGTAAGTAGCAATAATAGCTATGCTTGAATTTACCTAACATTTAACTTAATGGTCAGTTGTATCTTGTCAGAAAAACTAAAAATTTAAGCAAAAAGGCATTTTCCAAATATTAGTTTGGAGAATGCCTTTTATGTATTAGACTTTTAAGTCATAAAAAGGATAACCGTCTACAGACTAGTGACCGACTTTACCTTAATTTGACCATAATGTATTATAAACACAGGATCTATCAAATTATAAAATACCATCTTAAGGAATTTAAAAATGAAAACTAAAATAAAAAAGTATATAGCTATTCTTCTTGGCATTACATTATTAGGAATTAGCTTGAATAGTAAACAAAGCCCAGCTCCTCTCACGCAAACAGCAAATGCTGCTACCACAATGGTGCAGCTCAAGCACAACGCATATGTATATACTAAGCGCGGTGTACGAAAACACGGTAAAAGTTTGAAAAAAGGGCAAGTCTTCACTACACACGGCACAATAAATATAAAAGGTAAAAAATACTACTGTTTGTCAAAGGCACGGTATATTAAATCAACCAATGTATCTGCTATTTCAAACCAAGGAAAAGCAAACAACGGATTCCAAATAACACTGACTAAGCCTGCTATGATTTTCAATAGTAAATTTGTATCGACAGGTAAACTTATTTCTGCTGGTACACAAAAAGTTGCATATGGCACTACTAAAATTAAAGGATATTTATTCTACAAACTTGGGAATAATCAGTATATTTTAGCTTCTACTGCTAAGAGTAGTGGCACTACAACTAATACTGAAAAAGATAAGACCAGTGATTCCACTGACAAAATTGATACATGGCTATCAGATCGAAGCGATAAGCCAACACCAAAAGAAGTTAGAAGTTTACTTGCAAATAGTAATGATAAACTAGGATATGCAGTATATTTTAGTGACAGCCAACTAGCACAAGTAAAAAATCACTTGTGGGAGAAAATTCAAAGTTATCGTATAGAAAAAGGTTATCCTGCATATAAATCCAATCCAGAATTGGATACTTTTATCAAAAAGGTTTCATCAAAGTCAGCTAACATGATTATCTATGCGGACGATATTAATGGTGCAGACCTTGAAAAGCATTTGCCGTCTTTGGCTTCAAAAGGAATGAATGCAATCCGTGCTGTTGATAACTATAAGTATTATGGTAATTATCTAGGGGCACCTGCTATTTTTAATATAAAAGACCGAAACCCTGAACATGTAGCCACTGAAATTTTTGAAAGTCTAAAAAATGATAATTTCTATGATGAAACCATTTTAGGCAAAGACGATAAATTATCATATGGTTCTTTAGGATTAAACTATTACTGGGACGGTCGCTCCTCTTGTGTTGGATTAGTGTTTATTGAAGTAACAGGTAGCAGCCAAGAATGGATAGATTACTATAACCAAAATTAATATGTAAAAAAGCAAAAGGCATTACTTAAAAATAGTGCCTTTTTATGTGTAAAAAATTTGCTCTTTAAACAACAGATGAGAGAAATAGATCTACAGCTGCAGATCTATTGAAACTAATTTAACAAGTACGAACTAATAATTAGCAGATAGTACCGGTAAGATACAAACAAAAAACTATTGCTATATTTTTCAATACAGCAATAGTATAAAAAGTATATTCAGTTAATTAATTTCAAACATTGAAGCTATTATTCAACACTTAACTTTTCACGCCAAGATTTTGCACCTTTGAGAGCTGCGTTAAGATTTTCAATGTTTTCTTTACCTTTTGTCGATAGCCATTTTCGACCTGCTTCTTCACTTTCGCCAGCAAATGGCTCAATAGATGGTTTCCAAGTAGCACGTCCACATAAAACACCATTAAAGTCAGCACCAGCTTCCTCAGCCATTTTAATTTCGGCAATAAATTCTTCACTGGTTACTCCAGCAGACAGGAAGATATATGGCAAGTCTGTTGCTTCAGACTGCTCTTTTAATAAGTCCTTTGCCTCTTGCTGAGTGTAAACAACATTGTTAGAGCCATTGAAGCCTTCAACATACTTAATATTAAAAGGTATTTCTACCTTCAATACAGTTACATCATATTGAGGTTTTGAAAATTCTTTCATTGTCTCAATAACTTTGTTAGCCTTAACTTTTGCAAATTCTTCACTTTTGGCATCTGCAATATTTGCATCGTAGGTTAAGACTTCTAAAAAGAATGGCAATTCATTTGCTCTTGCCTCTGCACCAACACGCTCAACAAAGGCTTGTTTTTTATCATTAATTTCCTGACCTTCATCTGGATCATAATAAACTAAAAACTTAATTGCGTCTCCGCCTTCATTTTTGATACGCAAACCAGATTGATTAGCAATAAGGTCAGGCATTCTACCAGGCTCTGTTGTGTCATATCCTGTTTTTTCATATGAAAGCAGTAAACCACAATTCTTATCTCTTACTTTCGTTGCTGGTAAACCATATTCTGGATCTGTCAAAATTGACGAAGCATATGGCGTTAATTCACTTGAAACTGCCTTTTTAAAATCAACAATTGTTGTTTCATCAGCTGGCTTGTTAGCAGCATCTGCCAACATTTGTTTAAGTGAACCACGTTGGTCAATTGCTAAAGCGCTAATTACCCCATCAGTTGTTGACAAATTTTCCATATGTTTGGCAACTGCCGCAGAAATTGTTCTCATTATATGTCTCCTTTTAGTATTTTCTTTAATCGCACACTGTTATTATATACCGATACAATGCCGTTTTAAAGAAGCGCTAACATATTTGTAAAGGTTTCCAAGTATGTGGAGTTTTTTGAAAATATTTTCTGTAAAATGTCTGATTTACTGAAAATATTTCTTTTTAGTTCGAAAATTATTTCTCTTTTTCAACTTGTATTTTTGTCTTAAAGTTAACCTTTGGACTCCAAGCAGATACACCCTTTTCAGTTACAACACGTACCTGAAATTCGTGTAGGGTTTTGGGTTTTAAACTATTCAAAGTGAACTGTGGCTTTTTGATATTAGTGTATAAAAGGTGATCAATTTTTAGTTGATAACTCTCACTACGAAGAACTGGTTCCCACAAAACACTAATAGCAGTGTCAGTTGTTTTAGTCTCATCTTGATTAAGTTCCACTGGAATAGCCACAGTATCATTTACTGCTGGAATCTTATTAACAGCAACAGGAGTGTCATCAACCCCAGTAATACTTACTATTAAATCAGTTTGAACAACATCAGTCTGACTAATTTTCATTCTTAAAAAGGATTGTTCAAGCTTTGGATCGAATTCTTTCAAATATGGATTAGTTAAATAGTGTTGGTCAAAATAAAAACAATTAGCTTGCTTTTCAAATTCTTCTATACTATTTACCTCAGTTAGCTGAATCTCATCATTTCCAGCCTTCACTTCAATAGCTACAGGGGCTTTCTTAGTTCTAATATCTAGTTCAGTTACTTTTTCAGGATCAAATCCTTCATACCCACCCTGAGTTCTTTCAAGCTTGATTGTCAAATTATTATCGGCCAACTGACTCGTTATTCTTGTTTGGGCATACTCACCCTTTTGATATTTAGCCGAAATACCGTCATCTTCATAAAGCGTGAAATTGGAGTCACCAGCAGGATAAAACACTATTTGTCGTTGTTTCTTTAGTTTCAGATAGTCGCGCGGTGTATTCGTTGCAGGTGCCATCGGAATAATTGCCCCAGCTTTAACAAAGACAGGCAATTTCCACAAAGGTGCATCAAAGTTATTGATAACTTGTCCGCCTTGATATTCTTGACCTGTATAATAGTCAATCCAAATTTGCTCAGTATCAGGTAAGTAGATCTCATTACGTACGTCATTACCATCTTTATCACTTGCCGTATCTTGATAAATTGGTGCTACCAAGAAATTAGGTCCCCAGAGATATTGATACCTAACTAAATTAGTGTAGTATTCCGGAACTTCTGGATATTCCAAAAACATTGCACGAATCATTGGCTTACTCTCAAAGGAAGCTTGAGCCGCAATGCTATAGCTATAAGGAAGCATCATTGATTTTTGTTTCAGGTACGCCCGATTAAGCTTAGTTGTGATACCGCCAAAAACAAAAGGGTTCTTGGGATTTTTGCCCCAACCATCCATGTTAAGTTCAATTGGTGTATATGTTTTCCATTGATAGTCTCTGGTGTTAATAATTGGATGTTCGCCACCAAAGATGCCATCCATATCAGAAGCAACGTTTGGCTGACCAGAAAGCCCTTCGCCGATATATGTCGGAATTTGGAAGCGAATATACTCCCATTCTCCACCAACCTCATCCCCAGTCCAAACAGCGCCTGTATTCTGGGTACCCACCCAGCCATCAAGCGTGAGAATAAATGGACGGAGCTGATCTCCTTTTATTTTTTCAACCATTTTAGCTGTGCTTTGAGTAGCGTTTAAACCAAATGAATAACCATTACCAACCCAAGCTTCATCAGTTTTCAATGCAGTTACACCAGCAACAAGCTCTTTTTCAAAGTCACGATCATCTGGTTTCGGATGTTCAGGATCAACTGGAGATAAGTTTTGTTGCGTCCATAATCCTACTTGAACTCCTTTAGCGTTGGCAAACTTAATAAATTCCGCCAAATTGGCCAAGTTTCCTTCTAACGTATCCGTTTGACCGTAACCAGCCCCATAACCATCATTTGGTAAAAACCAGCCTAGCGGCATATCATGTTCAAGATATTGTTCTAGCATTGCTCGTGCACTGAATTGATACGTTACCCCGCCATGCTCTCCATTCAAAGTCTCTCTAATTGACTGCGGCTTTAGTTCTGCTGGCAAGTCTTTAGGCAAATACTCACGATAGTATTTGCCATCTGGATATTTAATTGCACCTTTTTCATCTGGCTCCACTTCAACCCAATAGTCACGGTTATATGCGTTCAAGTGAGCTTCATAAAAACCAAAGATTGGCATTAAAATCGGCTGACCAGTTAATTGATGATACTCATGAAGTAATTCATATGCAGTGTCCGCAAAGAAGTAAACTGCATCAAAACGCTCTTCTTCATGATTGATAGTTATTTCCTGACTATCAATATTAGAAAAATCATAGTGGCCTGGCTTATAGGTGTTACGAATGACGCCATAGCCTGCATTGGACCAATAAAATGGACTTGGAGAAGCTACACCTTGATCAACCCAGTTACCAGTATTGACGATTTCGATCTTTTCACCCGTTAAATTAAATCGTCCATTTTGTGTACCACCACCAAAATAGCTTGCACTATGATTAGCCAAAGTCTGTATTGTTTTTACATTAGTCAGTTCAAGTGGCTCTGCTTCTTCTAGGATAGTTTGACCATTTTTGTTCACAGACATTACTGCCGGTGCTTGCTTGAAGCAAATCTCAATTACTCCAGTTGAAATTTGCCAGCCGTTTGCAGTTTCTTTTAAACTAGCTTCATTCATCCCTGCGGAACCGTAAACATCTTTAACAAAGATTTGTGCGTGTAGCCCTTCTTCAGACTGTTCCGGCTCTTGAAATTTTTTCAATGGATCAACATAATAGCGGAACGTAGTTGCATCAATCAAATATAGGCGTCCTACTAAGCCACCTACATATTTAATTTCAAAATAATCACGCTGTTTTTCAACACTTGCAATTGCTTGTAGTTTTAATGTTTTAACTTCTCTTACCTGCTCGGTTTCTTTCTGCTGATTAATTGCTCTTTCCTCCTATAAACTGATAGTTTTTAAGGTTTTCATTTAACAAGTCAATTGCGCGTAATTATCACGCTAATTAACAAATATTTGATTTTTATTAAAAAATATTAATAAAAGTTATTATAAGCTATTTTAAATGCCAGATAAATAGATAGTTGTGAATTAAAGGTCCAACCACTTATTTAGATTACAAAGCATAAATTTTTTCCAGCTAGCTTTTTTGCACCGATAGCATAGTTTAAAAATGATTAATATTTTTTTAACTAATGTTCTATTTCATCAATAACTGCTATGATAAATTTAAATAATTCAGTAGTTTTTATTATTAGGAATGAAATTATGAGCTTTATTTATACACTACGATACATGCTGGACCCACGGGCAAATACTCCAGCTAAAGATCAGAAACTAATTGATTTTGTAAAAAAAGGGCAAATTGACGACGTTGCGTTTTTCATTAACGGTGAGGAAATGAACCATAGTCATTTGACTAGAAGTGAGACCGAGCGCTGGCTTGATGCAATTAAACCATTGCAGAAAGAGCTAGCGGAGATTGGCGTTACTACAAGTCTGAATCCTTGGACAACAATTATGCATTCAGATCGCGGCTATCATGTTAATCCTGAAATTGGTTTTAACACTTTTGTTGATCTTGACGGGAATAAGGCTAAAGACATGGCTTGCCCAGCCGATCCAAAATGGCGGCAATACTTAGCCGAAACATATGCACAATATGCCAGTATTCATCCTCGCCGCCTCTGGCTAGAAGATGATTTTCGTCACTATAACCACTCACCGCTAAAATTAATGTGCTTTTGTGATTATCACATGCAACTTTATAATCAGAAGTTACCACATGAAGAAACGCGCTCAGAATTTGTTGCCAAACTTTTGCAGCCAGGGGAACCAACACTTGAGCGAAAAGTTTATTTAGATCAAGCACGAATCGAAATGATTGAAACCGAGCATCTAATTGAACAGGCAGTTCATCAAGTTAGTCCAGAAACTGACTTGGCACAAATGACCTCCTATCCTGACTGGCATGCCCTAGAAGGACGCGATTGGAATAAGTTGTTCTCAGTCCAAGCAGGAGAAGGACATCCAAAAATTGCACGTCCCCATTTACCTGCATACAATGAAGTGGCTCCATTGCAGTACGGGCGCGCCTTTGAAGAGTACACACGAATAACTGCCGCTTTTCTAGGTGAAAATGCAGAGCTATATCCTGAGCTAGAAAGCTATATGTACTCACCGCTAGTTAAATCACTGTCATTTACTAAGTTCCAAATCATTTCCACTGCTTTAATAGGCAGTCAAGGAATTTTGCTAAACCTTTTCGATATGATGGGAAATGGTATTAATAATAATTGGCAATATGCAGAAATGCTTGCGGAAATCAAACCATTTGTTAACCAATTAGTAGAAAAACGTCTGCCAATTGACCATTTAAGTGGCATCAAAATCTTAGTAGATCAAGACTCAAGCTATCACATACAAACAACGACAGGTAAAGACATTCAAGAGCTCTTACCTCACGAAAAAAATTGGGCAAGTCTCTTGGGATCATTTAGTTTCGCCACAACAATTTTTCCACTTACAACAAATAGCCGTTTGACTGGTGAAACTCTTGCAGTTTCGGGTCAACTGCTCCGCAATTTAACGAACACGCAAATCTCGGACTTAATTGCAAACAATCATGTTCTTCTCGATGGTGAGAGTATCCAAGTATTGCTTGATCGTGGCTTAGGTAGTTTATTACATATCAAAAAAGCTGAATGGCACCTTCATAGGTCAAATTACCAAGTGTTTGAACAAGCAGATGGTCATACTGTTGAAGGTGTCGATAACCCACGAATCACTATGCTGCAACAAACTGGTAGTTACTTAAAGTTGGAATATCAGCCGAATAGTAATGTCAGCATTTGGTCTTATGCATATAACTCACTTGATGAAAAGCTTGGTAATGTAATGGCAATAGTTGATGACCACATTCTTATCTTGCCGATAGATCAAGATCCTGCTCATGGTTGGGAAGCACAATTCACAACGTATAAACAGGGGCTATTACAGCAAATGATAAATAGCATTTGTCCAGCCGACTATTTAGTAGAAATGCCAAACGTTAAATTACTTGTACAAGAAGATCGTACAGCCGCTTGGCTATCTAACTTTACCTTAGATGGTTACCAACAAATTAATTGGCATCTAGCCGCACCTCTTCCAAGTGACACAGTTACCATCATCAGAAAACGTGGTAATAAGTTGGAAAGAAAGCAAGTTCAAATTCACATTGAACATGACATTGCTACAATTGACGAACCGCTTAGTCCCTTAGAAACAATTCAGTTATGTTTTTAATCCAATTAAAAAGCCTAGTTCTTTAAAAAGAACTAGGCTTTTAACTTAGCAAATTTTATTTTTTCATGTTGGCTAACATTTCAGTAACATCAACAATTCCTGCTTTACCCGCTGTAATCAAATCGGATTCTGTTCCGTTCATTTGACTGTTAAGCCATTCGATTACAAGTGGTAAATTCATTCCTGAAACCAAATGGATATTTTGGCCACTCATGATCATTCTACTTACCACATTAGCTGGAGTGCCACCCATCAAATCTGCAAAAACTGTAATGTCTTCAGCATTCATTCCTGAAATTTGCTCTTCAAACTTTTGTTTAAAATCATCTGGACCTTCTGACGGTAGTAAACAAACTGTGTGCAAGTGTTCTTGTTCACCCATAATCAGTTCGGCACTGGTTTTCACACCTTCTGCCATGGTTCCATGACTAATTAAAATTAACTCTTTTTCTGCCATACTTTATCTCTCTATTTAATAATCAAATCATTTAAGATGTCTTAGTAACTATCACTATATTCTATTATATCTTTGTAACAATTCCAAGGCCACCTAGAATGACACAAAGTATTAAAACAATAAAGATTGCTTTAGTTGAAGTCATGCCCTTCTTACCGAGCATCCAGTATACAAAGCCCACAACCGCAGCCGGTAATAACTTAGGAATAATCATATCCAAATTATTTTGAATATTCATTGTTACCTTACCAATTTGTGGTACCCAAGCAAATTTAATGTTAACCATCGTTGCAACTAATGCGCCAACCATGAAGACACCTAGAACAGTTGCTGAATCGGTTAAGGCATTAAGTTGATCTCTCATGTCAGTAACAAGTGAGACACCCTTACCATAGGCAAAGCGAAGTTGCTTCCAACGGAAGACACAGATTAACAAACATGCAGCGACCCAAATGATTACTCCAATTGGATTTCCTTGCGTAGCCATTGAAGCTGCCAAGGCACCAAAGATAGTTGGAATTAATGATGCAAAAATCGAGTCACCGATGGCTGCAAATGAGCCCATTAAACCAACTTTAATACCAGTTACAGTATCCTTACCTTCAATTCCTTCATTCTCTTCAACGGCAAGATCCAATCCTGTGATAATCGTATTAAAGAAATTAGAAGTGTTGAAGAACTGCATATGTGTCTTCATCATTTCACGTAATTCAGGTGTATCATCACCATAAATTTTACGTAATTGTGGCAAAATCGTGTAAAGATAGCCACTGTTCTGCATTTTTTCATAATTCCAACCTAGTTGAAAGCCAAAGAGTGATCTCCGGTTAATCTGATTGAAATCTTGATCCGTCAATTTATATTTAGGTTTAGAGTTCGTCATCAGTAATCTCTCCTTCATCGTCAGAATCAGAATTTGCATTGTTACTCTGTTTTTCAGTAGTTTGGGCAGCACCCTTTGTAAGTGGGATGCTCTTATAGTGCAAAATTGCAAGAGCTAGTCCTAACATTGCAATTGCAAGCATTGGTAAACCATTGAAAATTGAAGTAAAGCCTTTATTAACTTGAGATAGGCCAGTTCCAAGTGCTTGAATACTGCTAAAGAGAACTGAGAACAATGTGGTAACCGTGAAACCCAAAATCAAGTATGCGGCATGCTTTTTAACTGGTAGATAACGCAATAAAACTGCAAAACCAACAGCTGGTAAAGTAGCACCAGCAACTGCTAATCCATTACCTAGCCATAATAAATCACCATTTAGTGCGTTAGCGATAGTTTGTACAAGGCCACGTCCAAAGGCTAAAGCAATAAAGACTGGGACTGCACGAGATAAGGACCAAGGAATTGCACCATATAAAACATTTCGTTCAACTGCCTTATAGTTGATCTTATCTTGATCAATTAAGTGATCGATTCTGTGAGAGAAATAGGTATTTGCAAATCTAGCTAAAATATCCAATTCAATCATAATTGCAGCAACCGGAACAGCAATTGAAGAAATAGCCGTTTGTGGACTCATTCCTTTAACAGTGGTAGAAAAGGCTGTTGCTAAGACTGTACCAGTCGTTGCATCAATCTTTGATGCTCCACCAAAAGTACCGATTCCTAAAACGGTTAATTGCATTGAAGCACCAATGAATAATCCCGTTGGCAAATCGCCCATGATAATACCAGCAATTAAGCCGGCACCAACTGGTGTATTCAATGCTGAATAAACTTGTAGTTCGTCTAAAATTTCTAATCCTGCATACAAAGTAAGCAGTAATATTTGCCACCAAGCCATTTTCTTCCTCCTACTTCATTTTTTCATCAATTAATTTCATCAAGTCACGAGCATCAACACTAGGATTGAGCTGTGCAATCAACTTAACGCCCTTATTGGCAATTTCTCTGAAAGTCTGAGCTTCATCAGCATTGATGTTAACCTGTTTAGTTAACTCAGTAGTATCATCTTGTTTTGACATATTACCAACATTGATTGTATCGAGATCAACTCCTAAATTAAGAAGATCAAGAAACTTATCTGGCCTTTTTGCAACAAGAAACAATCTCTGATTGCCATAACGATTCTTCTTTAAGTGATCAGCAGCTACTTCAGTTGGTAAAACACTTAATCTTGTAGTCATTGGTGTTGCCATCCTTAGACCACTTTTTTGAATGTCGTCCTGTGCCGCTTTTTCATCAAGTACAATAATTCGCTCTACTTGCAAATTTGGTGTCCAAAGATTAGCAACTTGACCATGAACTAAGCGTTCATCGACTCTTGCCCCCACAATATTCATATTTCTTCCTCCATATCTTTATAAGGAAATCTAAATATTAATTAAAACGCTTTCACAACTTCATATTAAGGTACCAACCACTTTTTGTCAATATGCTCCTGATAAAAAGTTTACTTATAAAAATATTTTATATAGTAATGATTCTCTAAAACTAGAATTCGTGAATTGTTACACCCTTGACCACACGGTTAACCGTACCTGTTGGTGATGGTGTATCAGGTTTATTATTAACTTTAATTGAAGTTAATAAGGCGATTGTTTGACCAAACATTACATCTGGTAGTGCCAAGTAAGCATCAGGTAACAGCTCTTCATCGCTAAATGTAAATGCCTTTCCTGAAAAGTTTTGACCGTCTTTTTCTTGTCCAACTGCCATTACTAATGGAACAATTTGATCGTCTCTAATTTCATTCAAAATGTCTAAGTCATATTGTCTTGTGTATGTGTTGTTAGATACAAAGTCAAAAACAATGGTTTTCTTATCTAAAAATGACTTTGGACCATGACGTAAGCCCATCGAAGTATCAAATAATGCTGCTACTTCGCCAGCAGTTAGCTCTAGAATCTTGAGTCGTGTCTCTTCTGCTAATCCACCTAAACATCCACTTCCAATATAGGCAATACGGTTAAAGTCTGTATTAACCAAAGTTTGAATTTCATCTTCTCGTTCGATAACACTTTGTCCCATATGTGCAATTTGACCTATTATTTTTTCCTTACGATTATCTGCCAAAGTGTCGAAAACAAGTAGTGCCATTAGGCTCATGCAAGAAAATGATCCGGTCATCGCAAATCCTTGATCAAGAGATTTCTCTGGCATCAATAGTACTAATCCATTAGCATCATCTTTTAAGTCTTGAGCTAACTGTCCCTCAGGTGCACAAGTTATTGCAATTTGGGCCAAATTTTTGACTAGTTTTTTAGCTAATTCAACAGTTGCCACTGATTCAGGTGAATTACCACTACGAGCAAATGATACCAAGATAGTTGGAGTTTGCTCTTCTAAATAGTCTTCTGGTGTAGAAACTATTTTGGTTGTATCAATTGCCTCAAAATTGTACTTAGTACGATCGCCATTCTTTTGTAAATAAGGCATTATCATGTTTCCTACGTATGCACTAGTTCCTGCACCTGTGAAAATCACTCTTACTTTGCCCCATTGATTTTGAACTTGATTTAAAAAGTCAGTTATTTTTGCTTTATTATTCTGATATATTGACCAGGTTTCTTGCCATAATTCTGGTTGTTGTTCAATTTCACGTGTTGTGATCTTTGCACCCATTTTTGTTAATTCTTCATCAGTTTTAGTAAACATTTTTTTAACCTTCCTTAGTTGTTATAAATATTAAAATAAATCGTTATATTGTCTTGACCGATAAACAAATTTATCGCCTCGCGCTAACGAAATCGTGAATTCAATTGGTACATTTTTATCATTAATTGTTTTTCGGAAAATTTTCAAACTAGGCGAACCGACTTTTTCTGCCAAGTTTTCACTTTCTTCTTGGTTAAGACAAACTGCTTGGACATCTTCAAAAGCCATCACACTTATCTGATCATACTTTTCCTTCATCACATCATATAGAGGCTTGTCATTTAAGTCTGACAGTTCAAGTCCAGGAAATAATTTTTCTGGTAAATAAGATGTGCTAAAAATTCGTGGCTGATTATTAGCTAATCGTAAGCGGACTAATTTATATGCCTTTTCAGTCGAAGCCATATTTAGCTGTGTGGCAATATGTTCGTCAGGAACGATTAGCGACAAACTTTGATTTTGCGTTGAGGCCTTCTGCCCAATTTTTTTAAGTTCTTCAGTAAACGAGTACATCCCGCCGATGTTAGGTTGACTTAAAAAGTTACTTGAAACGAAAGTCCCTTTGCCATGGAGACGATAAATTAGCCCGCGTTCTTCCAAATCCTGTAAAGCAAGCCTAATCGTATTTCGACTAACGCTATACTTTACTAATAATTGGCGTTCGCTAGGCAATTTTTCATTAGGCTTCATTTGTCTAATCTGGTTTTCTAAATCTCGAATGACCTGTCGGTAAAGTGGTTTTTGCATTAACACACTCCCTTTCTCTTTAACTGGTTGATACCACTTAAAGCTTAGCAAAGAAAGCGGTTTATTTCAATTAATTTTTAAACAGTTTTGTTTTTATGGAAAAGTCTCTTTTTCTGAATTTTAGTTAACAAAAAAGCTCCATATTAATCAACTAATCTTTGATTAATACGGAGTTTAAATATTATCTTTAATCTAATTTAACGTCGTTGTCTGTTTTGCCAGTCTCTATAGCTTGATGAAAATTATCATAGCTAACTGCAATCATGTCAGTTAAAGCTGGACTGGTATATGAACCAATATGTGGGGTTAATAAAACTCGCGGATATAAATCAACTAGTGCTTTAGTTGTTTCGTCCGTAATTTTGCCTTTAAAGTCGTGTCCCAAGACTTCTGCTTCGTTTGGTAAAACGTCGCTTGCAAACCCTGCAATATGGCCGGCTTTAACTGCAGAAGTGATTGCGGCATAATCCGCTAATTCACTACGTGCAGTATTAACAAGAACAGCGGTTTCTTTCATTTTAGCTAGAAATCCCTTATCAATTAAATTATCATTTTGTCCAGGAAAATAAGGAACGTGAACTGAAACGATATCAGACTTCTCTAATAGCTCATCCTGACTAACAAAAGTAACATATTGCTTTGCAAAATCACTAGGATAAGGATCATAGCCCAATACTTTAGCTCCCATGCCACTATATAGTTGAGCTTCAGTGGCACCAATTCGACCAATGCCAACAATTCCAACAGTACTGGAATGAACTTCACCTGAAAAAGTTGCAGTTGCAACACTAAAATCACCTTGTTCAGTCATGCTTGTTGCCAAAGCCGTATGCCGAAAGAGCATCATTCCTAATGTCATTGCTAGCTCTGCTACTGCATATGGTGAATATGCAGGAACTCGTGCAACTTCCATCCCGTATTTAGCGGCTGCCTTTAAATCAATATGATTATAGCCAACTGTTCGAGTGAAAACGTACTTGATACCCCACTCATTTAGCTTTGCTAAGTTAATATCGTCCGCCTCACAATTTGCTCTAAGCAAAACAGCATCAGCACCTTTGGCAGTTTCAATATTTTCATGTGTTAATAATTCTGATTCAAGTTGTAAATCATAATCATATTTATTTAATTTTTTAAAATACTCTACTTCGTTTTCTCGCACACCATATGCTACAACTCTAAACATTAAAATTCTCCCTAACTCAAAACCCAAAAATTGTTATTGAATATAATAATAGCACATATTTTATCCAGCAAACTATAGCGGATTAAGGTAATTCAATTCACCATAGCATTTTTATCATAAAAAAAACTATGATTTTTAGATCATAGTTCTTATGTGTGCGATTAAATTTAATTATTTATTTTTTACTGTTCAATTATTACTAGTCGTGGTAATAACCTTCTGCCCACTTTTTATTCTCTTCATCAAAAAAGTGAATATTATCTTTTTGTTCAGAATTCGGCTCAGCAATACCATTGATTTTTTCGATTAACTTTTTATTTTCTTCACTTGGCTCATAGTTGGCATTTAAGAATGAATCTACGATGTCAAAAATAAAATCGCGTCCAAGCACAATACCACCAAAGCCCAATACATTTGCATTCAATTCGCGTCGCGCATATACAGCCTGGGCAACGTCACCAACCATTGCTGCACGAACACCTTCGTTTTTATCTGCAGCAGTTGAAATACCAATACCAGTACCACAAAGTACAATACCTAAATCTGCTCTTCCATCAGCAACGTCTTCAGCTACACGCTTTCCATAAATTGGATAATGTGTTCTTGTGTTATCGTGAGTACCTTCATCAATAACTTGATAACCTTCATCTTTTAAATGATCAGAAATTGCCATTTTCATAGAAGTTACAATATGATCATTTCCCAAAGCAATTACAGTATGCTTATCAATCTTAGGATCAACAAACTCTGGCTGTGGTCTATCATTTTCTAACATTTGCAGTCTCCTTAAATCATTTCTTCAAGCATGTCCAAACGAACTTGATGACGTCCGCCTGCATATTCTGTATCTAAATAATGCTGTACAATCGAGTAAGCCAGCTTTTCACCTACAATTCCACTACCAAGTGCAATTGCCTTTGCGCCATTATGCATAGCGGTCATATGAGCTGTTCTTTCCTCGTTCACATTTGCTGTAACCATACCTTTAACTTTATTCGATGCCATGGCAGAGCCAACACCATATTCGTCAAACATAATAGCCTTCTTAATGCCATTGTCTAGCACTTCGTGCGTAACTTTTAAACTAGACTCAATAAAGTCTTCAGCAGGTTCTGGCGTGACGTCTACAACATCATAGTCGTGCTTTTCCAGATACTCTTTTATCTTTTCTTTTAAGATAAAACCATTTTCGTCACTACCAATGACAACTTTCATAGTTGTATCTCCTCTCAATAAACTACTTATAAATAGTCGTAAATTGACTGTACTGTTTTTCCAACTCAGGCGCAATTTCATGGTTAGTGATTAAACCATCTACGTTACGTAGATCATAAAATTGATGAAAATCACTATGATCTAGCTTAGTGTAATCTGCAACAACAAATTTTAGTTGAGAATGATCTAGTCCTATACCTTCAGTTTGACCTTCTTCTAAGTTAGCTGTTGTCATGGCAGAATCCTTAATACCATTAACCCCAACAAAACCAATCGAAAATGACATGGTTTTTAATTCATTGTTAGCTAATGCTCCTAAAAACGCACCACTAATTCTTCTGTAGGCACCACCAACCATGATTAAATCATAGTCATTCATATTATTTTTTGCAGCTTCAAAAACCGGTAACGAATTAGTGATAATTCTTAATTTCTTTACCTTAAGATTTGCTACCATCAATTCCAAAGTGGTCCCTGGACCAACAAAAATAGAATCGTTTTCATGGATCAGATTACAAGCGCGCTTTGCAACCTCATCCTTTTCTTTATTATGAATCTCACGTTTTTGTTTATAACTCTTTTCAATCAAACTTTGATCAGACAGCAATTGTGCTCCGCCATGAACACGTAATATCTTATTCGCTTTATGAAGTTCATTAAGATCTCTCCTAATTGTCATGTCAGAAACTTGCATGGTTTGAGCTAGTTCATCTACTGTTACAAACTTTTGAGTATTGACCATTTGCAAAATAGTCTTTATTCTTTCACTTTTTAACATTGGTTACCTACTTTTAGAATTAGATTAAGCAACTAACTTAGTCAAGCATTATTATAATTGTTCTTTTTTGTTTGTCAATGTTTGAAATTGTTCAAAGATAGTTGGTTAATTTTTCTTTTATTGTACTAACCTTTTATAAATTAAAACAGTTTTTTAGGTATATAAAAAGCACACTTTTCAATTAAGAAAGTGTGCTTAAGATTTCATCGACTAATTAAAACTCCGTGAAATTGGCCAATTATGCTTTGCTTCAGCGGCCGAATTCACATAAAAATCCTCTGGCGTTAGTTGCGTTATTTCGCAAAATTCTTTAATCAAAACTGGACGGCTTAATTGTGACCAAAGACGTAAATTAGCTTGATCATCCGTTTTAGCCCAATAACCAAGCTTGTTCAATTCTGGATGTTTATTAACATCTATTTTTAAACCATTTTTCAAGGCGAACCTGTATATAGAGCTCCAAACTAGCTGCTTACCTTTATAACTCTTTGACAGTTGAGTAGAAGACTGATTTGATTTCATTGATGAACTCATCATATAACCTCCTAGCCTATATAGTTATAGTTATTTATACTTTTAGTATAGCACCTTTTAAGCAGGTATTACTGCTAGCTTACCGATGTAGGAATTTTTTCCTTAGTATTTCTGAAATGTTGGATAGTGATCTTGCAGAAGACATGGTTAATAAGACGAAAATAAACAAAAAAGAGTCTATAAAAATGGTATTAAAATTAACTCTCACAGCATTGAAAAATAAATGTTCTTTTTAATAGTCCAGATAAAAACTTGTGTCTACATTTTGAAAACTGGTTAACCATCAGAATCAACGATAGAATTTAGTTTATAAGAAAAAGAGTCCAGAAAGTTGTCTAACTTTCCGGACTCTTTCAATTTATAGTCAATATATGTACTTAGTTATTATATTTCTTATCACTAATAATCTTACCGTTACCAATTGACTTGATCTTTTGTGAGTCACTCTCATCCCCATCTTGGTGGAAGACGGCACCTGAATATAGCATTACTTGCTTATGCTCATAATCATCATGCTCAAAAGTATAAGTTATTTTGTAAACCACATTACTGCAATTTCCTGGAGCAGGTGATACCGAAACGACATTACATTCCATATCGTATTCAATAATATCATCATCATCGTTAAAGTTACCAACTTGACCATGAAGTTCTTGATATCCCTTGTTTTCTGCTCCACCAACAAAATCATCCTCATCTGGCGAATTAAATGCATTTTGTAGCATACTTTCCGCATCATCTTGGCTGATTAAGCCAGGCCATTCGGGCTTAATTACATTACTGCTACTGTCATCATCATCGTCAAAGCCAAGTTCATCGTAGTCAATCACCTTTGACTTGATTTCGTGACCACCAACTTTGATAACCACATAGATTTTCATATCATCAGTAGCAGGATAGTCCTTAAAGTCCTTTGTTCCATCTTTACCAACAGTGCCAGCTTTTTTATCATTGATATAAATATCAGCACCTGCAACACTTTTAATCATGAAGTTAACTGTCTTAATGTTCATGTTAATGGCATCATTAGAAAAAATATTGGCTGTCTTTTCAGCTGCTAAGTTATGTCCTGAAGCAACTGACTTAACACTTATATGATACTTACCTGGGAAAAGTGGATCCGTTTTTTTATAATACTCTTCCCCACTACCATTAACGCCACCAACCTTTTTACCATTAACATAAATAGTCGAATTAGCGTGGTTGGTTTTAATCTGTGGCGAAAAAGTTTCAAACTTTAATGTGTACTTAGGGAAAAACAATAAATAGCGTCCCGACTGTACGAGCGAAACATTATCATAGTTATCACTATATTTAAGTGCCTCACCCATCTGGTCAGCGGCTCTACTATGGCTAAAATAATAATTCTGAGTTGGTTTTAAGGCAGCGTTTGTCACATGAACTGCTGGATTATCTGCAGTCACATATTGCGCCATATTTTCATGTGGATTTTTCAAATATGCTGTAATTTGATCAACTTGATTTTGACGTTGGTAATGGTTAGAGCCCCAAGCATAAAAGGCAATAAATGCTACAACTAAGATACCAAGACATGAAAAGATAATTTTATTCTTCTTTTTCATCGGTTGACGATTGACTGTTGTCGCAAGCTCATTTTTAGGTACACTTGTGCTCTTTTGGGTACCTTCCTTAGCACGATATTCCTGTCTGCTCTTTTTTTTGGCAGCTATCCTAGCGCCACAGTTAGGACAAAATTCATCATTAGGCTTAATTAACTTGCCACAGTTGGGACAAAATTCAGATTCACTCATTTTTCTCACACCATCCATAAACTACATTGCGCCATTGATTCCGGACATGAATTCGTTAATAATCACACGCAGAACCGAATTATAAATAATCGAATTAACAATTATGGTGCAAACAAAAATGATACCAAAAGCAATTAACATTCCATAAACTTTATCTCGTACTGCACCCTCGTGTGCTAATAAAGTTACTTCTTGCCCAATAAAGAATATCACTATCATTAAAAGAATTAGGAACAAAGAGAACCTAATACTATTAAGACCTAAGAGCATTAATAAAAAGAAGATTGCAGTAAGAATCAAGTTTAAATTACTTGCATGTGTGCTGGTATTTACAAAAGCAAAAAGGTTAGGATGACCATTATAGACAAATTTATATGCAGCAAAATGCGCTAAGATTATGATCGCTTCAAAAACTAAAATAATAATAAATACTCTGAAGACGATATTAAAAGAAAGGTCATAGTTTCCCCAACCCCGAGTACTAACCCCAAAGCTGCTAGCAAGGCCAATTGCACCAGTAATAAGTGCCTTAGCCAAAAAGTACAATCCTAAAATAAAAAGAAGATCTTCAACTAAAATAGTTACCCAGCCATACCAACTTTCAGTTGGTAAATTATTTTGCGCCGGTTTTTGCCAAGATTCCACTAACCATTGCCAGTAATGCTGGAAACGACCAGTAGAGGGGATTTGTGTCTGCACTTCCTCTACCGGTGCGGTTTCAACTTTAGCAGGCTCAGTGTTGGTTTGCTTAGTTTCTTGCCCCAGATCAACATTACGCAAATCTGCACCACATTTCGTACAAAAGTTGACGTTCTTTTCCATTAGAGCGCCACACTTAGGACATTTTTTCATTACTAACTCCTTCTATATTCAGTAACAACATATACTTATTCGCCACTTTAATAATTGCATGTTTTTAGTTAACTATCTTATACTCCAAAATTCTCCCACAGTTTTTTAAAGTAAAAAGATACATATAAGCACAGCAATAAAAGTGTCATACTAATCAATTGTAAAATTATCTAAAAACGCTGTCAATTTAGTTGCAAAATTAATTTTACTTGAGCAGATTATAGTAAAATATGTATTATTGATAATTAAAGAGGTTTGAGAAATGAAAATTGTAAACTTAGATAGCTATGCGTTAAATCCTGGTGATCTTGACTGGTCGCCTCTCAAAGAATTGGGTGACTGCACCTTTTATGATCGAACTCCAGTAAATGACGATAATGAAATTTTAAAGCGAATTGGTGATGCCGAAATCGTTTTGACCAATAAAACTCCCCTTGACGAGCATGTGATTTCTACTGCTCCTAATCTCAAGTATATTGGTGTAACTGCAACAGGCTACAATGTAATTGACACTGAAGCTGCAACAAAAGCTAACATCCCTGTAACCAATATTCCTACATACGGAACTGATGCAGTTGCTCAATTTACTTTTGCCCTACTACTTGAAATTACCAGCCACGTGGGACTACACAATCAACTTGTGCATGATGGCCGCTGGAGTAGCAACCCTGACTTCACATTTTGGGCTAAACCATTAATGGAATTGCAAGGTAAGACCCTTGGCTTAATTGGATTTGGTAGTATTGCCAAAAAAGTAGCCGAAATTGGTCATGCTTTTTCTATGAATATCATCTTTTATAATCACCGTCCTAAAACAGATTTACCTAATTATGTAAAACAAGTCAGCCTGGAAGAGCTATACCAACAATCTGACATTATTAGCCTACACGTTCCACAAACTCCAGAAACCACAGAAATGATAAATCAAGAAGCAATTAGTCAAATGAAAGACGGCGTTATCTTGATTAATACAGCACGTGGCGGATTAATCAGTGAAAAAGATGTTGCAGATGCGTTAAATGATGGCAAGATTGCTGCTGCCGGAGTTGATGTCGTCCAAAAAGAACCAATTCCAGCTGACAGTCCACTTCTTTCTGCTAAAAACTGCTACATTACACCTCATATTGCATGGGCACCTCGCGAGACCCGCAATCGTCTTTTAGGAATCGTCGTTGATAATCTTCAGTCCTTTTTAAATGGTGAAAGACTAAATGTAGTAAACTAGACGCCAAAACAAAAACAGTATTCTAATCAGAATACTGTTTTTTTGTTGATAAAAATTAATTCCGTGCTTGACCTTGACGTTACGTCAACTAATATACTTGATTTTGCAAGTGAGGAGATTTTTAACCCATGTCATATTCTATCAATGAACTAGCAAAACTAGCTGGCATTTCAACTCGAACTTTACGGTACTACGATAAACAGGGACTTTTAAAAGCGCGCAGAGACCCCGTAAATAATTATCGCTACTATGAAGAAACTGAAGTTGATCAACTTCAAAAAATACTATTCTTAAAGCTATTTGACCTGCCACTAGAGCAAATTAAAAAAGTTATGCAAACTTCACCAGAAACTCAATATCAAGTTTTACGAAGTCAGCGTAGCAAATTAGTTGCAGAGCAACAATATCTAGATGATTTGATTAAGAATTTGGACAAGACACTTGCAACAATGAAAGGAGAAACACAAATGACAGACACTGAAAAATTTGCCACACTAAAAAAAGAGGTAATTAAGAATAACGAAAAGCAATACGGTACAGAAATTAGAGAAAAGTATGGCGATGCCCAAATAGATCGCAGCAATCAAAAGTTCAATTCTCTATCAGAAAATGAATTTTCACATTTCAAAGAATTATCTACTGAAATTTTGACTGAACTAAAAAATTTGGCTAATACTACTGATATCAAGCAACCTGCTGCTAAACATCTGTTTGATTTACACAAAGAGTATTTACTAACATTATGGCAAAAAAACCAATATTCTGCAGAGGCACATAAGAATCTCGCCAAGATGTACATATGTGACGAACGTTTTAGTAAATATTATGAAGAAGGCACTGGTAATCCTGAAGCTGCGAAAACGTTGAAAGCAATTATTGATTACTATGCATAATTTTCTTTAATCTTGATAAATACAGTTTTAAAAAACCTTTCAAATACAACTTCACTAAGAATTGTTTTGAAAGGTTTTTTGTTCAAATATTTTATTTAAATGTTGGTTAAATCAAGCAAACTATAGGCTAGTCTTCATCATCAGACTTAAAGCCAATAATTTTAACTTTCGTGGTGTCCAAGCCATCAAAGATATCATCAGACAGCTTCACTTCCCAACCAGAGACATTGATTTCTTTCAAAGATGTATCACCAGAAAACATCTCTTTCTTTCCATACCATTCAAAAGAGCTTGTATCCCAACTGCTTAAGTCAAGTTGAGTTAATTTTCTATCTTTAGAAAACATATTATTGAGGGCTTCAGCCTTACCCGTGTCTACTTTGTCAAGACCAGTAATATCCTGTAAATTATATAATTTTGCAAATAAACTAGAACTATCTCTTGGGAAAGCAATATTACTATCAATACTTATATGTTCAATGTCAGAAGGCTTAAACATATTCTTCTTAGAAATATGTTTCTTGGCGTTATAAACGACATCATAAATCGGAGTATTGCCTAATTTATTGCTGTTTACGCCTTCTGATATATGTAGCGTTTTGGTACTAGGATCAAATTTCAAAACACAGTCATTTTCTTTAGAATACTTACTAATATTAATCTTCTTGTTAACATTTTCAGTGCTTTGGTTAGTAACTTGCTTTTTAGCAGACTTCTTAGATTTGGCTTTCTTTTTAGCTTGAACATTTTGAACAGCACCTGATTGGTCAGGAATTATTGTAACTGCAGCCCCGCCTAAAATGCCTGCAATTGCAGAACTAATCAACACCTTGTTAGTGACTTTTTTAATGTTGTGATTACTTTTCATTTTTGCCTCTCATTAAAATAAAACTAATTTAATACTCATTAATTGTATATCTTCTATCCAATCAAATTCAATAAGAAAGAGTATAAAAGATTGA
This sequence comes from Lactobacillus sp. ESL0263, assembly GCF_003692845.1. Lineage (NCBI taxonomy): Bacteria > Bacillati > Bacillota > Bacilli > Lactobacillales > Lactobacillaceae > Lactobacillus > Lactobacillus sp. ESL0263. The sequence continues at coordinate 17,942 of NZ_REHL01000003.1, read as the reverse complement.
TTTTTTAACTTTGCTGCACATTTTTTACTAACAGAATTTACAGATTAAAAATATAGATTTAAGCCAAGCTGAAGATTAATGACAACCATATTTAAATAATAAAAAAGAAAAATTTCACTTTAATTTAGCAATATAATTTACTACCTCAAGGTCAATTTTTTCACTATCTTCCAGCGGGCCCCTAATTTCGTAAAAATCAGCTTTTGATTTTTTTATATTGTAAAGCCTTTTTAAAACGTACTGTTTTCCTTTCATTTTCGAAACATCAATTTCATTTTGGGATATATAAAAAGGCGTATCCCACGGACCAGTTGTAGCTTTAACCTCAATATAAATAGGGTTATCATTATTATCTACTGACTCAATATCATATCCTTTACTGTCATCAGTCTCTGAAACATGAACTACTTTATTTTTATTTTTCTTCAACCGACTTTTTTCGTCTTCTAGAACCATTTTCTCACCTAAAGAGCCTATTTTACTATTCCTAGCCGCTTCTGCTATATAGTCTCTCTTTCTTTTAGGCTTAAGAGATACATCCTTCTTAGCTTTTTTAGTAGTTGATGCCTTAAGTTTTTCAATATCAACTTTTTTTAAGCTTACCCCATTTTTTTGTATTTCTTTTTCAGCGGAGTCAACCAGATTATCAATGTTTTTAGTCAGGTACTTATCTGGGTATTGTTCTTGCCTTCCTACAGAAGTATTTCGGCTCTCTAAAACATTTTCTACAATTTCATTTACAACACTATCATCCTTAATGCCATCTTCTATTATGTCATTTAACTTTTTATAAATGCTAATCATTTCCGAAAGATCTGTCACTAGCTCTTCATTATCAGGAAGACTACTCACTTGGTACTCAATTGCAAAAATATTCCCCTTTTCATAGCCTTTTCCTAATGTATGATTAGAATGATTCTTCCGTAAATTTATATCTTCCAGTAATTTGGATTTCTTGTTTTTCAAAAGTTCTTTTTGAAAGTATGCAGAAACCATTTGAATATTTCTCAAGGCATATTTTTTATATTCCGTTTGAAAATATGTATATCCTTGATTTAAAGATAAATATACCTTTTCCATATCTTCCGAAAACAAATACACAAGATAAAAACCTTGTTTCGGACCTTTAGCAATTTTCTTATTAAAAATTCCCAACCATGGTATTTTTGCCCATTGACTTTGACCTGCTGAACCCTTTATAAAAAAGTCTTTGTTCTCACTTATTGAGTGATTTTCATTAAAACAATTTATAAAATTAGACCTAATATTTTTTGCTAAACTATTTCCTTTAAAAGGATTTTCCGTGCTTTCTTTTATGTAGTTTGTCATTATTTCTTTTAAGACATCATGTAAATTCATTCCAAACCTCAAGCCCTAAATTATAAGTTTTTTAGCGATTTATTCATAATCTAATTAATTATACATTAGTTTGTGAGTATGATGATATATTACATGTAAGTACTTCTGAATTTATATAATAAAGTTGACACACAAGCCTAGCACTTTACAGAGTAGATTTTTCATTTATACTTTTCTAAATTTGACTTTCTTACTATAAGTTATAAGTTGCTATGTTAATTATCAAATACACTTTCTCATAAGCATTACTGAACATTTTAGCCCACAAAATAAGTTAAATCACGAAACTCAAGAATTGAATTAAAAGCAAACTAAAAGGACTAACTCCGATTTAATATCTTGAGTTAGTCCTCAGTTAGCAATTAATACACTACTCTAATTTAGGTTCCACTTCATACAGAGTCCTTTTAACTCTATTTCATTATTAAGGAAACATAGAAAAACTATGACCATCAGCAAATACCATGACAGTTGCAACATATTTTTTACCTTTATAAAAGTCATAATACGTGCAATGACCATAATTAGGTCCACCGACCGGACCGGCTAGTTCCCCTACATTATAACTTCTTTTTATTTTGGCATTTTTGGGAACACCAAGCTCACGCAAGGTCTTTTGCGAAATTTTAATTCGTTTTTTGCTCATTCGCCATGAGTCAGCTTTATAATTTTTTAATTCCTTAATTTTGTTTTTGAGTAGCTTATGATATTTTTTTACATCAGTAGTTTTTGTATCGAAACCTGCTAAATGCTCATCTGCCTCTTGATAGAGCTTAATGGCTTTATTAATCGATTTCTTATTATAAGTAGAATACTTCTTACCTTTTTTTACGGTTGCATTGTAGTATTGCTTAATTTGGTTATCTAATTCCTTCTTTTCTAATTCTTTAGCTGTTTCGGTATGAACAGTTGTAAGATCTAAACTTCCATCAGCTTTTTTTGTTATTTTTTGCCGATTAGATAAAGTATAATGCACTTCATTAAAGTTATAGCTTTCTTCTGTTATATATACGTCTTCAGGAATATTCAATTTTTTTAAATCATTTACACGTAAGTATAAATTCTTATCACTAATGTTCTTAGCTCGTTCTTTATCATAAACAAAATTTTCAGTTCCTGTAACATACTTAGAATTATCTTCACGTACCGCCTTTTGTGCCATATCAATCCTCTGCTTTAATTTCTCAAGAGCAGTGAGATATTCTGAAATTTTAAGACCTTTAATTTTCTTAAGCGAATCTTTTTCAATTGATAATTGATTAATTCCATCATTTATAGCTGCTTTGACCTGTGAATTTAAATCAGAAATATCACACGCTTCAGCGGCTGTATCATAGAATGACTTCAATAGCTTATTATATTTTTGTTTCTTTTTAGTACTTGCCTTAGAGCTACTTAATCCAAGGCAATTGTCATCAAGATCATTTCGCAACTTATCCATTTTTTGCAGAGGCTTATCTACTGGATCAATTACAACATCTGCAGCGTATATGACAGATGTTGTTTTTGTGGAAGTAAGCACTGGCATTATTATAATTGTGCATGCAAACAGGACTTGAAGCAATTTTTTATTAATTTTCATGTTAGTTCTCCCATATAGATAAACGCTTTCTACGTCCTATTAAATTCCATACGTCCATCAGTATCTTTAGTGATTATTTGATCATTCGAAAGTCTATATTCTAATTCAACATAATTTGGTCCCATCATATCTACATTAGTATAAACTACAATATCTGCCACCTTAACATCTGCTGGAATCTTGATGTGCTCAAAGTCTGCCAACTTTTTTAAATCATCTTCTCTTAAGTACAGATTTTTCTTCTCAACAATTTTTTGTTGATGTTTAGTTAATGAAGATTGATAGTCCAAGCCGTCAAAAAGTTTAACCTTGGGCGAATCATTCGAAAGTTCTGCCTTTCTAGCATTGTTGATTTCCTTTTGATATTTTTTCAAAGTTTTTAAGTACTTTGAAGCTTTAGACCATGTACACTTTTTCTTACAAAGTTGAATACAACTAACCGCATCATTAATTAAAGCATAGGCGTTAATTCCTAATTTATTCATTTTAGGATATGTTTTAACCACTATTTTGTAATATGCTTTCATGAGTTTATCAGTTTTTCTTTTTTGTTTTGCGGTCACTTTTTTCCCTTGATACATTCTGTAATCTAAGTCGTCAGAATATCCAACTAGCTTATACGACGCAGTATCTGCTTTATTTCCCATATCAAATTCTTTCTGCGCTCTCTCAGAAAGAATATCAGCTGAAGCAACTTGTACCGTAGTAACCATAGGTGCTGTTAGCACTGAACATGCGACTATTAACATTACTAGCTTTTTAATGTTTCTCATTAGCTACCCCCTTGTAGTTAATAAAATAAGGACTCAAAAAGAGCCCTTATTTTCATTTTGATAAAACCTATTGAATAGATTCTTTAATTGTCTTCTTCAAAACCTTTTTGCTTAAGTGGCATTTCTCTAATAAAGCCTTGCCTATCTTTTTTGACGTGTTCTTGCTAAATAGGGCCCAGTAGCTCTTCACTGTTCTACCTGGGTCGCGGTAACCGATTAACAAGACGCGATATTTTTTACCCTTATAAGAAATGTTCTTAACTTTTTCATTATTAATATCTTTTACAGTTTTGCTTGATTTCTTATTCTGCATTGTCTGAAATAAGTCATAGTTATTCTTACCTAACCTCTTATATTCAGTTTTAATACATTCATTTTTGGAATCTTCCCTACAATATTGAAAAAGTGTATTAGAATACGCCTTACCAGCATCAATGCTTTTTTGAGTACCTAATATAAAGAAATAATTCGAGTGTTTTTCATTTAAGTCGTACCATTTCCCTCTAAGTTCTTTAGGTGGGTCTTGATACTGTTCGTCTGCCTTAACTATTTGCTCTTCGTTTTTAACAGTAATTGTAGAAACAGCAATTAAACCCATGCCAGTGCTATAAGTGCCTTTTTTAATTTCATTATCTTGCTTCCTTAGCATAAAAGATTTATGAGTTCTTTATGCTTTTTAATACATATTTCAATTCGAATTTACTTAGATGACACTTCTTCACCAAGTTTTTAGCATCTTTTTTACTGATTTTGTGATTAAACATTGGAGTATAGTCAATATTCTCACGCTCACCCAAGTCGTCCCAACGTTGAATTAAAACTTTATATTTCTTATTTTTATAGCTAGCCTTTTTAAGTTCAAACGTTACACCCATGAACGAACTCTTACTTCCGTCCTTGTTATGCTCTTGGTTTGTTATTTTATATTTGTTTTTACCTAATTTTTTCCATCTAGCAACATTTTTTTCAACCTCAAATATTCCTTGACCCCATCTAATGACAGATGAAACTGATTTAGTATATTTGAACCGAGGAGTTTTTTCACCTGAAAAATACCATTTGCCACGTATAAACTTGGGCGTATCCATGTTCGATTCATACTTCATTCTTGCTGCACTTACAATCTGTACTTGACTAGTACTAATAGTGCCAACACTTGAAACCAAGCTTAAACTAGCAACTAATGTCACTAAAACTTTTTTTAATTTCATAGTATTCTCCCTTTATTCTTTTATATAAAAACCCTATTCCTTAAAATCCGATACCTTTACATCATTCATGATGATTTTGGGTGTTAAGTCTATTTTTTACCCCGTCTCAATCAGAACGCTCAAGCATAATTTAATCGACTAATCAACTAAAATAAAAATTTAATACGAGATTATCCATCCTTCTGAAATTCTAATCGCATCTTTATAACTTAGTCTTAGTTTATGTCGATTACCTTGAAACCAGGTTGAAAACACCATGTTAATATTTGGATATTTGATGTTTTTCCATATAAGGTTTCTAGATTTTGCTGCTTCTTCACTTAAATAACAGTTTTTAGAATATAATTCATATACAAGCGCATTATTTGTTGCTTGAGGAACAAATTTATATTTTTGATAGACTAAAACTCGGTACTTTCTGCTTTTATATTTAATACTTTTTACCCAAAACCTATAGCCGCTATTACTACTAGTCGGTATAACATAAATATCTTTTTTTTCTTGTTTATATACATGTTCAGTGCGATTCATTCGCTTTTTATTAATTGTCCACTGAAGATTTTGTGGACTAAACCATTGTCCACGAAGCTTTTTAGGTATTGTTTTCAGTCTTTTTCCAATTAATTTTTCTTTTTCAGTAGTATTAGCAATCTGAGTTTTTTTAACCTTAAAAGCTAATTTCTTTGTTTCTTTTTTATCTAACTTACTGTTATGCTTATGCCATTTTCCTTCAGAAAAATTTGAATTAAATTTATAGCCTCGCCGTTTTAAACCGGATACTAGAAATTTTATGTATTTATAACCACTTGAATTTGAAGACTCATTTTTGAATGAACCGTGAATAACTTGATAGTCTGGATAAAAAGTAAGAACGTACTTTTCTTTTTCCTTAGCTTTAACGGTTTGTGGATTCATAGCATTGATTGGATTAGTTTCAGCAATACCACCAAAAATTCCTATTACTGAAATAGAAACTAATAGTTTAAGTATTTTGTGCTTGCTTTTCATTTTTTATTTCACCAGCCAAATTTATCATCAAAGAACAATATAATTTACAAATATTTCTCTTCTAATGCTTCTGAATAATCTTTATAAGTTTCATAAGCTTCTTTATTTTTGCCTTTATTAATCAGGTTAATACACTTTTGTACTAAGTCCGTATACATTTTCTGATAAACAGAAGCTTTATTAGGCAAAGAATTTATTTTTGCTACAATCTTTGGTGCAATTACATAATATTTTTTAGCAGCTTCCTTCATTTCAGTTGAAGTCTGCATAAAACCATCTCTAAAACTTCTTAACGTTTCTAATTCATAACAGTCATCCGGTTTACCAAAATAATCAACACATGCAGTGGTCAAGTAGCAACCTGTACTACCATTTGTTTCATCAACCCCATAATTTATAGCCGGTACACCATTCAACGTAGTAGTTTCATCTGGATAAATTTCAACTATCTTTGAACCATTTTTATCATATAAAGCAATTGAATTATCATTTTGAGCACTGACATTATAAACATTAGTGTATTCTTCAATTCTCTGGTTTCCATTTTGCGGTTTCATATACATATATACCTTATGGTCAGCTAAAAAGTCCGGTTTTGACATAACCTCTCTTGCACAATTTGCTAAATCACTGTAACTCATTAATTTTCTCCTTTAACATTAACTAATCTTACTATTGAACAAACTAGGTAATAAAAGCTAGTACTCGAAATTTATATTCAAGTATATTCTTCAACTCTATTACAATAGTATATTGCGTCTTTAGTAATACTTACTTATTCACTTTTGCTGATTATCTTCCGTTCTTCCGTCCTGCTATTTGCAATGCATATTTATAATAGATTACTCCTTACAATGATTCCAACAGGAGGTAAACAAATTGGCATTTCAAATTAAATCGAACCGAAAAGAAACTGAAAATAAGACTATTCGCTTTCCGCTAAGTCTTATTAAGCAGATCGAGACAGCAATTGAAGGAAAAGATGTTACTTTTTCTAGTTTTGTGATTCAAGCATGTGAGTATGCTCTTAGTGATTTAGAAGACACACCTAAAAAGAAGTAACTAAATTTTCCATAGTTTTATTTTACATTTAGCATTATATTTTGCAATACACTTTGCATGATAAAATATGAAGTGCATTTGTTGATTTATAATTAATTAGAGACGTATTAGTCCTAGTCGATTTGATAAATCATATACAAAAACAGCGTTTGATGGCTCAAAATTTTAAAGCCGACAAACGCTGTTTTAGTTTTATTTTAGTTTTTATTAACTTTAAAGACTATATTTATAATTCTATAAAAAAGTACCACAGTTAATATATACCTGTAATTTTCCTATGCTGCTGTCTTCTAGGTGATTGGATCATTAAACTTTTAACAGCAGCAATTGATTTCTGATTTTTTTATTTAAGAGATTGTATTCTGACTATCATTCACCTTCAATGCATCATAAAGCTCTTTGCCTCGCTGGTTGATAATATCTGTAATTGCTAAAACATACTCTTCAAAAGTTGCTTTATCTGATAAATTTTGGAGTGAAATAGTATCTTCTGTAATTCTTTTTGTAAAACTCCATAAGTAGTTCTTATCTAGAAAATCAGTAATGCTATCAAATCTTTTAAAATAATCTTTCTGAGATAGTATAGCTTCCTTCAATTTATCAGTTTTTTTGAAATCATTATTATTATAAAAATCACTCAGTACATTTAAAAAATCATCAAAGAAATCATTGTACGGCTCTTGAGCTCTCTTAGGATTAATTCCACCTTGAACTGGCAAGATATAGAAATTTCCTAGTTGATAATTATTACAGAGTTGATAATATGGTTTGCCATTTTTATCAGTTTCTTCAAATTCTAAAATCTGGCCTTCATTATGCGGCGTACATTTTTTTATAATACCAATAATTTCTAACTGTGTCTTTCTGTCTAAAAAGCGATAGTACTTGCCATAATACTTTTTTACTGCTATTCGATAGGTATTTATCGTATCACCCGCATGTTTTTTTTCATCAAACCAAGGAAAAAGCTTATGATAAATGCTATTTGTTAGCTCCGTTCGATCCGCTTCTTCTCCTTGAGTTAAGAAATCAAATCTTACAGCCTGTTCTGAATCTAAAGCTAAAAAATCTTCTAAAGTTACTTTATTAATTCCAGAATATTCTTTAAGTTTCATTAAGCACCTCTCATAAATCAATTATCTCTTTGAAAAATAAAGTTATCACCCATATTACTACAGAAAATCAATATTCGCTCTTTTCTAGTATCAACAGCCTTTGTAAATCGACCATGTACTTGACTCACAATAGGAATATTCCGCGGATAAAAATCCAAACTCCACGTAATCGCACCTTCAGAAGATGCAGTAAGCGGAGGATATTTCGATCTATTGGCCTTTGAAGGAACAGTAAACTTTAGTTTTCGCTTAAACTTTTTGACATCATTAGCGTCTGACAATCTTTTGCCTCGAACAAGTTCGTATTTACCCAAAAACATCTTATTTTTAGTAACTCTTAGATTCTGAATATATACTTTTTTCATATTTCTCCAAGTAATTCCTTTGCCGTCAAGCCGATTATTTGCAAACGCAACTTCTTTCCATTCACCAGCAATGCTAGAATAATTGCCTTTTCTAATTTGAGCTAAATTCATCTTATGGCTTATCTTGTTGCTAACTGCCTCAACTTTATGAGGAGCATTGCTATTACTATTTTTTTGAATTGTATTTTTTGACTTTACTTTTTTGTTAGTTTGAACAGTTCTTACAGAACTTTCATTAGAACTAGATTTATGATTTGCACTACATCCCCCAAACAGACTGCTACATATTAGCAACCCAGTTATCATCTTTATTTTTTTATTCAAAATATCTTCAACCCTTTTCGTTTTACACTTCGCAAGACAGTTTAAGAATATAACTGTCTTTCAGCTTATATGAACAACGCCTTTTGTCATTACATACGCTTTGACATTCAAATTGTCAGTCATGATGAGACAAAATCTTAAAGAAATGGAAAGTCAGTCCGTCGGATTTTATCTTTAATCTTTTGAATTAATTATTTCAACATGTGAATACGCATTAAAAAAATGAAATAGTAATCAAAAATATATCCACTTCTTTAGCAATATATTTTACTATTTGCATTGCAAAATGCAATGCAAAATAAAAATGTGAGTATTTTTATATCTGATGACGAATTTGTTCTTTTACTAAATAAAAGAACACTCCTTTTGACGCATATCCTTTGACACAAAAAATAGCGAGTACAAAGCCCGCTAAATTATTAATTTTTGTTCCATAAGATTTTCTTAGTACATGAGCTGAAACTGTGTTCAACTCATGTACATAATTATCTGTTATAAACAAAAATTAACCTTAATTTATCTTCATAAAACGTTGATAAATCAAGGTTAATTAATTTGAATGATTCTTCTGAATGCTGATTGCCAGAATCGAACTGGCGACCTTTTCTTTACGAGGGAAACGCTCTACCAACTGAGCTAAATCAGCGCTTTTTACAACGTATAAATTATACCAGAACAAGAAAAGCCGTGCAATTGAATGCACGACTTTTCTTATTTATAGTAGACTACATAAGCTACTGACAACTTTTCCACAAAAATCAAATTTTAGTTTAATTTCCAGTCTAGGCATAATTCTTGCTTGTGTAAAAGTTCAGGTAACTCATCACGGTCAATTGCCTTTGTATTTAACTTTTCACCCGTAATTTGTTTAGTAAATGAATCAATTCGTTTATTTGTATCACGCAAATCATAATAAGTTGTGACAACTTGATCGTAATCTTTCAAATTATCCACAGTAAAATCACGTGGATAATCATTTTCAAAAGTAGTAAATTCTAGTGGCAAACGTGGTTTTAATTGTGGATTTTGGTCAGGCACACCTACTTGCATCCCTAAAGCTGGAAAAGTCAGTTTAGGCAAGCCCAATACATCTAACATCGCCAACGGATGATCATTAATTGTCCCAAGTGGCACATAACCTAAGCCCATACTTTCCACGGCATTACCCACATTTTGCCAAGCAAGTAGTGTGTCATCCAAACCCTGGAAGAAAATGTCAGTAGTGTGAAGTCGACCATCATCCTTACCTAACTGCTGCCTAATTTGTTGATTCCGGTATAAATCAACTACAAAAATAAAGAGATCTCCTTGTGCACCAACGTATTTTTGCCCACACAATTCTCTAATTTTTGCTCGTTTAGTTTCATCAGTAATATGTAAAAGAGTTGCATTTTGCATAAATAAACTTGTCGCAGTATGTTGAAAAACTGTGTATAAAGTCGTTAACTGCTCCTCAGTTAATTGTTGATCTTTAAATTTACGAATCGATCGATGATTGACTTGTTGATCAATTGTTGCATTATGAATCATTTGACTACTTCTTTCCATACTATTTTGACTAACTTTTTACTTTGCTATATAAAACATTATAGCAGAAATATTTCAGCAACCTCTCTTGCACTATGCTAGAATTTAACTGTCTATAAAAATATTAATGGAGGAAATTATGCGTGTATTAGTTATTGGCGGGGCCGGCTACATTGGCTCAATTGCCGTCAAGCATTTAGTTGAACAAGGCTATGAAGTTGTTGTCCTTGACGCACTCTACACAGGCCATCGAAAAGCTGTTAATCCCAAGGCAAAGTTTTATCAAGGTGATATCGAAGATAAATTCTTAGTCAGTCAGATTTTACGTGAAGAAAAAATTGACGCAGTGATGCACTTTGCTGCCTACTCACTTGTACCTGAATCTGTTAAAAAGCCACTTAAATACTACGATAATAATGTTTCCGGTATGATTGCCCTTTTGGAAGCTATGAAAGATGCACAAGTTAAGTATCTTGTCTTTTCATCAAGTGCTGCAACTTATGGCATCCCCAAGAAGTTACCAATTACAGAAGATTCGCCTCTAAATCCAATTAATCCTTATGGTGATACCAAGGCAATGATGGAAAAAATCATGCACTGGGCAGATAAATCTGAGGGTATTAAGTCTGTTGCTCTTCGCTACTTTAACGTCGCAGGAGCTTCAACAGACGGTAATTACGGTGAAGATCACGGACCTGAGACGCATTTAATCCCTAATATTTTACGTAGTGCTATTACTGGAGACGGAAAATTTACTATTTTTGGTGATGATTACGATACTAAGGATGGTACTAACGTGCGCGATTACGTTGAAATAAACGACTTAATCGACGCTCATATCTTAGCACTTCAATATTTAATGAAAACTGATCATTCAGATGTTTTCAATTTAGGAACCGCACATGGTTATTCCAATCTTGAAATTCTACAAGCAGCTCGTAGTGTCACCGGAATAGATATTCCTTATACAATCGGACCACGAAGAGCTGGAGATCCCGATAGTTTAATCGCTAATTCGGACAAAGCAAGATCCATCTTAAACTGGCAACCGCAACATGAAAGTGCGGAAGAGGCCATTGAAAGTGCTTGGCAGTGGCACCAAAAACATCCCAATGGTTACGAAGACAAATAATAAAACGGCTTATAGTACATAGCTACTATAAGCTGTTTTTGTTTATTAAGGTATACAACTCCATATCTCGAAACTCACCATGATATTTTACTTCATCCGGCAATAATGCTATATGGGCAAAATTAAGTCTCTCCGCTATTGCACAACTAGCCCTGTTTTCATGGTCAGCCAATAGGCTAAGTCGATGCAATCCTAATTGATTAAAGGATACTTCAACCAGCTTTTTAACTGCTTGAGTCATAATTCCTTTCTTCTGATACGCTTGCCCCAACCAATAGCCTATTTCCGCACTTTGATTTTTCAATTTAATATTATGGAGGTCAAGCATTCCAGCCGCATCGCCGTTAACTAGAACTACTAAAGCAAGTTTCTTATACTCTGCGGTTTCCCTACGCATTTGCTTAATAAAATCTATTTCATCTTCAACTACGTTAATTTTATCAGCCCATGGTAAAAAGCGTGCCAGTTCTACTCGATCGTGAACAATAATTTCATATAGCGCTTGTGCATGCTTTATTTCAGGTAAAACTAACTCTATTTCTTGGCCAGCAAACAAAAACTTAGCAATTGTAAACATTTCCGTAACACTCCTTTTACCTATCTATTTTATTCCATGATACTACTGTTTTCATCTTTTTTTAATACTAATAATTCAAGGCAGTTAAACTAGTGCTATAATCGATTATTGTAGTATAAAAATACATATCTAGAATTTGGAGTGATTAGATGGATGACGAAAACGAAAATAATAGTTCGGGTTATGAACGAACCTTAACCAATGCCCATATTCAGTTAATTGCACTAGGTGGTACAATTGGCACGGGTTTATTTTTGGGTGTCGGCAACAGTATTAGAATGGCCGGTCCAAGCGTCATTTTAATTTACATGATTGTCGGTATTTTTTTATTTTTATTGATGCGGGCCCTGGGTGAATTAATTGTCTCTGACCTATCCAAGCACACCTACATTGATTTTATTCAGAAATATTTAGGTAAAAATATCGGTTTTATTTCCGGTTACCTGTATTGGATTAGTTGGGTCACGCTAGGAATGGCTGAAATGACGGCTTTAGGAATCTATTTTCAATATTGGTTCCCTCATTTGGCAACCTGGATTCCAGGTCTGGTTACAATTGCTATCCTGCTTTTTATTAACTTACTTTCTGCTCGCCTATTTGGAAATCTAGAGTTTAGTTTTGCAATCATCAAAATTGTTACTGTGATTGCTTTTGTCATTTTGGTAGCTTATTTGGCCGTTACTGGTGGAAAAACCAGTTTTGGCCCAGTAACTTTCGCGAATTTAACTAATAATGGTGGCTTCTTTGCTAAAGGAAGTTCCGGCTTTTTCGCTGGATTTCAAATGGTAATTTTTAGTTTTGTCGGTGTTGAATTGGTTGGCCTGACGGCAGCCGAAGCACAAAATCCTAAAGTCACAATTAAGAAAGCAATTAATGAAGTTCCACTACGAATTATTTTGTTTTATGTTTTAGCAATTGTTGCAATTCTAATTGTTATTCCTTGGAATAAGGTTTCAACTAGTTCTAGCCCTTTTGTACAGACTCTTGCAGCAACTGGCATTCGTAACGCTGGCTCAATCATTAATTTCGTTGTGATTTCTGCGGCCGTTTCATCAACCAATAGTATTTTGTATAGTGCGGGACGATTACTTTTTTCTGTTACCTTTAATGGAAAAGGCAAGTGGAACAAGACCTTTGGTCATTTAAGAAGACAATTACCTCAAAACGGTTTGATTTTATCCGCCTGTCTAATGGCTCTTGCACCCTTTGTCATTATCTTAATTGGCAACCAGGCTTTTAATTTCATTTCGTCCACTTCTACCAGCATGTTTATTATCATCTGGTGCTTAATGCTACTGACGCACATTGCATATCGCAAACAGACACCAGAGACCAAATTAAGTGATTTTAAAATGCCAGGATTTCCTTATTTGGATTATTTAACCTTACTATTTTTTATCATGATGATTATTTTGTTACTCATTTTGCCAAATAATCGTGTATCAATGGTTGCAGCTATTTTGATCTTTATTCTCTTATCCACTGTAGCCAAAATATGGCAAAAAGAAAAAGAGAAATAAAATTTGGTTCTTGCATGTGTTTATCCCTTGTAATACAATTTAATTTATTTATATAACCAAGTCGCCACCGGGTGCCAGAACTTAGTAAACTCTTTAGGTCTTAGTAGAGTTTACTAAGTTTTTTTATTATTAGGAGGAATTATAATGACAGCACTTATCGTTGATAATGATTTTTGGGACCTTTTTCCAGATGCTCAAATTTATACTATCGAATTAAGCGGATTGAACAACCAAATACCAACCAATCAGAGTGATTATCAAACTATGCTTAATAATGCTGAAGAAGAAGCAAAATCATTCTTATCTGCAGCTGATTTTAAGGATAACGAAATAATAGCCGATTGGCGCATGGTACTGACTAAATTTAAAAAGAAAAAGGGAGCTCGTGCCTCAATTGAAGCTCTATTAAAACGAGTTTCTCAAGGAAGGACCTTTTCCCCAATTAATCCATTAGTCGACATCTATAACAGTATTTCGCTTGAGTATGGCGTACCATGTGGTGGTGAAGACCTCGATAAGATAGTAGGTCCAATGCATCTAGGAATTGCAAAAGGTGCTGAAGAATTTTTCCCAATTGGTGAGACTAAAAATGATCCTCCTCGCGATGGAGAAGTGATTTATTATGATGAAGCTGGCGCAATTTGTCGATCACTGAACTGGCGTGACGGTGAAAGAACAATGCTGACCGAAGAAACAACCAATGCGATTTTAATTATTGAAGGCATTACTCCTGCACAGAAAAAGCGTGCTGAAGCAGCAGTAACTGCATTACGTGATAAAGTTCGTAATTATTTAGGTATTGAGGGTAAAATAAACTCATTTACTAAAAACCAATAGAAAAAGGTTCCTAAGTAGATATCTACTTAGGAACCTTTTTAATTACGTGTAAATCTTCGCTTTAAATTTTGCCATAGACTCAATGCCTGTCGCATATGATCAGCCGGAACATAGTTACGGATTGCCCGTAATGTTTTTTTATTATTTTTAGTAGTAAAAATAAATGTTCCACTAGTGCGAGTTCTAATTTCAAATCGCGGAATATACTTTCCTTTGAAATGAACGTCAGCCACTACATAAGTAACTTCATTCCAAGGTATTTGGACATAGTCAGAAAGATTGCGATCATTATAAAATTCGATTGCTTTGTTTCCAACCATGATGTTGCCGTACGAAGCAACTGCTCGAAACCACGTAGCATCAGTCGTCAAGTCTACTTTAGTGTTCTGTGATTCAACCATTTTTTAAATTATGTGTAAAACGTGTAGTAGAACACCAATAACAAAGATAGCGATAATAATAACGATTGGTGAAACTTTCTTCTTCAATAACCACATACATAAGAAAGTTAACAGCAAACCAGCTAAACCAGGAATCAAGGTATCCAAGTTGTTTTGTAAAGTGGTTACCTTGAATTTAGTAAGCGACAATCCGTTACTTTGATCAATCAATGCCTGTTGAATTCCCTTCGCACCAGCAGGAATCGAGTTCCAGTCAATGTACGCACCCTTTTGAAGCGGTGTTTTTGAAACTATTGGTGTGAATTTAATGTTTACCCAACGCTCAATTAGCGAACCAAGGACAAACATACCCATCATTGAAGCTCCACGAGTAACCTTTTGTAAAAGACCACCAGATACATCATTAGTAATTGCAGAACCTGCTTTGTAACCAAATTCTTGTGTGTACCACATAAAGGCAATTCTGATGACATTCCAAAGTACAAAGAACAAAATAGGCCCTAAAAGGTTGCCTTGGATAGCCATTGATGCTCCCAAAGCGCCTAGGATTGGACGAACTGTGTACCAAAATACTGGGTCACCGACACCAGCCAAAGGTCCCATCATTCCGACTTTAACACCTTGAATAGCTTCGTCTTGAACTTCAGCACCGTTTGCCTTATCTTCTTCCAAAGCAAGCGTAACACCTAAAATTGGTGAAACTAGGTAAGGGTGAACGTTGAAGAAAACTAAGTGACGTTCGAGTGCTGCAGACATATCATCCTTTTTTGGATATAGCTTTCTTAATGCTGGAATTAGTGAATACGCAAAACCACCATTCTGCATTCTTTCATAGTTCCATGATGCTTGTAAAAATTGTGAGTGCCACATCACGTTGAAGCGGTCGGCTTTACTTAATTTGATTTTTTGATCAGCCATAATAAAATCCTCCTCTTAAATATCACTTTAATAGTCGTCAATGATATCGCCGAGTGGATCGCCGGTACCTTCATTATCTGAACTCTTGTTGCCATTACCACCCTTAGATTCAAGAGCTAAGTACATTACGGCAAGAGCCAAACCAATTGCGCCTAAAGCAATTAAAGTTAAGTCCTTGATGGCAGCTAAAGCAAAACCAATTGCAAAGAATGGCCAAACTTCACGGCTAGCCATCATGTTAATAACCATTGCATAACCAACAGCTACGACCATAGCACCACCGAGTGACATACCATCACTTAACCAAGCTGGCATTAAACCTAACCAATATCTAACAGTAGATGCTGGAATAGCTAGCAATAAAGCAGCTGGAATAGCAATTCTTAATCCCTGCAAGCAAACAGCAACCCATTGCCACATATTAATTTTGCGCCAATTTCCCTTTTTAGCATCAGCGTCCATAATATGCGCAATACCAGTTGAAATAGTACGTACAATCATAGTTAAAAATAGTCCGGCAACAGCTAAAGGCATAGCAATACCTGTAGCCATACCAATTCCTTTGGTGCCCTGACCACTTTGAACCAAAATGATAGCTGAAGCTACTGAGGCTAATGCGGCATCAGGTGCAACTGCGGCACCAATGTTAGCCCAACCTAGTGCAATCATTTGTAAATAACCACCTAAGATAATTCCTAAATCTAGATGTCCAGTAACTAATCCAATTAGTGTACAAGCAACTAAAGGTTGGTGAAATTCCCATTGATCCAAGATACCTTCCATACCTGCAAGAAAGGCAACTAGAACAACTAAGATCATTTGTATAGCGTTCATTTTTTTGCTCCTACTCTTTTATTTCTTTTGTTCATCCAACAAGCTTTGAGCCTTATTCAAAATTGCGTCCATATTACCGCCTTTATCAGTTGGTACTTTCCGTACGTCGAACTCAACTCCCATTTTTTCAAGTTCGCGGAAAGTATCAACGTCGTCTTGATTCATTGACAAGACGTTATTAGCGTTAACATCACCAACTTTATAAGACATTGAACCCACGTTGATAGTCTTAAGGTCAATACCAGCTTTAATAACTGTTAGAACATCCTCAGGATTTTCAAACAGCAATAATGCATGAGTATTACCAAAGCGAGGATCATTTGCAATTTCAATCATTTTCTTGATTGGAACAGTATGAGCCTTAACACCAGCAGGTGCAGCTTCACGAATCATGCTCTTACGCATCTCATCCTTAGCAACACTGTCTGAAACAACAATAACGCGATCAGGATGCATTGCTGGTATCCATCCGGTAGCAACTTGACCGTGCAATAAACGTGAATCAATTCTAGCTAGAACGTACTTGATATGTCCATCACCAACTACTGTTCCTTCTGGAATAGATTTTGCAGGTTTAGCTACACCTGCACCACCTTGAACTGAAGCTTCAGTTTTTGGCATTAAATCTATTGGTTTAGTTTTAATACCATCCTTAGCAGGTTCAATAATAGCAGTGGCTATTTCTTTTGCAGTATGATCAGGATTGGTCATTCTCTGCGTTAAAGCTTCAACAACCATTGGTAAATTCATACCAGAAACGACTGCCCAGTTTTCGTGATCTTCTAGTAAACCGTTTGCTTGATTAAACGGTGTCCCACCCCAAAGATCAACTATTAACAATACTTCATTCGAATCATCAAATGAGGCAATTGCATCTTCCATCTTGCTCTTAATATCTTCCGGCCCTTCATCAGGCGACAAAATAACATGAGCAAAATTGTCTTGTTCTCCGAATAGCATTTGCGCAGACTGCGCAATTCCATCGGCAAAACCGCCATGGCTGGCTAACACAATTCCTACCATGAGCTTTTCCTCCTTTTAGATAAAATGTATCCATTTACATTGTACACCTAAAAAGAGCTATAAACCGCAGACTAATCACATTCTAATCTTATAATATTATTTATTTAATAAAAATATAGTACAACAAAAAAGAGGATCAATTAAGATCCTCTTTTCTTGTACTTTGCTCCGGCTGTCAGACTCGAACTGACGACATCTTGATTAACAGTCAAGCGCTCTACCAACTGAGCTAAGCCGGAATATTAAAAAAGCACGGCAGCGTCCTACCCTCGCAGGCAGTCTCCCACCAACTACTCTCGGCGTGAAGAAGCTTAACTGCTGTGTTCGGCATGGTTACAGGTGTTTCCTTCTTGCTATTGCCACCGTACTTTTTT
>NZ_REHL01000002.1:0-205174 GCF_003692845.1 Lactobacillus sp. ESL0263 | reverse complement strand
TATTTAATCAGATCTTGTTCTCTTTGTCAAGAACTTTTTTCTGACCTTTATCGCCGGCCTGCCTTAGCAGCGTTTGTTATCTTACTAAACCTGCTAACTTTTGTCAACTGGTTTTGCTTGATTTTTTCTTTGTCCGACAGTGCTTTTGAGCACTTCGTCAAGAACAAATAATACTTTACTCCAATTGGTAGAACTCGTCAAATAATTTTTTATGTTCGGTATTCGAGGAGTACTAAATCAAAATTAGTTTAAGCTAATTACTAATATCATCATTATCTCTAATTATAATATTTACTTTAAAATAAAATATTCGTAATTTGTTCATTTTTGGGTTGGATTTTGCAATTTTATAGCAAAAAAATTTTCAATAAAAAAAGGTCGAAATCGACCTTTTAAGTTATTTAGATTAAGCTTTCTTCCTTAGTAATCTTTGTTTTACCATTCATATAAGGAACTAATACTTCAGGAACTGTTACTGTTCCATCTTCATTTTGGTAGTTTTCCAGGATAGCTGCAACTGTTCTACCTACTGCTAATCCTGAACCGTTTAATGTGTGAGCTAAGTGTAATTTGCCATCTTCATCACGATAACGAATTTGGGCACGACGTGCTTGGAAGTCAGTACAGTTTGAACAACTGGAGATTTCACGGTACTTATCTTGAGCTGGCATCCATACTTCTAGATCATAAGTTTTTGCACTAGTAAAACTTGCATCCCCAGTTGACAATGCAACTACATGGTATGGCAAGTTCAGTTTTTGTAATAAGTGTTCAGCATTCTTGGTTAATTTATCAAGTTCATTCCATGATTCTTCAGGCTTACAGATTTTAACCATTTCAACTTTTCTGAATTCATGCATTCTGATTAATCCACGAGTATCACGACCAGCTGAACCTGCTTCACTTCTAAATGCTGGTGAAAGTGCAGTTACATTAATTGGTAACCGATCTTCATGAATAATTTCGTCACGGAAGTAGTTAACTAATGGAACTTCTGCAGTTGGAATTAAAGTTAAATCAAGTGGCTTGTCAGGATCATCATTATCTACAATTGTGTAAACATCTTCACGGAATTTAGGGAATTGGCCCGTACCTTGCATTGATTCATCATTAACTAAGTAAGGTGGAATTACTTCTGTATATCCTTCTTTAGTATTTTCATCTAAGAAAAAGTTAAATACAGCACGTTCAAGTAATGCACCTGCACCTTTATAGTAAACAAAACGTGCACCAGAAACTTTTGCACCACGATCCCAGTCTAAAATGTCTAAATCAGTTCCTAATTCCCAATGTGCTTTTGGTTTAAAAGATAATTTAGTAGGTTCATGCCACTTACGTACTTCTTCATTAAAGCTTTCATCAGGGCCAATTGGGTCTGAATCATCTGGGAAGTTAGGCAATCTTAACAAAATATAATTTTGTTTTTCGGTTAAGTCAGCAACT
This sequence comes from Lactobacillus sp. ESL0263, assembly GCF_003692845.1. Lineage (NCBI taxonomy): Bacteria > Bacillati > Bacillota > Bacilli > Lactobacillales > Lactobacillaceae > Lactobacillus > Lactobacillus sp. ESL0263. The sequence continues at coordinate 203,731 of NZ_REHL01000002.1, read as the reverse complement.
TTTTCATCAAGTTCTTTGATTTCTTGACCAACTTCACGCATTTTTTCAATCGCAGGAGTTGCATCTTCTTTGTTTCTCTTCTTTTCAGCAATTTCCTTTGAAACTTTGTTACGCTCTGCCTTTAATTGTTCACTACGGTTTAAACCCTCACGACGATCGGCATCAATTTTTACCAATTCATCGAGTTCTTCAGGCTTAATGCCACGTCTACTAAGTTTGTCCTTAGCCCAATCAAGATTCTCGCGAATCACTTTAATATCTAACATAGTTTACCTCCACAAAAAAAGCCAATTCATCCCTCAAATTGGGACGAATTGGCTCTACATGGCTTCGCGGTACCACCCAGTTTCAACCGCGAATTTCGCAGTTGCACTTCATTAAGTTGGCGATAACGGTGCCGCATTGCCGTGTAACTATTAATTACCCACATTAATGGAATCTGGAAACGACTTCTATTCGCTTGCACCAAAATGCGAACTCTCTGAATCAGTCTTAGGACTCCGTGTTTTGAAATTATTTTAAGTCATTCCTACCCGTTTGGCAAATACTATTTTTAATTATATGAACATTTATATTTTAACCAAAATAAAACCACTATATTTATTGCAGCATCAAGTTAGCTCTTAACTGCAAAAAGGAAACCCAAGCATTTCTTGGGTTTCCTTTTATTTAACATTATTTACTACAAAAGCATTTGAGATATTTCCAAAACGAGTGGAACAACAATCACAAACAATACAGTCGAAGTTGTTACAACATTAGTTGCATATTGTACATCCCCGTGCGATTCACCTACAAGAATCGGTAAAACTGCTAAAGCAGGTGTAGCAGACTGTACTATCAAGGTTTGTTTTGCTAACCCCGTTAATGCTGGTCCCCAGCTTCCACCAGCAACAATTAAGATAATCATCAATGCTGGAACTAATACAAATCTACCAAGTAAAGCCCAAATTGTATCACGGTCGAGGTGAATAGACTTTAAACCAGCATCAGCCAAAATAATACCAATATAAATTAACGACATTGGTGTTACAATTCCACCAACCATGCCTAAGACAGCAGTAATCCAACTTGGGATTGGTACTTCAACTAGCAAGCAGAGCAAAGCAATTAAGAAACCTACTAGTGGTGCTGGAAGTAATTTCTTCCAGTTAAATTTTTGCTGTTTCTGTTTTTGTACAGTTGGATCATCACTGGAAATAAAGAAGACACCGATTGCCCAAGTTGAAACTGTATTTAATACGTAGTAAATCAAAAAATACGGCATACTTTTTTGACCAAACAGCGCAATATTTAATGGTAATCCAATAAAAATCGTATTGGCATTAGTAATCGCATTAATAAATGTCCCTCGTCTACCTTTTCGGATTCGTAAGACTTTGCACAGCAGCCAAGCAAACAAATAGCTTAAGGCAAAACAGATGATTGCATAAATCAGTCCACCAGTTAGGCCAAATAATTTTTCCCTCGTTAAATACTTTAAAACCGAAACAAAAATTGAAGCAGGTAAAGCAATATTCATAATCAAATACGAAATGTTACTTTTAAATTGGTCGCCAAGCTTGCCACTACTACGCAACCAATACCCTAATGCAATAACTAACAAAAGTTCGACAACACTAGTCAAAGATGTAAGAAAGGCTTGCATTTATTCTCACTTCCGATCGTCTGAATAAACTGGAGACCAGCGCAAAGCTTGCACTGCTTTTTCACCATCTTGATAATCGTTTTGATTAAGGTGGTCTTTAATTGCTTGGTTAGCTACAGCCTTTGCCACAGTTTGTGAAAAGACGTTTAGTTTTTCAACCGGTGGTAAAACTGCTGCTCCTGGCTTACTTGAATCAACAATTCCACCTAGAGAATGGGCAGCAACACTAATCATCTCATCACTCAAAATCTTAGCATTGACTGCTAATGCTCCTAGGCCAAGTCCAGGATATACTAATGCATTATTAGCCTGACCAATTTCATATTTTGTTCCTTGATATTCAACAGGATCAGCCGGGATACCGGTTGCCACCAAAGCCTTTCCTTTAGTCCATTGAATCAAGTCCTGGGCTTTTGCTTCAGCTAACTGTGTCGGATTAGACAATGGGAAAATAATTGGACGCTCAGTATGAGCTGCCATTTCTGTCACAATTTCTTGCGTAAAAGCACCAGATCTAGTTGAAGTTCCGACTAAAATGTCTGGATGTACTGCTTGCACAACACTCTTTAAATCTGTTAGTTGCTCCGGATGGGCAAACTCAGCCTTTTTTCTAACAAAAGGCTTCTGGGCGGGAGTTAAATCAGGGGTATCCTCAAATAGCAATCCCTGTTTATCAACCAGGTAAAAATGTTTTCGTGCTTCATCTGGTTTCATCCCCATTTGCAACATTTCAGCATATACTTGTTCAACAATCCCAGTTCCAGCAGTTCCGGCACCAAAGCAAACATATTTTTGCTCGGTTAGCTTTTGCCCACTGATTTTTAACGCGCCTAAAATTCCCGCTAAAACAATTACACCAGTTCCTTGAATATCATCGTTAAAAGTTAGGATTTGTCCGCGATAGTGTTTCAATAAATTGTCAGCATTGTCACGACCAAAATCTTCAAAGTGGAGGTATAGCCCTGGAAAAAGCTTTTCAACCGCCTGAACAAAACGATCAACAAATTGATAATATGGCTCGCCATTTATGCGCCGATGATGATTACCCAGATAAAGCGAATCACTCAGCAGCTTCTCATTGTTTGTTCCAACATCAAGTACTACTGGTAAAACACATGCTGGATCGACACCTGCCGCAGCAGTATAAACCATCAACTTACCAACAGAAATGTCGACACCTTGCGTGCCCCAATCACCTATTCCAAGAATTTCTTCACCATCGGTTACTACGATTAGTTTGATGTCTCGTCCGTCAGCCGCGTTTTTCAGGCTAGCCTCAATTTGATCAGGCTCATCAATAGAAAGAAAAGCGGCATTCTGTGGATTAACAAACAAATGACTATAATTTTCAATTGATTCCGCAATTGTCGGATCATAAACAATGGGCATAAACTCAGTTACGTGTTCACTAAAGATCTTAAAAAACAAAACACGATTTGTATTAAAAACAGTCATGAGAAAAATGCGCTTTTCCAAATTAGTCTTTTTCTCTTGGTATTGCAGATAAACTTCACGCGCTTGTTCCTCAAGCGTTTGCTGTTTTGGCGGCAGCATTCCTTCCAAATGATATTGCTCACGCTGCTCTTTAGTATAAGCAGTGCCACGATTCAAAAACGGATCATTTAATCTTGTTTGACCTATCTTATCCATTTTGGACACTCTCCCATCTGTGTAATAATATATTCATTTATTAACACTTTCAGAGTATTCCCTTTATGTAGCAAGTTCAAACAATTAGCTTACTTAAGAGAACTAACACTTTTTGCAGAATCAATTTAATGCTTTTTAGTTAGCGTAACTATTTTTATCAAAAAAAGTCTGGGAAACTGTATTTCCCAGACTTAAATTTAATGATCTTTCAGCCACTGTGCTTTTTTCAACACGTAATATTTTTCTTCGTATTTGAACAGATTACTAATCTGACTTAGGTCAACCGCATAAGCATAGTCAAAACCTAGCGTCTTGAGCAATTTTTGTGAACGCAGGTTCTGCTTAAAAGTGCCAGCCCAGATTTCTCTTTGTTGCAACTTTTTAAATGCAAAATCAAATAGTAAGGTTAACGCCTCTGTCATATAACCATGGCCTTCAAACGCACGATCAAGTAGAAAGCCAACTTCCTTGGTATCTAGCAGTTCTTTTTCGCTCGTTCCTCGTTCATATAGTTCGACCAAGCCGATTACTTCTTCTGTTTGCATTAGACAAACCGCATAACTATACTTGCGTGCAGCGTATTGACCAGCAGCAACTTCTGCTTGGGCAAAATTGTCATAGTGCTGAAAAGCGGCTAGCTGCTTGTAATAATCGTCCTGACCCCATTTTAACAATACTTCTGCATCAGTATTTTGAAAGGGTCTCAAAAACACCCGACTACTCATCACTTACCAACAATCTTGAGAAGCCAGTCCATCCCAAACATTAAGGCAAAACTATAGGCTGCAATTGTCCATGGTTTACCTAAAATAATAATCCAGAAATATGTCCAGAATTTCATGTCTGTCAATCCTGCTAATAAACACAAGACATCATCGGGAGCCATTGGCGCGACTATACAGATTGCAAAGAACCAGTTAAATTTTTTCTGATTTTTAGTCCATTTCATATACTTATCAAGGGTCTTTTCGGACACAATATGCAGAATAAAGGGCCTACCATAAAAGCGGGCTAAGAAAAAGTTGATAATTGAGCCAATGCAGACACCAACGTAGTTATAGATAAAGCCTGCTACGGGACCAAAGAACACAACCCCACCTAACAAAGACACTCCGCCTGGAATAATTGGAATAACCACTTGAATAATCTGGATTAACACAAAAATAACTGGGCCAATAATTCTTTTATCAGCCAGATATGCTTTCATTTTTGTTTGACTAGTAAAAATTCCTAAATTGTACCAGTAAATACATAATAAAATGATGATAATCCCGCTAACAACGGTCAAGATATTAATTAATTTTCGACTGGTTTTAGCTGACAGATGCATAGCTTACCTCCAATATTAGGGCTCATTTTACCAAAAAACTTAGTCTAATGATTAGTTTTTACGTCATTTAACTTAATAATTAAAATATTTTAACTTTTTTAAAGATTGCACTTAAATTTGCATCATGTAACTTAATGATAAACTAAAAAGAAGAAATTAAACGTACTAATAACTTTTATTTAAGTATAGTTCATCTAAACTATAATAAAATAGTAGCCTAAGTAATTGGGAGGAAACAGATAATGACTGAGATTTTAACTGATATCATCTACGATAAGCAAAAGCAATTAGCGACAGATATTTATTTGCCTCAAGGCAACTCAAAAACTGAAATTTTGCTATTTTGGCACGGTGGCGGTTGGTTCCGTGGCAATAAAAGTAATCTTAAAGAGTTATGCCTGATGGCAGCTGATCGTGGTTTTCTTGTTTTTGCACCTAATTATTCACTTGCTCCTCAAGCAACTTTTCCTGCTGCACATGAAGACAGCACTAATTTTGTTAAATGGCTATTAAACAGTGAGTATGTCGCAGAAGGAACACAAATCAGTCAAATTGGCGTTAGCAGCGGTGGTACGCTAGCCTTACTAGTGGCAGGAAAATATGGCTTTCCAACCGTTACGTGGTCTGCGCCCGTCTCATTCTCTAATTGGGTGAAAGATCATCCCACAGTTAAACCATCACCTCAGGCTCATAAAGATTTTGGAACAGAAGACTTGAATGAAATCAATGACTCATTTTACAAGTATTTTACTTTAACCTATGCCGGTTCACCAAAAATGAGCACGCTCAAATTAATCGATGCAGCGTCATATGATTACCACAATCTCCATCAGCTTTTAATGATTAATTCAACTGATGAATTAGCACCAACTAAATATCTGCTTGCTTTTACTAACTATTTAGCCAGTCAAAATCTTGGGATTGAACTCAAATTAATTCCTGGTAAACGTCATGCAATGGCGTATGCCAGCGAGTACATTGATTTTTCTTTGACATATCTCGAAAACAGTTTAATGCATAATCAGCAGTAATACCGGTTAATTAAAAGTTAAAATTAGTAGCTAGTGCAACTTTTTATTGAAAACGGTTTATAATAGAGTTTATCTATTTGTAACGTAGAAAAGTATCTTTTAAGGAGAATTAATATGGCTAAATATCAATCAGTCAATCCATATACCAATGAAACTTTTGCCAGTTACGATAATCCAACAGCTAGTCAAATTGAAGATGCAATCAACTTGGCAGATGCACTTTATCATAAATGGCGTCACGAGACTCCAGAAAGTCGCGCTGAAATTTTACACCAAGTTGCCGATGGCTTCCGCCAAAATGAGGAAGAAATGGCTAAAATAATGACTCTAGAAATGGGCAAAATGATCAACGAGTCCAAAGGAGAAGTTGAACTATGCGCATCAATTTGCGATTACTACGCTGATCATGGTCCACAGATGCTTAAACCACAACCGATTGAATCAAACTTGGGTAATGCTTATTATCTTAAGCAAGCTACAGGTGTAATTATGGCTTGTGAACCTTGGAACTTCCCACTTTATCAAGTCATTCGTGTTTTTGCGCCAAACTTTATTGTCGGTAATCCAATTTTATTAAAGCACGCACATAATGTTCCTGGTTCTGCCGCATTAACTGCCAAAATAATTAAACAGGCCGGTGCACCTGAAGGTAGCCTCATTAACCTTTACCCTAGTTACGATCAACTTGACCAAATTATTGCTGACCCTCGTGTACAGGGTGTTGCACTAACTGGTTCAGAGCGCGGCGGGGCCTCTGTTGCAGAAAATGCCGGAAAAAACCTAAAGAAATCAACTATGGAACTTGGCGGTAACGATGCCTTCATCGTTTTAGATGATGCAGATCCATTAGTATTAAAGAAAGCCTTAAGCTCTGCCAGAACGTATAACGATGGTCAAGTATGTACTTCATCTAAACGTATTATTGTGGTTAAATCACGCTATGATGAGGTTTTGCATGAACTAAAAAATGCTTTTTCAGTCTTAAAAGCGGGTGACCCACTCGACACTAGCACGACATTGCCACCAATGAATTCGGCTAGATCAAGGGATAAATTAAGTAAGCAAGTTGACGAAGCCATTGGCGCTGGCGCAAAAGTTTTCTACGAATATCCTAAGATTAATTCTGATGGATCATTTTTCAGACCTATTATTTTAACGGATGTTGATAAAAATAACCCAGCTTATGACCAAGAATTCTTCGGCCCAGTTGCAATTGTTTACGAAGTAGAAGATGAAGACGAGGCCATTGCACTTGCCAATGATTCAAGCTATGGTCTAGGTTCATCCGTCATCAGTGCAGATGTTAAACATGCACAAGAAGTTGCAGCTCAAATTGAGACTGGAATGACCGTTATTAACGGAACCTGGATTAGCTCTGGAGAATTACCTTTTGGTGGAATTAAAAAATCGGGTTATGGCCGCGAATTGAGTGATTTAGGTATGATGGCATTTGTCAACGAACACTTGGTAATTGATATGCCAACGGAATAATCTATTATAAATAAAAAAGCTGGACAACCATAGTGTCCAGCTTTTTTGTTACTCTTGTTTATATTTTTTGTACAGGTTATAACCCAATAAAATTGTCGTCATGACGCTTGATAAAATCAAGAAATAGGTCGAAGCACCTATCGAAACAGCATATAAAAGTAATTGACTAGTAATGTTCTTCAAGAAGCCTGTATTTGAAAGGGTGGTATTTGATAAGCGGAAAATTAGATAAATGAGGAAAAGTGACTCAATTATCGACAAAGCAAATGCAATATTGCAATTCTTTTTTGTATCCTTCAGCGTATTATAAGTAATCACAATTGGGAATAGGAAAATCAATAGCCAGATTACACAGACTTCGATTCCTGGCACCAAAGTGCTACTTGATGAAAATAAGCGTCCAGCCAGTCCAAATAAAACACGTGTAATTGACATTTTACCTGTGTATGAAATGTCAGAAACGGAAGCACCAGAACCAGTAAATAAAACAATTAGATTAATAATTGCCATTAAAATGACTAGCAGTTGGGTGTAATTAAAGTGCTTTTTGACCGTTGCAACTTCTTCTTCCACTCGCCTTTCGCCCTTGGAAGGCTCTTTGCCTTTTCTTTTAGACTTAACTTTTTCCTTAGACTCATCAACATTATTGAACATATTAGAGCCAAGCTGATTGACCTTTTCAGTTAACCGCTTATCGACTGTATAGCGCTCTATTTTGTCTGTTCGTACACATACCACATAGAGCCAGATAAATAATGCAAAAAAGCAAATCCAACCGATGCTACGAGAAAAACTCATAATCAGTAGCAATAAAATACCCAATAACAAAACAATCATACTATTGGCACGAATCCAATCGAGCATCCTTGCAACAATTATATTTTGCTTTTTAGGATAAAACTCTTGGCGGTAGTCTTCTCTTCTTGTAACAGTTCGCTCTGCTTCCTGGTTTTCTTTATTTTGAGGTTCGTGGGGGGCATCAGCAAAAAAGAGATCACGATATTTTTGCACATTGAAGTGACAATTAGGACAAATCGTATCCTCTGCTGAGATTTTCCTCCCGCAATTTGGACAAGTAGTCATAAAAAACATCCTTTGCTTGTAGTTAAATTAATACACTAATCATAAAACAAAAAAGGTGATAAAGAAAATTTCTTTATCACTCTTTTTAATGAAAAATCATTGTAAACCTTCAATTTTTGCTTTAAGTTCTTTGATTTCCGCAATTGTTGCATTAGGTGACAGCATTAAGCTATCCAATTTAAACTTAAGTAATTCAAGTTCATTTGCGATGCTTTTCTCATTTTCATTAACTGGTGGTTCAGAAACCAGCAATTTTTTACTCTTAATCTGCCACTCTTTCAGCTTAATTTGATTAACAAATGCTTGGTCATGAGATACCAAAATAATTGCAAATGGATAATTTGTGATGAATTCGGCTAATGCGTTAATTGACCCAATATCCAAAAAGTTAGTTGGCTCGTCTAATAGCAGCAAATTATATTGCCCGGTAATGATCTTAGCTAAATTAAAGCAGACCAGCTGTCCACCGCTTAAACTACTAATCTTTTGTTGTGCAAACTGCTTCAAATGCAAATCACCTAGAATCTGCATTGTTGAACTGTCATCAAACATACTGGTTTCATTAAGCGATGCAATCAATGTTTGATCAGTTTGTTTTACACAAATATTCTGATCAAAATAGCCAATTTTTAATTTGGGACTATAATACCCCACTAGTTCCCGATGCTTAATTTGTTTTAAAAAGACGGTTTTGCCTACCCCATTTTGGCCAGCCAATAACACTTTTGTTTGGAAATCTATGTTAATTTCATTGTCAATGGTAAAGAGATTACGCTTAAAAGCCTGAACTTTCTGCTTATTTAGTCTAATTGCTTTATCATCACTGATATCTGCAATAGCCTGCTTTTCTGTTCCATTTTTAAATGTAATAGAACGCCGAACCTGTGGCTTTTCGAGCTTAGCTTTCTCTCGGTTAAGTTTATTAGTCAGGTTTTTACTAGCCTTAATGACGCTGTTCTTGGCTCTTTGCTTACCCATTGATTTCGACCGCCAATCAGACGGCGACAGCCCTTTTTTATTCTTATTAAAAGTTCTTGCCTTATTGAGTTTCTGATTGGAACTAACTTGCAATTGATTAACACGTTTTTTTTGTTGTTCATACTCTTTTTCAAGAAAGTGCCGCTTATCAGCTTGAAACTGTTGAAATTCAGAATATGTTCCTGTAAAACCGCTGACTTTTTGCTTTTGAATGTACCAAATATTATTGCAAACTTGACTTAGAAAATTTTGATCATGACTAACTATTAAACACGCAATCTTGCTTTTTTGTAGTAATTGAACCAACCATTTTTGCTGTTTAACGTCCAAATTAGAAGTTGGTTCGTCCAACAATAATAAACCATTGGACATATTTTTTAATTTAGCAATTGCTAGTTCAATAGCCAATTTTTCTCGTTGTCCACCGCTCTTGTCCTTTGCATCGAGCAATTGGGGAACATAAGCAAAATTACAATTTCTGGTAATTTTGCCTTTAATTGTAAATGAATCGGTCATATCTTGTTGAGCAAGTATGTTAACTAGAGTAGTTTTGCCAACTCCGTTGTCTCCAATTAAACCGATTTTTTGACCTGAAGTAACATTTAAACTGTCAATTTCAAGTAATTTGGTAGCTGCAACGTCAATTTGTAAATGATCTATTTTAATTAATTCCACTTTAAACACCTCAATGTGTAAGTACGCTATTAATTTGCTTTTTTTGCCAAATTAATATCTTGCCTCGCCCCACATTGAGCCGATAATTAATTTTCCTGTTTGAAAAGTGATTTAATTATTTAGCTATCTGTAGAGCTTTATTGATTATTTACATCTCTTGACATTTCAGTTCTCCTCATAATTCTGTTAATAAGTTAATTAGCGTTATTCTAGCTTATCTTAAAAGTTTTGTAAAGCTAGTCTAAATATACAAAAAAAGATTGAACACTCAAAATGAGCAATTCAATCTTTTAAAATTCTATTGTTTAACTCGTTTACTCTTATTCCATTGCACGCCTTCATAAGTCAGTTTAACTGCTGCAGATAGCGTGATTGGCATAATGAAGACTAAAATAATTAGTCCGATAATTACAGTTAAAGCAACTTCAATTAAAGTTGGAATACCTGATGGAATCAATGCAGCGAAGGTACCACCTAAAATAATTGCAGCTGAAACAACAACCGTTCCGATAATACCACAAGCTTTAAGCATTCGTTCACTCGGCTTGCCTCCCTCAATTGCACGATAACGCGTCATCAAGAAGATACTATAGTCTACACCTAAGGCAATTAACAAAATAAAACCAAAGAATGGTGTATTCCAAGTTAACATGTCTTTGCCCATTGTTGCCTTAACTACCCATTCAGTAATTGATAATGAGCAGAAGTACGCAATAAGTAATGTACCCAAAATATATAGAGGTTGCAATAATGAACGAGTAACGAAAATCAATGCGATTCCGATACCAATCAACATAATTGCGGCTGTTCTGATAAAGTCCTTGTTAGCAATATCCTTAATATCAGCAATGTTTGAGCTTTCTCCACCCATTGCGATAGTTGCTTTATCAAGTCTTGTACCTGCTAAAGACTTTTTAGCCATTAAACTTAAGTCTTGCGCCTTCTTGGTTGCCTTGGTACTACTTGGGTTTGAACTAAAGACAATCATGATCATTGCTGATTTTTTATCAGGACTCAGATAGTTCTTAACCGAGGTTTGGAACATGTCATTCTTGATAAATTCCTTAGGAATATAGAAACTATCTGCTGCTGATGAACTAGCAAGTCCAGTAAGATAAGCTCCACCTTGGCCCAAGCCACTGTTAACTTCATCTAAACCGGAAGTCAACTTAGGAGTATTATCTGCCAACTGACCAGCACCGGAATTCAATTTTCCTACACTTGAGTTCAATTGACCTACGCTTGAGTTCAATTGACCAAGACTAGAATTAAGTTGACCTATTCCGCCGTTTAAAGTGGAGGCACCGCTACTTAATTGGCCTGAAGCTGAAGCCAGTCTACCAACACCTGATTGTAATTGACCCATCTGGCCAGAAACATTTGGCATTGAAGCTGAAGCTTGTGCCCATGATTTTTCAAGTGCAGCACCTGCTGCTTGCATTGCAGCCATCTTTTGTTGTGGTGTCAAGCCTGGAATGCTATTCATGCTTTGAGCCAAGTTAGCCTTGTAGCTCTTTTCCAAGGCTGCTTTAGTATTGGCTTGAGCTGAAGCAATGCCTTGAGAGCCAGCTGCTAATTGAGAATTAAGTTGGTTCAAGCCGCTAGTCATTTGTTGCGTACCACTTTGGAGTCTTCCAGCACCACCTTGCAATTGACCAGCACCACTTTGAAGTTGGCCAGTACCACTTTGGAGCTGTCCGGTACCATTTTGTAATTGACTTGTTCCACTAGCCAACTGACTTGCACCAGTTGATAATTGCTTACTTGCTTTACTTAGTTTGCTTAAACCAGCACGGGCTTGGTCGACACCCTTATTAACTGTGTTTAATTGGTTGTTAACATAAAGTTGATCAATTCGTTCTCCATATGGTTGAGTAACAGAAGTTACTAGAGAAACATCCCCAGAAGATTGAATTTGTCTAGTAAGTTGATCAAGCAGTCTTAAATCTGCTTCATTGTCTAATCTATGATCACTCTTGATATAAAGGGTTGATGGTTCTGCCATCCCCTTGGAGAAGTGCTTTTCAACTACAAGCATTCCGGCCTTTGCAGGGGTAGCATTATCAATTTCATCAGTATCATCATAATTAAGATGGCCTGAGTACATTAAAGCAAATGGTGTTACCACAACTGCTAAAACGACTAAATAAATAATTGGATGAGCCATAGTACTCTTAGAGATACCATGCCAGAGCTTATCTTCATGTTCACCAGTAAATTTCTTAACTGGCCAGAACATTTTTTCACCTAAAACAGCCATGAAGAATGGGTTCAGTGTTAACAAAACAACCAGTAGGATAGCGACACCAACTGCAACGCCAACTGCAGATTGGTAAATTGAGAATTTAGCTAAGCTAAGAGCTGAAAAACCAATTAAGATCGATGATCCTGAATACAAGATTGTCTTACCTGCTACCTTAAGTGCATCCTTCATCGCACCATAGCGATCAAGCCCATTACCCAGATTTTCTTTGAATTTATCATACAGTAAGATGTTGTAATCCGTTCCGATCCCGAACAACACAATAATCATAAAGACTTGTGTAAAGTTTGAAAATGGGAAGTTTTGATACTTAACTAGATTGGTAACAATCGAGAAAGCAGTGATAAATGAAACACCAACTGTTAACAAAGAAATTAGTGGTACGATTGGTGACTTAAAGACAATTACTAGAACAATGAAAATGAAGACAATGGTAATGACTTCAGTCTTCTTAATTCCCTCTTGAATTGAGTTCGAGAAGGCGTTCTGTAAAACATCTGCACCAGTAACATAGGTTCTGATACCTGCAGTTTTAACTGCCTTGGTCAATTCTTGCTCTACTTCATTAATTGGAGCGTGTTTTTTCGCAACGTTAACTTGTAAAATCCAAGTTGTCTTGTCTTTTGACTGTAGTTGCTTCTTGGTAGCGATATTATCGTCTGGTGCTAAGACCATCTTAATACCGTATTTATCCTGATTTTCTTTAATGCGATCAATTGTGTCATTAATTGCATTCTTATCGTCTGCAGTTAATTTGCCGTTTTTCTTATTAAAAACAACTGCAATTTGATAAGTGTTCTTTTGCTTAGGTCCCCAATCATTTTGAATTGATTGTGCAACCTCGCTTTGAACATCCTGTGGCAAGGAAATGTTTGAGTGCTCACGCGTTAACCCAGTAACGTCTGGCAGTGCCACAACAGAAATAATCAGAATTAAAACCCATGCAATAAATGAAAAAATATGATTTTTAAATAATTTTTGCACTCTGTTTTTCCTCTCTATTCTTCCAAAATATTTTCCGGCTGGACCAGTTTGATAATCATATCATGGTAGCCTTGATCAGCCTCGGTACTGGTTTCACCCTCAATCGACGCGGACACATCTAAAAAGATATAGCCCAAAACAGCGCCAATTAAGGAATGAAGCGAAACAGTGCTGTCGCTTCTTAAATTCAGTTTGTCAGCAAATGCAATTATGTTCATGATTTCCTTAGTAATTGCATCTTCCGGCTTATACTCATTGAGGTGATAAAGAATGCTAAATAATGCAGGATCGTTCAAAATAAAATTGCGAACGATATCTGCAAATTTCAATAATGCCTCCTTACCTGAAAGTCCAATCAGATTGTCAACTAACTGCTTACTTAGAATTTTAATCCTACTTGCACCAACAAGTGATAATAATTGCTTACGACCAGAAACATAGTGGTAAAGAGATTGCGAGCGAACACCAAGCTCCTTAGCTAAGCTAGGCAGCGTTGTTGCCGATAATCCTTTTTGACCAATCATTTCTGTTGCCTTAGCAATCACTTTATCAAGATCAAGGCTTCTTTTTTTAACCAACTTCATCCCTCCTTCTGACAGCATAGGAAACAATATAACACTACAAACCGCAGAATACAATCTACACACTGTAGATTAATTTAAAATTTTTTCCAATTTGACTAAAACCTTGATTTAACAGGATTTTTGCATTAAAAAAACCTCAAAAGCAAGTTAGCTCTTAAGGCATTTTTAAATTTATTTTATCTATTTAAAGAAATTGTTGACGACTTCTCCAAGTTTAGCAAACTTTTTATTTGAATTACTCCAAACGGCTACACAGTATGCTTGACCATTATTTTCAACAATAGCAACACTAGAACGATCATCACCAATCGCATATACAGTCGCGCCGTGAATCTTTTGTACTAATTTTGGCTTTTGTCCTGTTGCGTTTTGATTCAATGATCCAAGTGTCAAATTAGAATACTGACGACTTAGTGTTTTATTTTTGTACAAGTCATCCATTACAGCGACCATATCGTTTGCTGTTGTTTGAGCTAAAGGATTGGCTGTATATTTTTTACTAAATTTAGTGGAACTAGCCCCCATCTTTTTAGCCATAGCATTAACTTTTTGCGGTTTGACCTTGCGGAGTAAAACATTTCCTGCGGTTTTATTCCCCTGCATTAGTGTCTGCCTTAAAAAAGATGTTCCATAAGCTATTCCAGGTTGTAAAGCCTTTTCACCTTTAGCACGGTCCGACTTTTTGACCTTAATTGCTGAATGACTGGTAAGCTTGCCATGTTCTTCTTGATAAAAAACTGCCGCTAATAAAAATAAACGACCAGTTCCAGTAACACCATGTGCTTTAGTGGTATTTGCTACGCGTGCAAACTTGCCAGAATTAAGATCCTGAACTGCAACTTGGTAGCTCTGATCCTTTCCCATTAGCGTCTCAATCTGCTTGGACCAAGTCTGATCACTACCTGAGGCAATTTGAACATGAGTCGGATATTCTACTTCAGCAACTTTTGGTTCATGTGGCAGCTTACCCTTGCCGTGCTCTTTTTTAACACTTTGGCTTTGCCCCACAATTTCAACGCTTGTATTTTGTACCCGCCTTAAATTTAGCGAATAGAGCATAAAAGCAAGTAGCGTAGTAATTAGTGAACCAATAATGACCTTGTTTTTCATATATCTACCTCAATTAAAAGAAGTGGTGTCGTTTCATCAAGATGATCAGCCAAAGCATTAAAACAATTCCAATCAGTGAAATAAAAATCCAATCAGTTGAACTATGACCTACAGGTAAACTTACGTTCATGCCGTAAAAACCAGTTAGGATAGTGGGAATAGTTAGAACCAAAGACCAAACTGTCAAAAACTTCATCGTATCGTTCAGGTTGTTGT
The DNA here is from genome assembly GCF_003692845.1 of Lactobacillus sp. ESL0263. Lineage (NCBI taxonomy): Bacteria > Bacillati > Bacillota > Bacilli > Lactobacillales > Lactobacillaceae > Lactobacillus > Lactobacillus sp. ESL0263. Next base: position 188,688 of record NZ_REHL01000002.1, on the reverse strand, counting down.
TCATCATATTATTGGATGTCGCAGATAAAGTTTGCGTAACCTGTTGCGAAATCTTCACCATTTCTGCGGACTGATTAGACTCAATTAGAACGTCATCTAAGCGCTCACGAGCAGGCTTGGTAAAATCAAGTTCTGAAAGTTTCAAACTGTGAAGCATCATCAAATTGGTTTGGATTGAACTAGACAGGTAAACCAAACTTTTTTCAATATTAGATAATTCAACTAAGTCCTTATTGTCGATATCGCCAGACAATTTTTGATCCAAAGTATTACGCTGAACATCTAACTGCGTAACTGCACGTTGGAAATACTGCGATAAAAACAGCAAAAATTTCATCAACAATTCTGTTACATCTTGCGCTAATGATAATTCACGCCTCATTGCACGGTCATTAAACTCGTCAAACACATAACTAGTTGATTCTGTATGGAAGGTAAAAATGTTCTCTCCGGATACTAAAAAGGTTACCGGGTGAGCTGTAAAGTGCTTGATGGTTTGCGTCGGCCAAATTGGCACATCGTAAACAAGCAAGTGAATATGGGTATGGGTATCATAATCATAGTGCGGACGTTCATGACGGTCGGAAATATAAGAGATCATATCGGGCGTGAAATTAAAATCATCTTGCAGTTTGTTACTGTCTTCTTCACTCAAATTGCTGATATCATACCACTTATATTTAGTTTCTACCGGAAATCTTTGCTCTTTGATCATTTTTCCCCATCCTTAGATTGGTAAGCTTTCTAGTTAAGCTGAAAGCTACTGATTTGCTTATATTATCTTACCATTCCTTTGCAAAACGACAACTAAAAAAGCAGGCTAAAAAGCCCACTTTTTTAATTATTTATATTTTTATTGCTTCCATGCAGCATCAAATTTTGTCTTACCAGTTTTAATTGCACTATTAACATTACGGTCCTTTTGTGCAGCAGATAAAATTGATTGCATAATTGGATTTAATTGGCTAAATACTGCATTAGAATTTTTAATTACAGGCACACTGTATAGTGAGTTAGTTGACAGAATATCCTCTAACTTAGCAGGTAACATAAACTCTTTATTGTCTTTATATTCAGCTGACTTCGTAGCGTCCTCATTAACTGGAATATAGCCAGTTTCTTTTGCCCACTTAATTTGGTTTTCCTTAGATGATAGGAATTTCATAAATTTGAATGCAGCGGCCTTTTCCATTGCGCTAGCGTGGCTAAACATATAGATGTCAGTACCTTGTTGCATTGTGTATTTACCAGGACGAGCAGCTACTTCATATTTAAAGCCCTTCTTAGCAGCTTGCTTAATCCAAGTTTCGGTTGATGATGAAGTAACAAACATTGCTAGCTTTTGGTTAGTGAATGGTACATATAGGTACTTATCAGAACCAGGCATTCTAAAGTAACCTGCTTTTTCACCTTTTACAAAGTAGTCTAAAACGCGTGAAGATTCCTTGCCAGTAAAGTCAACTTTGCTGGAGAAGTTTTGGCCTTCATTTTTCATGCCTAGTACGTAGTAGTTGTTAAGGTTATCAAAACCTGCACCTACAACCTTGTGATTACTCTTTTGGTAAATTGTTTGTGCAGCCTGCTTTAATTCAGCATTAGTTGAAGGTACCTTAGTGATACCGTACTTCTTCAACATGTCAGGATTGTAAATCAAAACTTCGATTGACTTGTTAAATGGAATACCGTATTGTGTACCGTTAATTTGGGCACCATCAAGCATACCTTGTTTAATTTCTGATGCAGCAACACTTCCCCAACCAACTTCTTTGTTATTAATGTAAGGAGTCAGGTTTACTAACATCTTGTTCTTAGCAGCACTTTGAAGCCAACCAGGATATGCCTGGGTAATTGTTGGCAAGTTCTTTGGTGACTGCATTGTAGAAGTCAACTTAGCCTGTAAATTGTCGTAATCGCCTTGTTGTTCAAGCTTAATTTTAATATTAGAATTTTTAGCTTCAAATTCTTTGGCAAGCTTCTTTAGCGTAGTTTCTTGTTGGCCTTGCATCCCGTGCCAGAAAACAACAGTCGTTTTCTTGGTTACCTTCGGTATCTTATTTGTGTCAGAAGTTGAAGATGATGACGACCCACCATTCGAACAAGCCGCAGTACCTACTAAAGCTAATCCAGCTACAGCCAATGCTGCCAGTTTTTTACCAAAATTCATTTTTGATTTTTCCTCCAAAATCGGTGTTTAATCAACAAGTTTCTTGTCAATTATTTTATTCTTGTCTATTGTATAGCAGTAAAAGAAAGATTACAACAAAAACATTCGCTTTTATCTCGATATTAATCTATTTTTGGAATTAAAGTTCGCTTTTGAAGCAATAAACTAGCTAATGACATTTTTTTGTTCTTCTTGATCAATTTTGGCAACAAAAAAAGACTCGTCCTAAAAGGACAAGTCTTGTAAATTTCTATTCTGCTGCGTATTTACCAGCTAAGCGGCCAAAAGTTAAAGCATGGCTAGCAGTTAAACCAGGAACATGATCTGGGTAGATACCCCAGAAGAACCCGCCAGAGCAGTTACCAGCTGCATACAAGCCTTCAATTACCTTGTCTTGCTTGTTGATTACTTGCATCTTAGTGTTAACTCGCAGTCCATCTAGTGTAGCTAATAATCTACCCCCAACAATCGCCCCATAATATGGTGCCTTATTAACTGGCTCTAAACGATAGCTTTCTTTACCAAAGTCACTATCTTGACCTTTGCTTACCATTTCATTGTAACGGTCAACGGTCTTTTGCAAGTTTTCTTTTGGTAAACCTAACTTTTCAGCCAGCTCTTCGATTGTGTCAGCCTTTTGAACTAAACCTTCGTTCAAACGATCATTTACTTCTTTACGTGCTTCTTCTCCAGTAAAGATTCCTGGGAAACCTAATCTTGAACAACCCAATGTATGGTATTGTTTGAGGCTTTCATCACTCATTGTTTCTTCTGTCCAGATCATTGCACTTAAGTAACCAGGCTGTTTTGAAGCAGCTGTCATTTGGAATTGATACGGTGCACTTTCGTTAAAGAAGCGTTCACCATTTAAGTTAACTTTTAGCATTGGATAGGAACCTAGCCATAAGTAACCTGGATCATCAGGAGGAGTCAAGTCAACTTCATAGAAGTCTTCCGCATTTGTTCCAACTGGAACTGCACCACGGTTGAACACAATTGAAGCAGGTTCTTCATCTTTAGCGGCGCCTACTTTCAAAGCAGCTACAATTCCTGAGCCATCGTCTCTTTGACTATCGGTATAAACGTTTGTTTTTAAGCCAAGTGGGTTCCATTTTTGCATTAGTGCTTGGTTAGAACCGTAACCACCAGTACATAGGATTACGCCTTTACGGGCTCTAAAAGTTGAAGTCTTCTTTGATTTCATGTTTTTCGCAACTAAACCGACAACCCGACCATTCTCAACAATTAGTTCTTCTAGCTTTGTATGCCAAGCAAATTTTGCGCCAAGCTCTTCTGCTTTAGCAATTACCCAATTACCATAACCCATTTGCCAGTACTTACCGTCAGGAGCAGTTGCTTCATTTCCTGTAGGAAAGGCACGGTTACGTTCAGTTTCGTAATGCGCATCTGGCGTTGCCTTAATGTAGGCACCATGGGGTTGTAAAACTTCATCATCGAGCCAATCAACCATTTCTGAACTGTTGTCTGCCCAAACGTTTAATAGACGCTGATCAACGTTTCCTTGGTTAAAAGTAGAAATAAAGTTAACTAATTCGTTACGGTCGATTTCAACACCGGCCTTCTTTTGTGCTTTACTGTGAATCGCAGCAATCGTTTCGCGGTATAAATAGCCAGCACTGCCCATTTTATCAATGACCAAAACCTTGGCACCTTTTTCGGCAGCAGCCGCAGCGGCCATCCCACCAGCGTTACTTGCACCAACAACGATTACATCATATTCTTGATTGTTCATAAAAATACTTCCTAACTACGTGATTGATCAAAGTGATTTTTAGCAATAACGGCTACTAAGGCCATAATTACTACAGTGATAATTGCAAAGAAAATGTACACTGCAACAAAGCCGCCCATTTTTTCTGCAATCAAGTTATTAACTGGCATTGCGAATGCACCAATTAAAAAGGCAATTGAGTTAATATAAGAAAATCCTTTAGCAAATGCTCTTCTACCTAAAGCCGCAGTCGCAATTGTCGTAATACCAGTTCCGAGGTATACATAGAAAACATCGTTAATCCCTGCGCTGAAGATTGCCAAGCCAGCAGAACGAGTATTGGTGGCAATGATTAGTAGTGCGTAAGAGATAACTGCTAGCAAAAGCCATGCTAAACTTGCTTTTTCGGCTCCATACTTATCACAAGTTGAACCAACTAATGGATTGAGGAAAATATCAAATAGCATTGCTGAAGTAACCATGAAGCCACCTGCAGCACCATCAAAGCCTGCAGAGACAGCGTAAGTTGGAAACATCTGATTTAAGACAGCTGGGAATTGTAACAAAATTACGATTACTAATAAAATCCAAAAAGTGGCTGACTTGAAGAGTTCATGATTAGAAACAGGTTTAACCGTTTCAGCTGAGTCGTTTTGTGCCGCCTGTTCATTAAAGCCATATGGCTTACGCCCTTCTTTTTCAGGTGAGAAGTTAACACCAAACAAAGCACAAGGTACACTTAAGACGGCTACAATCACAGCTAAAATTGTTAAGCTGCTTTGCCAACCAACCTTTTCAATTAAAACTGATAAAATTGGGCTCATGATTCCTTGGAAAACAGAAGTAATTGCCCAGCAAAGTCCAACCGCAAAACCGGCTTTTTCCGCAAACCAGTTATCAAGCAAAATACCAACTGGTGTAAACGACATAAATGAAATCGCAATCCCGATAATGATGGCAATAATGAAAAAGAGCCAAATATTGGTAAAATGCGGCATCAGAATTAAGCTGACTGCAACTGCCAAACTAGCAACTACATATAACAAGCGATTGTTTACCTTAGCCAAAATTTTGGGAACATTCGGCGTCATCACAGCCATTGTTAAAACCAAAACCGTGTAATAGTAAGATAAGGTTGAAACCTGAGTGTGTAGCGCTTGGCTTAATGGAGCTAAAAATGAACCCATTAAAACCATACTTGAGCCCAAACATGCTGCAGAAATCAAACCTATACAGCACATAACAACCCAAGGTCTAATATTCCTTTTTTGATTATTCATCAAAATCACCTCTAAATACTGATTCTTAAATATAGCTTGATATTACATCAATAATGAGGGTGTGATAAACTGAAAACCGAATGGCATAATGACAAAAAGGAATATTAGATCATGAATTCAACTCAAGTGAACTGTTTTTTAACTTTGGCTAAAACACTAAATTTCACGCAAACTGCACAAAAAATGTATCTCTCACAATCGACTGTTTCTAAAAACATCAAGAACTTAGAAAAAGAATTACAGGTAAAGCTCTTCAAACGTGGCTATCACCAAATCGCATTAACCGATAAAGGAAAGATTTTTTATAATCAAATGGTGCTTTCCACAGCTGAAATTAACGACACAATTATTAATCTGCGCCAAAGTAGCGCCATTATGCGTCCTAAAATCAAGATGGGCTACACAGATCTGCCCTTTGAAAAAAAGTGGTTACCTGTTGCACTAAGACTGATCAATACACAGACTAATCTTGAGCTAAAGCCCTTTTTCGTTGATCCTGGTCAAGAGCACAATATCAACAAGCTGATTTGCGATGGCAAAATTGATTTGATGCTTATGCAAAAAGATATTATTAACGAAAAAGATGAAACGCGTTACGTCGAAGTATTACAAAAAGGCTTTTCCGTTGTTGTTCCGCAGGGAGACAGCCTTTTTATTAAAAACAACATTGATTTTAGCGACTTGGCTAACCGCCAAATTTATTTGTGGAATGGACACGATAATTTTCCTGCAATTGAAAGTCTGAAATTTAGTTTACAAAGTAGTCCTTACGACATTAACTACCAAGAGGAAATTGACTCCTCGGTCTTAATCGCATATGTCCGAGCAAAAATGGGAATTGGCATAGTCCCTAGCATTTTATACAACAAAGACGATACCGATTTGCGCTATATTCCCTTAAAAACAGATCAAAAATTGTCTTATGGTATCTTGTCACTAGTCAACTCAGAAAAAAGAGCTAACATTAATATAGTCAACAAATACATTGCACAAGCCATTAATATTTCAAAAACGCAGTGGTAAAGCAAAAAAGGATTCGTCATCAAGACGAATCCTTTTTATAATCTTGCTATTTAGTTTTTATTGCTTCCAAGCAGCATCAAATTTTGACTTGCCTGTGTTAATTGCATTATTAACATTTTGTTTCTTTTGTGCAGCAGCGAAAATATTTTGCATAATTGGGTTTAATTGACCATATGCAGCTCCAGCGTTCTTAACAACAGGAACACTGTAGAGGTTCTTCATTGCGTCTTCCAATTTAGCTGGTAACTTAATCTTCTTGTTGTCCTTGTATTCAGAAGATTCTGCAGCAGCATTGTTAACTGGGATGTAACCAGTTGCGTTTGCCCATTTAAGTTGGCTAGTCTTTGAAACTAAGAACTTGATGTACATGAATGCAGCAGCCTTTTGATCAGCAGATGCGTGATTAAACATGTAGATATCAGTACCTTGTGACATAGTGTATTTGCCAGGACGTGGAGCAACATCATAAGTAAACTTGTTGCCTACACCTTGCTTAACAAAGCCTTCACCAGCTGAAGTACCAATGTACATTGCAACTTTTTGGTTAGCGAATGGTCCTGATAGGTAGTGTTCTGAACCAGCTACTCTGAAGTAACCGTCTTTGATACCGTCAGCATAGTAGTTGATAACTTTCTTAGAAGTTGCACCAGCAAAGTCAATCTTGCTTGAGAAGTCTACGCCTTCGTTCTTCATACCTAAAGTGTAGTAGTTTGATAATGAGTCAAAACCAGCACCAACAACTTTATGGTTACTCTTTTCATAAATTGTCTTGGCATCCTGCTTCAATTCTTCCATTGTTGTAGGAGCTTTCTTGATACCGTATTTCTTAAACATGTCAGCATTGTAAGTTAAAGTTTCAATTGACTTGTTAAATGGAATACCGTATTGAGTTCCGTTAATCTTAGCACCATCTAAAAGAGCGGTTTTAATATCAGAAGCCTTAGCACTTCCCCAACCAACTTCTTTGTTGTTAATGTATGGTGTCATATCTACCAACATCTTATTCTTGGCTGCAGTTTGTAGCCAATCTGGATAAGCCTGTGTAATTGTTGGCAAATTGTTTGGTGACTGCAAAGTTGAATTAATCTTAGCTTGCAAGTCATTGTATTGACCTTGGTTTTCTAACTTAACCTTGATCTTAGGATTATCCTTTTCGAATTCCTTTGTTAATTCCTTTAAGGTATCCTGTTGTACCCCGGTCATTCCGTGCCACAAAGTAATAGTGGTATTCTTCTTAACCTTGGTAATCTTAGATGAACTGCTAGATGATGACGAAGAAGAATTGCTTCCGCCATTAGAACAAGCTGCAGTACCTACTAGTGTCAAACTAACTGCAAAAGCAGCAGCAAGCTTTTTACTAAACTTCATTTGGTAAACCTCCCAAAAAATAAAAACTAAACAACAATTTTTTTGATTAACTAAAGCGTAATAGTTTGATTGCGCTTCGGTAAAATCCGTTCTCCAAATGGGTTCTCTTCCAGCTCCGGATGCAATGTGTGCACCGGAATTAAGTTTGCTGGTTGAACCTCCTTAATAATTTCCTTGAGTTCTTTTTCATCTGCGTGACCGGAACAACGCAAGCCTTTGAACTCAATCTTTTTATCTGATAAAGCTTGCAGGAAAGGCTGATAAGCTGGATCAAAATCACCCAGTGGCTCAGCGTTTGAGTGAATATATAATCCACCTTCCTGTAAGTCAGTATAATTACCAACTGCTTGCCAGAGGTATGCATGATTGTCATTTAGCAGTTCCTGATAAGAAACTTCTAGTCCCGGTTGCAAATCTGCAAATTTCTCTTCCCCTGGCAAGTAATAGTAATCAAATTCCTTGCCCAAGCTTTCCCTGAGCAAGTGCGCTCTTTGCGCATGCAAAACAACGCGGCGCGGTGAATCTGCAATAATGCGCAAGAGTCGCTCAACATTAGTAGGATATGTATTAAATGTAATTTGCCGCTCAGGGTTGTCTTTTTGCAATTCAACAAATTGAGCAGTCAGTTCATTTTCATTCTTTGGACCAGTGAATTCTTCACTTGATTGATCGTGTTTTTCTTCAGGCCAAGAAACACCGGTACCTTCAATAATCAGGGCATCACAGTTCTTAGCAGCTGCCAAAAATTCGTGTACCCAGTCAGGGTGATAACCGTGCAAGCGAATATCACCAGTATATGCAATTCGCTTATCTGGAGTAGTAATAATTAAACCTGTTGCACCATAAGCATCATGGTCACTCGGCCAAACTTCAAGCGTAATATTACCTACCTGAATTGGCTTGCGGTACTCCGCTGCAATAATTGGGCGAACGTAACTTGCTTCATGACCAGCAGCTGGTAATAAAAAATCACCGTGTTCGTTTAAAGCTGGCATCATCTTGGCAGTAAGTGGACCTGCATATAGCGGAATCTCAGGTGCCAAGAAATTCATTGCCTTACTATGATCAAGATGCAAGTGTGACATATAGGCAGCAGCATGTTCCCAGCGTTGATGATCAATTGGCTTTCCGGTAAGCTCAGGATCGTAAAAGTTAGGAACATCACCAATCAACTGATTTTCAATCAAAGTTTGATATTTTTCATCAGGCAAATCTAATTCAGGACGATATACTTCACCTAAATCAAACAAAACATGTGATTTGTTATAAGCCACTTCGATCATTGGTCCGCCAATAGTTGTTAGACCATTATAAAAAGTGATAGATGTCTTAGCCTTTGATGTCATTACGTACTACTCCCTTAATAATCCGTTTTCTAAAGATGAAATACAAAATTAAAATCGGTAAAACAGTCAGTGTTGCAGCTGCAAGTTGCAATTGTGTTTCGCTACCAGCATCAGAAGCAAAGGCAGACAGACCGTTGTTTAACAGTCTCATCGTGTCTTCGTTAGTAACAAGTAATGGCCATAAGAATGAGTTCCAGCCCGAAATAAAGCTCAACAAACCAACTGTAAAGAGTCCACTCTTTGACATTGGTACCAAAATTTTCCAAATGTAATCCCAGTCGCTTGCGCCATCAATCATCGCCGCTTTGTAAATCGTGGTTGAAATTGAGCCAAAATAGCTTTGTAAATAGTACATGTAGAAAATTGACGTTAGGAATGGTAAAACCAACCCAATGTAGGTGTTGAGCAAGCCGAGATGAGCAATTGTATTATAGTTAGTAAAAATAATTGCTTCACCTGGAACCATCAGGAGAGAAAGCATCACCATCTGAATAACACCTTTACCCTTGAACCGCAGGTTGACCATTGCAAAAGCACCAAGAAGTGAATTAAATAGACTGACAACAGTCGTAACTGTTGCTGTCAAAACCGTATTAAAGAAGTAACGACCAAATGGGGCTCTAGCAAAAACCTTTGCATAGTTGGACCACTCAAAATGGTGCGGAATTAATGTTGGTGGAATTGACGTTGTTTCCTGAAAGTTCATCAATCCGCCTAGTATCATGTAAATGAATGGGAAAACGGTGATGAAGGCAAAGATGAATAAGATAATATAACTGAAGACAACACCTAAACGAATCTTTTTCATTTAATTTTCTCCTATCTTCTTCATCATCTTACGTTGTAAGAACGTTGCAAATAAGATAATCAGGAACAAGACAACCGTCGCTGCCATTGCAACCCCTGGAGTACCTACAGTCTGGAACTTATTGTAAATGTAGAACACAGCAGTGGTACCAGAATTACCAACACCAGCAGCACCATTAAATAGCGCATAGACTGATGTATATATCTTGAAGGCACCAATGATATTCATTGTCAGCAAAAAGGCAATTGTTGGCACTAGTTGTGGCATTGTAATTCGCCAAAACTTGTCTTTGCCGCTAGCACCATACATATCGGCAATCGTGTAGAAGTTAGGATCAATGTTCCTAAGTGCACCCATCAAAATAACAATATTGAAGGCCAAAGAAGACCAAATACCGAAAATAATAATGGTTGTTAAAGACATTGCTGGATCATCAATCCAATCCGGTGCAGGCAAATGCACAGCCCGCAACAAAAAGTTCAACATCCCGTAATCGCCGTTGAAAATGTAACGAAAGACAATTCCGATTGCAATCGTTGACGTTACATATGGCATGAAAAAGGTGGTCTCAAACAATGCCTTATGTTTAACTTTGTCAAAAATGATCCAAGCTAGCATAATTGAAATTGCTAAACCAACTGGTACCGAAATTACGGCATAGAGTAAAGTGTTTTTAATTGCCAACCAAAACTCGGGATCATTAAAAATGTACTTATAATTATTGAGTCCAGTCCAAGTTAAATCGATTAGTGATCCACTTTGGAAACTCATGCCAAAGGCACGTAAAATAGGATAAATACTGAATAAAGTTACAAAGATAATTGTTGGTGCTAAATACAGCCACGCTTTTTTCTGATTGGTCTTCATTAGTAAACCCGCTCCCCATCAGGTGTAAATAGAAATACACGATCAAGTCTCATTTTAAGGTTAACTTGATCACCATGATTAACTGGTACTTCAAGACTAATCAAAGAGCGCGCTTGAGAGTCATCATGTGTAAATTTCAGTATACGTTCTCGACCAATTAACTCGACATCATCAACTTTCACGTTAAGGATACCGTCTGAAGCAGGAACAATGTTCTCAGGGCGAACGGATAATAAATATTCGCCATTAGGAATTGAGCGTTTAAAGCGTGATTCATCTAAATCGGCTAACTTGATAGTGAAGTCAGTTCCCTTCAATTCATCATCGGTCTTTGTTACCTTAAAGTTGTCAATTACAGGGTTACCAACAAAGTTAGCAACAAAATAATTATTAGGCTCTAAATAGAAGTTTTCACCCAAGTCATCTTGTTGAATAACTCCATCATTAAATAAAATAATTTTATCACCAATTGATAAGGCTTCTTCTTGGTCGTGAGTAACAAATAAGGTTGTAATACCAACAGATTTAACCAAAGAACGAATTTCTTCACGAATCTTCAATCTCAATCTAGCATCAAGGTTACTCAAAGGCTCATCCATCAGAAGAATCTTAGGTTCTTGCACTAACGCACGCGCAATCGCTACTCGCTGTTGCTGTCCACCGGATAAATTACCAGGCTTTTGATCAGCTAATTCAGTAATCTGCGTTAATTCCATATACTTTTCGGCAATTTTTTGCGCCTCAGGTTTAGACTTTTTGTTTTTGCCTACTATTAAAGGAAACATTACGTTTTGCAAGACTGTCATATGAGGATACAATGCGTAGTTTTGAAAAACGTAACCAATATGTCGGTCCTTGGGCTCGACATTTACTACTGACTTCCCGTCAAAAAGAATTTCACCTGAAGTTGGATTAAGCAAACCTGCTAAAATATTCAGAATGGTTGTCTTCCCACAGCCAGAAGGTCCTAAGAGACAAACCAAATCACCTTTTTTAACAGAAAAGCTGACATTTTTGATTGCTTCATGTCCATTATCATAAACTTTTCTGAGATTTTTCACTTCAACGAATTTGTTGTTATCCATTAATCTGCACCACTATATCTTGTATTGCTTAAAGTTTTTCTTCACTAATTTTATGATAAAAATCAGCTGAATACAACCAGTTTTATCTAATAAAAATTCGTACTTCAATAAAAAAGCACTTGCTTTTTCTTTCAATATTCGTTTTTATGGCTAAAACTACAAATTATTGACGCTAAATCATTCATAATGTTCTGCTTTTGTTAATCTTTCGATTCAACCTAATTGTTAACTAGACTTGCCAAGTCAACTTTGAAGCAATTTTTCCATAAAGTGCTTTTTTAATCCGAATATTAATTTTATCTTTTTTCACCTAATTCAGTTAATTAGGTATTTATATATATAAAATAAATTAAGGATAATATCATCTTTGACTGCATACAAAAAGCACACTCCCATGACTGTCGTTAGGAATGTGCTTTTATATCATGCATTTAAAAAATGCACTCAATAAACCCACTACAATATTTCATTCTATAGCTTACTAATAACTACAAAATAATCTGCTTGTCTACGATGTTATTGAAAATATAGTTTTGCATTTGCAATTTAATTAGTATGAACTATTAAATGAAGTTTAACTTACTCAATTCGGCATCATTACTTTAGAATAGTGCTGCTAAGCAGCCAAATAAGAAAATAAAGTTAGAAATCATTTTTCCCCTTCTTTCTGTGAAACCTATAAGTTTTAAAGAATACATATATTCATCATTTATTCATAAAGTGATGATAATATATCCCTTACAATTAAATAATAGTACTAACTAAAGATTAGTTTAGTGAATTGTTGGCTTATTTCACATTAACCTTATTCAGATAAGCCATTGAAAGGGGTAACTTGCAGTGAAATCTTTCGGAGAAACAATAAAAGAGATCAGAACGGCGCGCGGTATTACCCAATCTGAGTTAGCTGGCTCTTTAATTAATCGAACCACGCTCTCTAAAATCGAAAATTCATTTGAAGAACCTTCTTATGAAAATGCAACAAAATTGATCAAACGATTGGGTATCACTCAAATTGAATTTGATTACATAAGAAACGATTATCAGTTTAATGCCAAAGAACAAATTATTTTTGATCTTTTCAATATTGCCTATAATTCTGAAGTTAATAAAATAGCTTCTTTGCTTAACCGCTGTGAGCAATTTCCTAATGATCAGGAGATTCAAAAAATCAAAGTCATTCTAAAAGCATTTAATGCAAGCAGCTTACGCGAAGCACGTAGCTTAGTCATACCACTTTGGAAAACCCAGGTGTCCAAAACTGACAACTGGAATGTTCTTGATCTCTATTTACTTAACATGATTTTCTTCGTTTTTGACGATGATACAATGATTGGTATTTCAAATCGTGCTATTAAAACAATTGAAGAAAAATATCCATTTTTAAAATCGCTAGAAACCAATTTTGTTCTTAACAAAGCAGCCATATTGATGAACAGACAGAACTTTGATGATGCTGCAATGATATTAGTTAAAGCAATTACCTTGGCCAAAGCAACCTTTCGCTATGATAAATTACTAATGGCTAAAGGTCGACTCGCAATTTGCCAAAAAGATAAAAAAGAAGCACTTTATTGTTTAAAAGTGCTTAAAGAGATTGAAGCAGACGATGTCTATAATGGATTGAAAGATGAAATTGAGCAGTTTGATTCCCGCTTGTCTTAACGCGATTACAACAGACAAGACTAAAGACCGCTAATTTATTTAAGCAGTCTCTAGAAGGGTATATTTTTATTGTTTTTACAAAATAGAATTATATTTAGGAAAGCCGACTTTAATTTATCTGACTTTCCCACTGCCTAGCTAATCATCCTCCTTTACTCTAAATTCTAAGAGGGTGAATCACTACCATTTAAAAATGTTCCATTATTTCACATTTTGCGCGAAAAAAGCTTACTACATAATCAGTAGTAAGCTTTTTGATTTTCATTTTTAACTTGTATTTCGCGGTTAACCTTTGCGCGTCCATTTTGATAATTGAACGAAAAACCAGGTTGAACATTGAACAAATAAACATTAAAGTCGAGTGTGCCGTCAGTTGAAACGGCCTGCAGGTTAATTCCCCGTGCCATTAACTCCTCGCCACGAAATATTGGCGTAGCTTGGTAGATAACTCGCTTATTTTCTCTTAGTGCTTTTCGCACCCTACTTTCAAAAATAGTTTGAACCCTTTGGTTTGAATAGGCCGACTGCGTAAATAAATTTTTAGGATTATTCTGATCACCGGAAAGATTGCGTGGATTAAAATTACCCGCTTGATCAATTCCTGCGGAAACGGAATACGCAATTAGGTGCCCACGGTTATAAATTTGCGTCCCATTCCGTCGATTGTAATGCCAAGCTGTCGGTTGAACATATTGCTGAACTCGTAAACTATCATTAGCAACATTTCTTTTTTCCAAAAAGGCAGTGTTTGAGTGAGAAGTCCGATTTAAACTATCCAAGTTTGCATAAATAACGCGGTTAACGCGCCATGCATTTTTAATTAGCGTCGACTTATCATTATTCACTGTAATGTAGGCTTCATTGCCACTCTTAAAATCAAGCTTAGCTAATTTAGCGTAATCTTCTTGTGATAATCCACCATATACTTTGGCAGCTGGTTTAGCCTGATCAATTTTGTTTTTCTTAGCTGGTTCATTGCGACCAATTCGTTCGATTGTTTGGTGTCCACTAGGATCTGAACCACCTTTGGTTGAAACAAACCACAACAAAAAAAGAATGATAATGACAATTGCCCAAAAATCACTACCACTTGTTTTTCTGCTTTGCCGTCTTCGCTTGCGAGCCATTTAGTCAGTCCCTTACTTAAATAATAACTAAGTATAGCCAATCGAACTGCTGTTTGCAACAAAGGTAAATAAAAAAAGCAAAGATTGCTCTCTCTACTTTTTACTTTAAGACCTAGCCCATTCATCAAGCATATTTAAGAAGTAGCTTTCGGAAAGTCGCTTAATCTTACTACCATTCTTATTGTATTCCTGAGCTTTCTGCCATGCCTCGTTGTTTTTACTGAAAAAGTGATCATCATCAATAATCAAATAATTGGTTTCCGGAGTAACAATGGTTTGGGCTTGGCCGCCCATGTTATTAACCATTAAAGCTGCTTCATCATTATCCATGCCAATTCCATCTGCAAATGTGATCAGCTTGTTACTAATCGGATTGCGAAAGCCTAGTTCCCAGGCTTCAAGTTCTGCTTCAAGTAAATCTACGTTTTTGATTTTGCCTTGCGCCTCTGCCAAAAGTTCATCGGTAAAATGATCGCGAAAATCATCGTAAACCTTTTTGGTATCGATTGAATCAGCCAAGCCATGATGCTGCTCTTCTTCTGCAATCCCAGCACGTTGAATACAGTCTAGCAATCGGTTATGTTGGAAAGGATAGTACGCACGTGCAAGTCGCAAAACATCAACATAATCATTATTTAATGCTGGCAAATGGAATTTTTCCGTCAAATCATATAAAAAGTTCAAGTCAAAGTTAACGTTATAGCCAATAATAATATCGTCACCAATAAATTCACGAAATTCAGTCATCGCTTCTTTAACAGGCACACCTTCGCTAAGTAAAAGCTCGGTGGTAATCCCGTTTAATTTAGTTATAAAGGCAGGAACCTTATTTGATCTTGGGTAAAAGACTAGCTTATTAAATTCTGCAACAATTTCGTTATTGCGCACCTTGATCGCACCCAGCTCAGTCACATGGTCACGATAGGGATTAAGTCCGGTCGTTTCAATATCAAGCATTGTGTAATCAGAAATAAAGCTTGGTTTTTCTTCACCTTTCGCACGCAATTTATCCTGAGAACCCGTAACGTGCAAAACGCCATTTTTGACATAAATACTCATGCAATCTTCCTAATCTGTAACTAAAGCCTGCAATAAACTTGCAGTATCCGCATTTACGGCTGCACTTCTATCTTGAATGTCCAGCGGTAACATTTCTTGTTGATAATCCGCTGCTACATAAGTCCATTGTGGGAATTGTTGAACTAATCTGATGATTGGTTCAAATAATTGAGGGCTTGTTTCATCAACACCGAGCTCCAAAAAGACCACTTTTTCCTCTTCGTTCCCCGTTAAAAACCAGCGAAAACGGGTATTAGCGTCTGTATCTGGGTAAAAGTGTTCGTTTAACGGCATGTGAATCTCCATTGGTTGACCACACTGCTCACACTTCGGAACTAGCTTAGTTATGTCTTGCCCACTTTGGTAGGCTGTCAATATTTGCCGGACAACTTCTTGGTCACTTTTAGCACCATGATTAACGCCACTTGAACACTGCATCATCGTCCAGTCACCAAACGCATTGAAGATTCGATTTTTATTGAAATCAGCTTGTTCAAAAAAATGTCCAAAAGTTGAGGTAGCAATAAAAAACTTTTTTTCGCCAATTAATTCACGCAGTTTTTTCATTGCTGGACTTGGAACATAATTAAGTGAATATTTTTCAATTAATTGACTCCAAAATAACCATTGTTCAGCCCAGGAATCAAACTTGTGATCAAGAGCATCCCCAATTGAATTCACATGATATTTACTAGCAACTTCCGGAAAATCTTGCTCAAAATTTTCTGTTCCCAGTAAATCAAGTCCTTCATTTTTTGCCATTTTATTGCCTGCAGTGACAATCACAACATCCGCATCGTTAAGCAATTGCTGTGCTTTATTCAGATTTTCCATTAATTACTCTTTCTTATTTTCGGTCATACCCCGTGAAAGAGACATGACCATCTTCAAAATCAGCTAAAAAGATATCACTAGGATCATTAAAGCCAGCTTTTTTCACTTCTTCTTTCAGCCAGTTTTCATCCTCATCAATAGATTCAAGCACATCTTGATTGATTTGACCATCATTTATTAAAGGAAAACGGACATTTTTCTCATCAGTTTTAATTACAGTCAATTGCCCATTTTTTTCAAAAATACAGTTCTTTACTTTATCAACAGAATAGATTCCCTGACTACGTAATTTAAACATTAACTCATTGGCAGAAATACCAGCTTTTAAGCAGTTTTTTACTAAAACTTGTCCGTCCTTGATGATCTGAATCGGCTTACCGTCAATTAAACTGCGAATAAAATTACTGTGCTCACGCGCAAACTTCAAAATAAAGACTACTAATGTCCAAACAATTAGTACTAGTAAAAACTGTAAAACTGAAATGCTGGAATTATAGATTACACCACCGATAATCCCACCAAGAACATAGTTCTGGAGTTGATCAAGAGCAGTTGTCGGAGCGATATTGGTTTTACCAAAAACATTTATTTGAAAAATTAAAGTTAACACACCTAAAACGAATTTAATAAAGAGCTGTGTATAGTCCATCTCAATCTCCTCCTAATTCTTTATATCAACTTGATGATTAATTACATGCGCTTGTTTCAAAGAATAAGTGTTATTGTCATCATTTAGTTCTAACTGATAATCAATATCTTTTGAGTTGATCCGTACTATCAAGCCGTCTTGAAGTGTCGTCGAACTCACCAAAACATCACTATTAGGTACCCCAAAATCCTTGGCGACAGACTTAATAAACGGTGTAATTTGCTCTGATTGAGACTTAACCAGGTTGGTTTGAACGTATTTTTCATATTGTGTGCCACCAAATAACAGCAAGAACAATAACGCGATAATACCTAAATCACGGTAGCGGGTGTTAAACCGGTGCCGCAAATAGAGGACGGTAAAAGCAATCATAGCAACTGCTGCAACCGCAATTAGAATATACAAAATTGTTTTGTTAGTATTTTGATTCTGCTCAATATACTTAAGTGTATAAAAAGTCATAACATTCCCACCTTTTTTAAAAATAGCAGCTACCCAAAAGCCGGCAAGTAGTTGCGCTATAACTTCGTTTATGGCTTTATAATCAGCTTTTTTCACTAGCTAGCTGAGCAAATAAAGCCACCTAATTTAAGTATAGCAAAGACTCATCAGAAGTGATTGATTCAAGCTTGCTAGGTAAATTTAGCTCCAAAAGCATACTCTATTTCTTTTTGTCCTGTTTTGCTTTAACTCGTTATAGGCTAAAATAGAGATTGATTAATAAAAAGTAAGGAGAAAAACATGAAAACTGGATCCAAAATTATTACTTTAGACAACGGTTACCATCTTTGGACTAACACCCAAGGACAAGGCGACATTCATTTACTTTGCTTGCACGGCGGCCCTGGCGGTAACCATGAATATTGGGAAGATACTGCTGATCAACTTAAAAAGCAGGGTCTAGACGTTCAAGTAACAATGTATGACCAACTGGGATCACTTTATTCAGATCAACCTGACTATTCCGATCCCGAAATCGCTAAAAAATACCTGACTTATGAATATTTCTTAGACGAAGTTGATGAAGTTCGTGACAAGCTCGGCTTAGACAACTTTTACCTAATCGGCCAAAGTTGGGGCGGTCTTCTTGTTCAAGAATATGCTGTCAAATATGGCAACCACTTAAAAGGCGCAATTATTTCTTCTATGGTTGACGAAATCGATGAATACGTCGCTTCTGTTAACCGCCGTCGTCAACAAGTTTTGCCACAAACTGAAATTGACTTCATGCACGAATGTGAAGAAAAAAATGATTACGACAACGCTCGTTATCAAGAGGATGTCAACATTTTAAACATCAATTTTGTTGATCGTAAGCAGCCTTCTAAGCTCTACCACTTAAATGATATTGGCGGAAGCGCAGTATATAACGCTTTTCAAGGTGACAATGAGTTTGTTATCACTGGTAAATTAAAGGACTGGCACTTTAGAGATCAACTGAAGAAGATCACTGTCCCGACCTTATTAACTTTTGGCGAAGAAGAAACAATGCCAATCTCAACTGCTAAAACTATGCAAAAAGAAATTCCTAACTCACGTCTAGTAACAACTCCAGATGGTGGACACCACCACATGGTTGATAATCCAGATGTTTACTACAAGCATTTGGCTGATTTCATTCGTGAAGTAGAAAACGGCACTTTTAAAGGTGAATAACTGATTTTAGCCCAATTAAATTTAGCATTAGTAAAAGCAAGTAGTATTCTACTTGCTTTTTGTTATTTTTAGTTAGTAAATGTCATGTTATATTCACTCTATATTTTCATATACTAATTTGGTCTTAACTAATAAGTCATTTTCTTACTGATTTCTTAATAATGGTGGTAAGATAAACATGAAAAATAGTAACTGTTAAATAACAAGGAGCTGATAAAATGAGGTATTTTATAGCGGCTATGCTTATCATCAGTGGGTGTGCCTTTATTTTCGACTTGTGTTTTAGCCTTTACTTAACATTTAGTCAACATATTAAGCAAGAAAAATATCTTCGCTTTCAGCGTAAATTCAATACATTGCTTCTTTTAATCCCTGCAATGAATGAATATTCGACATTGAAGCGAGATATGCCAGGATTGCTTACATTACACGATAAATGCAAAGACTTTATTGACTTAAAACTAGTTTTTATAGACGATGCTTCGAGCGATGGCACTACAGAATTGCTAGATGAATGGGCACAATCTAATCCTGAAAATCTCTACATTATCCATCGCGTTAAGCCTAATGCACAGCAAGGTAAAGGACCGGCCCTGCAGGACGCAATTAATCATCTGCTTAAAATGAATTTTCCTGTAAAACAAACGTTAGTTGGAATTATTGATGCAGATAGTCATTTTGATAGTAACTACTTACACCAAGTAGTTACTACCTTTGAAAATTCTAATTATGACTTGGTTCAAACACGCGTAGATGTCTATAACACCGTCGACAATCTGACGATTATGCAGAACTTTGAATTATCCGTTTACAATGGTTTGTTGCAGATGGCACGTACTAATTGGGGCTCGGCTCTCGCATCAGGCAATGGACAATTTGTCACATTAACCATGGCGGAAAAAGTTGGTTGGTCTTCTTCTCTGCTTGAAGACTGTGAGTTTTCACTAAAGGGACTATTAAGAGGTTATTATGGCACCTTCTTAAATACTGCTGCAATTAGACAAGAGGGTATCACTAATCTTGGCAAGCTAATCCGTCAGCGCACAAGATGGTGTCAAGGTGGTCTGCAATGCCTAAAAATCTATGGTGGAAAAATTATCAAATCTGACCGGATGTCAGCTGGAGTTAAGGCCTTTATCCTATTATTTTTATTAGTGCCTTATATATCAGTTATCGTGGTTCCATCATCAATCGTGTCGGTTATAACGTTGATTGCTTATGCCAGATTCAATTTGGGGGCAAGCTTAGCGATTATCCTGACTCTGTTATTAACCGAATACACTATTAATGGTTTAATGATTAAAAAACAGTGGTTTGAAACTGGTTTTAGTACCGTTAACAACCCAATTGAGATTTTAAGAATTATTTTTAGTTTTGGTGTTTACCGCTGGTTATTATCATTTATCCCTTACCGATCAATTGGTAGAGAATTAATCGGCAATAATTCTTGGACCAAAACTAGTCATACTTAGACTTTATTTTAGCAAAATAAAAGCGCGCTCTATCTGGCGCGTTTTTTTCTTTATGTAATTGTACTATGTCATGGATTAATTCAATTAATTGAAGAAAGAGGCTTTTTGTTTCTAATTATCGTCTATTTAACAGCTACCTAAAGCCTTAAATACATGAAAGCACAAGCACTAGCTATCACTATATTGACAAAGCGCCGCAAGCTTGACTTCCATATAAAATAGTATATATACTGAACCCAACAAAAAACCACTTAGGGAGCGTAATAATGCACAACAGATTAGCAGAATTTAGACACTTAGCCGGAATATCACAAGAAAGTTTAGCCACTGTAACTGTGTGTATCAGTAGCTTATATTAGAAAGATAGAAAGTAATAAGTCTAAAACCAATGTAACCATTAACATTGCATACAAATTAGCAAAGTATTTTAATACAGATATTGAAACACTATTTGATTTAGATCTTGACAAATATTAATAAAAACAGCTCTAATCGCATTGATTTAACAACCATCTAAAACAGTGCCTGACGTTCAGGCGACACACATTAAGTTCTAATCATCATTTATTTAACAACCATCTAAAACTCGCAGTGGATTCCTTGACCTCATTTCTATGTTCTAATCATCATTGATTTAACAACCATCTAAAACTCTTATCCTAACTAGTCATGAGATTTGGGAGTTCTAATCATCATTGATTTAACAACCATCTAAAACGACCTCTCAATCACAATTCGTGAGTTAATCGTTCTAATCATCATTGATTTAACAACCATCTAAAACTACCGGTTTGGACGAGAACGCAGGAGACTTGTTCTAATCATCATTGATTTAACAACCATCTAAAACTGATGATTTCAATCACTATTTAAACCTTGCGTTCTAATCATCATTGATTTAACAACCATCTAAAGCGCTGATAGCCTTGATAGTATTGGTAATCGTGTTCTAATCGCATTGATTTAACAACCATCTAAAACCCAATTAATGAAGTATCTCAAAGACATGGGGTTCTAATCATCATTGGTTTAACAACCATCTAAAACTTAATGTTCATTTCTTATAAATATCACTCCGTTCTAATCATCATTGATTTAACAACCATCTAGAACCGATTTTTTATCATCAAATTTTAATATAGCAGTTAGTACCAATCGACTAGATCTTGATCTATATAATAACAAGTAATATTTTTAGATATTTTCAAATTTTGAGGATTAGTAAATTCAAGAAAAATCACACTTGAATTTACTTCCATAGCAAGATTAGCTACCTCTTGCCATTCCTGCTCATCAAAATAATGCGCTACATTACAAAAAATACAGGAATTGTCCCCAAATCATAATTCTGATGAATTTTTAGAACAGTTTCTATTGTAGCATATGGATTGGTTAATACACTCCTATCAAAATGAATTTCCAACAACTTTAATAGCTTTTTCAAATCTTTGTTAAAGTCAATGTCCATAGGAAGATCTTCTAGTAAAAGTGAATCATGCAATACAGCCCCTAGGTTATAATAAGCTTTAAAGGCTTTATTTCTGTTTTCTTCGTCTATAGTCTTTACATAATTATTAACTACAAAAGTTAAATATCTTTTTGAAATGTCTTCACTAAGCAATAGGTCACCTACAAAATCAAAAGTTTTAGTTATTTCTAGAGAATTAAAGTCTCTATCGCTACAAAGCAGCAAACTGTTTTCTTTTTTAAATCCCTGAACTAAATCACGATATGCAATTGGACTTTGTAAAGTAATAACTGTTACTCCTGAATCTGGTAAAGTCCACTTTTTGTATGTCAAATATGACAGAATCATAGAATCACCGTCCGATCAGAAGTATTGCGCACGTCTTCGACGGGCTTTCCGACTAAGAAACGCATATCATTATATTGTTTCTCTGTTACCATTAGTGATTGAATCAGCCCACCATGAGGCAAGAAATTTTCAACCCGCTTTTCTAAGAATTTTGCAGTCTGCCTAGTTACACAAACTCTTACATAAACAGAAAACTGTACCATTACGAAACTGACGGTACTCTTTTCTTTCTTGAGCAGTTTCAGTTGGTACGTCAAACATTATCATTAAGCGCATTATTCGGTACCTCATTAGTTAAACTTATCTCCATTTCTGGTAAGGCATTATTTTCATTATCACTTAGGAACTTCAAACATCCTCTTACATATGTTGTAATTGCATTAGTTAGAATCGTTTTTTTACCATTAAAAATAATTTCTAAACTTAAAAGTTCTACTAAACCATATTTTATATCTGGCGTTAATTCCTGAATCTTTTCGTGTGCCTTTACCCAATAATCGACAAACGGACGAAAAGGTTCCATTAAGTCTCAAACTAAATTAAATTGATTATCATTTGAGCAATGATGAATGCCAAAGTAAGACAGGTAACCATTTACAGCAATTTCCCGTGTAAAACTTGAAAGTAAAATAGCATAACCATAATCTAAAGCCGCGTTTACCGCACTAGTATCTCGTCTAACAAAGTCTTTATTAAATAAAAGCATGAAATATTTACGTGCAGAACTTGCCTCACGATTGGTCACGTCATTTAGTTCCAACTTATCTAACTCAGCTTGAACAGTATCTGTCTTTAATTGATAATTGCTCAAAACAGCAATTTGATTTTTAATTTTGGTGCTAACAATTTTAGTCCACAATAATTCTTTTTGACTTTGATGCCAATTAAACTGTAGTTTTAGTTTATTAGCATTACGTGCCCCAGGGTAATAATCAACCGTTTCTGTAACTGGATTATACTTTTCATCAACAAAAAAACTACTTTAGTTTGATTTTGAGCTAATTTACTAATTAATGCACTTGTAATCACTGCCTGCGTTGTTGAAACAAGTAGCAAATTAATATCTTCAATTGGAATTTGGTTAATGCCATCATGCGTTTGCACAATCATCATATTCATTGAGTAGGTTAACTTGGCATGTTGTGTGATAATGCCTGATCTCCATCCCATACAATTCTCCTTGTATTTTCCAAAATAAATGTTAAGATGAAGTTGCTGGGTAGCTCCCAGCAACTAATCATTATTGATTTAACAACCAGATTTAAAATCAAACGACATATCATTTAAGATATGAAGTTTCAACGCGGTATTATTACCGTCCTGCCTCAGCTCTATAGCGGAGGTTTTTTTGTGCATAAAATTCTGAAAACAATTTTTTAGTCCAAAAATCAGTCCTGCTTAGTTTTTATCATCAAAGAAACACTGATTACAGCAATAATCAAAAGTTCAAATGCTGACACACCTATTCCAGATCTTGAACCTAATTTTTTTGCTACAAGACCTCCAAAAAGGTAGCCCAAAGAATTCACTCCAATTAGGACGGTTTTATATATACTCGTAACTCGTCCAAGATACTTTTGCTCAACATGCTCCTGTCTATTAGTGATTATGCTAATGTTAATAATTGATTTAATGATTGAGATAAATGCAATGGCGACAGTTAATATTAGTAAATTTTTGTTTAATGCAAAAATTACTCTGAAAAGGGCAGCCATAAAAACTAGCATGGGTAGCAGTAAATTGAAGCCAACCCTTTCATTAAGTCTATTTACAATCAAAGTACCTATTAAAGCACTGACAGCCGCAATTGCTGAAATAGTACCAATACTTTCAGAAGAAAGGCCAATTTGTGCACGTAATACTATTAAACTATCGTTATCAAAATTCGCTGATGCAATATTAACTAAAGCAGTCAAAATTAGTGGATATAGTACAGAAGGAAGCTTAATTGTATAGCTCAGTCCTTCTTTTATGTCCGCAGTTACCGTTTTACCCGCTGATTTAAGAGTTGAAAATTCATTAGAAGCATTAGATACAGTTTTTACTTGTATTTCTTTTTCTAATAAAAGGCTAGTTAAGTAGAAAAATGAACAGATTGCAATCAAAAGACTGTGAGAAACAAATTTATATAGCACTCCACCAACAATCGGTAGTATAAAATTCGTCGCATACTGTATTCCATAGATCAGACTGTTTAATTCAGCAAAATCCTTTTTTTCGACTAAGAAAGAAACGAATGTAACTTCTGATACCGTATTGAACGCATTAGTAATACTGACTACCAGAGAAACTATATAGATAATTAAAATCATGAATTTTACCGGCAAATTCATTGCTAAAGCACTTGTCAGAACAAGGTAACTAATTAGTCTAACTAAATCACTAACGATAAGAACTCTTTTTACATCAAGCTTATCTATTACTGCTCCAACAGGAAGCCCTAAAACTAAAACAGGCAGTGTTTGGATTACGGAAATAATTGATAAATGGAGACCATTTTTTGTAATATCAAGTACCATCAAAGGTAATACAAATGCCATTAAAGCACTACCCAGATTGTCAGTAATCACTGATAAAAGATATAATCTATTATTCCTACTTCGTAGCATGGTTTTCATATGAACAAGCAGATGCTACTCCTTTACTTAAGATAAATAAAATTGATTTCTATGCGCAAAATAGAGGGCTAGTTAAACCTAACTCTCTATTTTTCTATAAATTCGTAATTTTTACTCTTTTTTCAAATAAGCCGGTTGGCGATTGAAAAATTAATACTGCATTAGATGAAAGAACCACACCAGCAGCTGTTTGCATTACTCCAAATGGTGTCTTAATTCCTAAGTTCTTCAAATCAGAAGCCATCAGATTATCATGTAATCCATTTAAGATATTAGTTATGGTGTGCTTCTTATCTTTAACTGTTAAGTTAATAAATTTTGTTCTACCATTATGTAACCCTAATCTAAAGTTGTTTGTATCAAATAATGGTAAATATAGGTCAACTTTAGACAAGATTTCATCATAAGCATTCACTAAGAGCTGGTCTTCGTTATCTTCTTTTTGATTCATATTATCAGTGACAATTTTCATAGTCTCTTGTGACAAGGTAAGCTGTTTTGCATTAACTTGGTAGCTAGCAGAATACAGCATGAACTTTTTATCGCCGTCCACTACAACTTGCTTAAAATGAACATGGTCTTTTATTATTCTGAATCCTTTAAGACCTCGTTTAGGCTTTCCACTTTTATCGAGCATAATTAAAGACTCAAGAATTTTATGTAGTTCATAATTATACTTTCCCTGCTTTTTAGCTTGTTGTAATCTAGCTAAAAATCGCATCGGTACTCCAACAACTCTATAAATGTCTTCCTTAGTCTTTTCAATTTTGACAATAACCATATATGCATTTGCATTACCACTATAACCACCATAAATTGTCGGATCCAAGTTTTTACCTTTCGGAATCAACTTTCTAGTCTTTTTACGATCACGTTCTTGACGTGGATAAACAGTCATATTAAACAATCCACTATTTTCGGTAGTCGTTTCGCGGGAAACCAACATATATTTATAGTTATAAGCTTTACAAAGTCTATCAAAAATATCTGGGTGTTTAAGAAAGACTACTCTATCACTATTATTTTCTAGAATTTTTTCTGGAGCCTTACGTTCGTTATTGTCTTTCTGTAGCAACGGCCATAAAAAGTTAAAACCCTTAAAATTGTTAATAGCCTCTCTTTGTAATTGAGGATCTTCACTAAACTTTTTATATTTACCGTAGACAAAAAATGGGCGGTACTTAGGATAAACTTGATATAAAAAGTTGCCACAAACAATTGATAGATAAGCATCAATTGCGTGATGATAATCATTAACTTCTCTACTTTTATACAGATTTAGTCGTTGGCGTAGTGCCGAGTTATCTCTCGCCCTAACTGTAATAATTTCTGAATCAGGATATTTATTTTGTAAAATAACTGATACTAATTTAATTATCTGACTCGTTTCCACTAATTGTCTGTTAAT
This sequence comes from Lactobacillus sp. ESL0263, assembly GCF_003692845.1. NCBI lineage: Bacteria > Bacillati > Bacillota > Bacilli > Lactobacillales > Lactobacillaceae > Lactobacillus > Lactobacillus sp. ESL0263. Next base: position 162,711 of record NZ_REHL01000002.1, on the reverse strand, counting down.
GAAGCCTTCTTTTTGGTATTTGCTTAGTTTATCAGGGTCCAGAATCAAATTATTAAGTTTGTACTTGCTTATTAGGCCGATTGCTTGCCATTGACGCCATAGTTCGTTGATTTTTATATTCAAATCGGCAACAACATCGTTGCCAAATCTTTTATACGGGACATCATCAGCTTTTTCTGCGTTTATTGCTTTAGCAGTCAGTACACGATTATCTAATGAATCATCCTTAATAAATGCTTGTGGCAAAATGTGGTCAATATCATATTTCGAAGATGACGATAACTCATCAACATCAATTTTCTCGCCCGTATATGCATCACGCCCTGCCTGCATGAAATACAAGAAGTATCTATCTTTCACTAGTTTTTTGCTTTTAATTGCATCCTTCAGGGCATCGGTTAAGCTCTGGTCAATAAGTTCACTGTCAGCATCTTGATAGATCTTAAGTAACTGACTGCCTCTAATTTGGGATAACTTCGGATTTTTTTGTGGTTCACGTGTATATTCAATTGTAAACTGAGCTGGTGCGGCTCCAGCAGCTTTAACTACATCTTCCACAACTTTAACAACTTGCCTAATCGCCTTTTTATTAGCTGGTGAAGTGTAAGCGTCAGCTAAAATTTCTTCTACTCCGTTTTCCTTAGTTATTTGTTGATTCTCTTGGGCAATTGCACTCTTAAAATCAGGCTCTGTGATAATTTTTGCAAAGTTCTTTTGACTATCCCAAAGCTGCTCCATGACATTTTGGCCATTTTGATCACGTAAACCAACTAATAGCTTTTTCGAAAGTCTACCCCAACCTTGCAAACGCCAATTTGATAACGCCTTAAATTGATCTTGAGATAACCAACTAATTTCATGTAGTTTTTCTTGAAAAATCTTATTATCTTCAAAGATTGAGGAATATTCAATTATCTTCTCAAAGTCCGAACTATATTTAGGATCTTCTAATTGATCAGAAAATACTTTTAAGCCTTTTAGATGATAGTAACTTGATAAACTAGAGTTGAATTTAGCTGGGTCTGCTAATCCATCAATTTTTACAATCATTATATTTTCATGTTGCTTGATATAAGTAATTAGTGCTCTAGTAGTAACCGTCCGCTTATTTTTAAATAAGTTGTTAAAAATATTCTGCTTAAGACTTACGCTTATTTTCTTTCCATTAATTCTAAGATTATTTAATTCATTTAAGACTTCAAATCGTTGATAAAGTAAACTATTTGCAGGTAAAACGTCTTCACCTAAAAGATATGTGTCTTTAATAGTCATTCGCTTAATAAAACGGTTAGCTGATTCTTGTCGATCTATTTTTTGCTCAAAATTCCAAGGCGTAATTTGTCCAGGTTCTTTTCTTACCATCCAAGCAAAATTCTTACCAGAAGTTTCCTCTTGATCCTGCGTAGTAACCATCGGGCCAACATAATACGGCACTCTAAATCTAACTAGTTCATCTAATTTGTATGGCGCCTGCTTTCGATGATCTTCAACAGGATTCTCAGTAGCTAGAAACGGATAGTACTGACTTTGGTTAGCAATAATCTTATCTAACTCAATTTGATGCAGCTGAAATGGAATAACACCGTTATCATTGGTGCGTTGCTTAGGCATAAAAGTATCAGTTTCAATTTCTTGTAAAATTTGATTAGCCGCCTTGGAATCATCAAGATTTTCTTTAACTACTTTATAAAAATCTTCTTTAGTTAAAGCACCATCTTGCTTAAATTCAGCCTTGGCTTCTAATAAGTGACCATGACGATTATTAACATACAAGTCATAAGCAAGCCGTAATGTTTTAGCCTTTTGTCGATCTGCTTGACCATCAATCACTATTTTTAGTAATTTATAATCACATCTATGCTGATTGTACTTGTTTACCATTGATGCAGATAAACTCCTACCTTCATCAACAATAGTACTCAATGTAATTGAACTAAATAACTTTTTAATTTCAACAATAATAGTTTGGTCATCTTCATCTAGTTCTGGGAGTATTGCATCCAATTTTTCATCTGCATCCGCATCACTAAGTTTAAATTCCCATCTTGCTTTATCGCTTTTATCGATTTCTTTAGCCAGGATAGTTTCAAATTGCGTTTTATAGCCCATAATGGCATTGGCAATCTGCTTAGACACATTTTTTGCATTTTTATCAGTAGAGGCCGGTAACAATAACGCAATCTTTTTGACTTTATCCTTTTTATAAGTCGTTTTGTCTGGGTCCTTACCCTTGATTACCTCTTCAACAGCATGTGCATTTTTTAAGTTTAATTCTAGCTTTTCGCAATCTTCATCCGCTTTATTATTAAAAGCATCATTAATTGAATTTAATACTGATACTACATCTATTTTAGAAGCTTCAAAGTTTTTTACAGGCGTATCCTGTAAAAAATTGCCACGGTATTTAACAATGTGGTGCATTGCCAAAAAAACTTCCCGTAAATCAAATTTACGATTTTCTGTCATTAAGGCTTGACGCAGATGGTAAATCGTCGGATATTTCTGATAAAACTTTGCATCTTCCTTGGCAGTTGGAAAAACAATTGCAGCGTATTTTTGTCGGTCTTTATCAAGGGGGGAAACCCATGATTGATGAAGACGAACAAAAAATGCCGGATCAACTTCAGCCATTGGCTCCGCAAAAATCTCTTCTAGCAATCCTAAACGCCATTTTCTTCGCTTAAGACGACGGCGTGTAGTTCTAAAGCCGCGACGATCTGCAGCGGAATGTCCCTCTTCAAATAAGTGTGAACCGATTGCAGTTTTACCACGTAATTTTAAAAGTGCATTCTTCTTATCAGCTACAGCCCACCCGCATGAGTTTGTCCCGATATCGAGACCTAATATGTAGTCACTCTTTTTTTGACTCATTTTCTTCTCCTAAACAAACTGTAATTACTATAATAATACATTAAAAAAGCGGCTTAGTCCTTGATTTTTTAAATACGAAAAATGATGGCTTAATTAGCCATCATTTAGCAAAAAATACTTATTTCGATTTTTCTTTAATTGTTTCTGCCGATTTTGCCAGCAATTTTTCTTCTTCATCAGTTAAAGCCAATTGGACTTGTTGAACTATGCCATCCCTACCAACGATTGCTGGATATGATAAGTAAGTACCGTATTTCTCTTGGTAATTTGAAACTGGAAGCTCTGTGCGTGCGTCACTTTCAATTGTTTCAACTAATCTAGTAACTGCTGCTGCAATCCCATAGTTGGTGTATTGCTTACCCTTATAAACAGTTTGACCGCCAAACTTAATTTCATCATTTAGGTCTTCAAGCTTCCACGGCTTGTCTTTAACCAACTCCGTAATTGGTTGCTCCAAAACTTTAACAGTTGACCAAGCAGTAAATTGCGAGTTGCCATGCTCACCTAAGTTAAAGCCTTCAACTGAACGAGGATCAACGTTCAACCTCGAGCCAACAGCTCTTTTCATTCTTGAAGTATCAAGAAGTGTACCCGTTCCAATGACATGCTTTTTAGGTAAACCAGTCAATTCTTGATACATATTAGTAATTGCATCAACAGGATTAGTAATTGCGACCAAAATGCCATCAAAACCACTCTTTTTGATTGAAGCAGCAATGTCCCCAATTCGTTCTCTATTATAGTTTAATTCCGCAAACCGCTCGCCACCAGCTTCTAAACTAATGTTACCAAAAGCACTAATAATAATATCGGCATCTTTTAAGGCAGAATAGTCATTAATTACAATGTTGGTGTGATGCTTCAAGTTAGCCATTGCATCTTGGAAATCAAGCTCATCCGCAGTGACTTTTGCCTCATTTACATCAATTAAAACCAAGTCATCAACCAAACCTGAAACAAGTAATTGATGTGCTACTGTGCTACCAACATGACCATCACCTATGATACCGATCTTATTACTCATGATATTTGTCCTCCTAGAAAGTAATTTAAGGTATTATCTAAAAAATTTGTTATCTCTCATTATAGCTGTTTTCTATTAAAGATGAACTTAAATTTAAAAAATAATTAGATTATATAACGAAGTTTCAGCAAAAATTAAAAAATGATTTCAACCCTTTTTATCTTTCATGAACTATACTAAGCATTAGGAGGTACATTATGAGACAAATAAAAATTGGTAACACTAACTTTAGTGCTTCTGCAATCGCATTTGGGATAATGCGGATGAACAAGCTGTCAGTTGATGAAGCTGTTAAAGCATTAGAAACTGCTCATGACACAGGAATTAACTTTATTGATTCTTCAGACATATATGGTCATGGCAAATCAGAAGAAATTTTTGGCGAAGCTTTGGAAAAGTCCTCACTTAGTCGTGATGATTTTTACATTCAATCAAAAACCGGAATTTTTGAGGATGAATCGCAAAACTACAAGACAACTCGCTATGACTTTTCAAAAGAACATATCATTAAAAGTGTTGATGGCATTCTTTCTCGCATGAAAATTGACTATTTAGACAGCCTACTTTTGCATCGTCCAGATGCATTGATGGATCCTGCCGAAATTGCAGCTGCGTTTGATGAACTGCAAAAAGATGGTAAGGTGCGTCATTTTGGTGTGTCCAACTTTAACCCAATGCAAGTCGAATTATTGCAAGCAGGTTTAAGTCAAAAATTGCTGATTAATCAATTGCAATTGAGTGTCATGCACACTGGCCCAATTGACTTTAACATCCACACTAATATGACCGATGCTCGCAGCATTGACCACGACCGCGGTGTCTTAGACTATTCACGCTTACACAATATGACAGTTCAAGCTTGGTCGCCATTCCAATATGGTCAAATTGAAGGTAACTTTATCGGCAACCCTAAGTTCCCAGAAGTTAACGACGCATTACAAAAATTAGCAGATAAAAAGGGCGTTTCCAAAAACGCAATTGCAGCTGCCTGGATACTACGTCACCCAGCAATTGGTCAGGTAATTATTGGAACAATGACACCAGAACACATTGTTGACAGTGCTAAAGGTGCAGACATCTCACTAACAGCTCAAGAATGGTACGATATTTACCTAGCTGCTGGCAATGACTTGCCTTAAATTAATAGAATAAATACTTGATAAAGCAAAAGTGTCCCCCATAATAGTTAGACTTCAAAGTCGACTATTGGAGGGCACTTTTTATGATTTAATTACTTGTACTTACAACAAAACAAATGGCATTTGAGTTATATTCGTTGTAATGTGAGACTCCTAATCCAATTCCAAAATTTCCTAGATTAGGCTTCTTCAAATGATCTCTATGGGCATTTCCAGCCTTAGCATCTTCATAAACAAACTTGCGAAAAGCATCTTGAGCCATTTTTTGAGGAGCATCATAGGAAACTATGCAGATTAATTCACCACCAGGTTTTGAACCGTCATGACTGAGCTCATTGTATTTGTCAAAGTGCTGTGCTACTTGCATACCTCTAGAAACGTTATAATCATAATACTTAGTGGTATAAGTTATCTTAGTAGATATACCTTGCTGTGTACGCCACTCATTAACTAATGATTCAAAGTACTTACCTGTATCTTCGATAGTAGTCTTATCAAGTGAGGTACCTGATGGAAACGGATTGTCTTTATTCTCTTCTTCTTCAATACTCGTATTGTCAGAAGGATTATCCCAGTTGTCAGATGTTGGTATGCCTTCATTTTCTTTTGGTTTTGACTTTTGTGTGTCACTGGCCTTAACCCAGTTATGATACTTAAGTCGGTACCATATATGTCCATCACTGTCTGTATATGTTTCATAGACGCTTTGCTTTCCAATCAGTGTATAAAGTGAATTGTCACCATTAGGCTTTGTATAAAGCTCAGCGTCATATTTCAAGTAAACTGAAAATAAAACTGGATCTTTATCTTCTTCAGGTACAATTACTGCGTTATTTGTTCTAATATAACGGCCTTTACCAATTCTATAGTATTTTTTACCCTTAATTGCCTTCTTGCTCAAAGCACGTAAATACGTCCCTCTTTTTAGAACAATTTTGCCCTTTCTTTTGCCAGATATGGAATAAACATAAGAATTCTGTCGTAATTGTAATCTAGGTGAAGTGGCTGCTGATATCGTAACTGCACTATATGACAATGCAATTAGACCTAATCCTAATGCAAATCCTGCCGAAATGGTTGTCAAAAGTTTTTTCATGGACATCTTACTCTCATCTAAAAGCTCTATATTCCATATTCTAAACAATTAATAAATAGAAGTCAGAAAAACTTTTACTTTTGTCAGTCTCTTTTACGCTGATAGCTATTGGGAATATTTAGTTTTTTACGATATTTCGCGATTACCCTCCTACTCAAAGTAACACCGTGATCCGCAAAATGTTCGACTAATTGCTGATCACTTAATGGCTGCTGAGGACTTTCTTGATCAATTAACTTTTGCAAATCATACTCAATTCGTGCCTGAGATAAATCGGTCGTAACTTTGCGTGGAAATAGAATTTTTAAACTAAAAATTTTATTCTGACACTGGATGTACTTGTCCTTTATTGCCCTACTAATCGTACTTGGAGCTAAGTTCAATGCATTAGCCGCATCCTTTAAGCCTAAAGGTTTTAATTCTTGCGTTTGCATTGTAGTTAAAAATGCTCTTTGATATTCACCAGCATATTCTCCCAAGCGAAGGATAGTTTGTTGCCGCTGGTCTATTGCATTTTTCATTTCTAAATAATCTTGACGTTGTTGCGAAAAATATTTACCTTGATCAGATTGTGTTTTTAATTCCTTGTAAGTTTTTTCATCAAATAGTAATTCGGGAATTTGTGACTTCGCTGTTTCAATTGTTAGTCGTCCATCTTCAACTTTAAAAATCAAATCAGGTAGCAAATATTGAACGTTTTGCTCAGTCACATATTCACTTGCTGGTGTCGGATTTAGTGTCTGAATGTTAGCTAGTGCCTGAGTTAATTGACTAGCCGAAAAATCTGACTGCTCCCATTTTTGTGGATCCGCAAGTAATTCCAAACTGTCAGAAAGTAAAATTTGCATTGCAGTTTCATCAAAGTTCTCTTTTTGACGAGCTTGAATTAACAGGCATTCATTTAGACTACTTGCACCAACCCCACATGGATTTAAGCTTTGTAATAGTACTTTTGCTTGCTCCAAATCTGCAAGTGAAAATTCTGATGCTTGAGCAAGTTCATTTAATTTGACGCGTAGGTATCCATCATCATCCAAATTATAAATTAGTAACCTAACAGCACTCTTTTCCCTACTACTCCAGTCACTCATCCTTACCTGTAATAAAAGATGATCGGGCAAGCTTTCACTTTCAGTATCACCAATCCATTCCAGGCTATGAGTTTCACTCTTAGATTCAGCCAATGAAACAAAGGGATTACTCTCGCTTAACTCCTTCATTGCACTAACCAAATCATAGGTGCTATAAGATAAAACAGTTAGGTTTTGCTGAAGTTTAGGTGACAAAAAAAGCCGCGTAACTAACTGCTCTTTCGGTTTTAAGACCATTTTTTGCAATCTTGTCATCGGCTTTTCTCCTTCTAATTTAGTAAATAACTATATTACTTGTATTCTAGTTATAAATAATAGCGCTTTCTATTGCAAAAAACTAAAAATATTTTGAAAAATATTTTTCCTATGCGAAAACACTAATTAATAAGCCTTTTGCACTGCCGCATATATTTAGATTCAGTTGACACATTTTTATTAATATTTTATGCTGACCATGTTAAAGGTTTGGAGGTAATTTGATGATTTCTAGTCAACAATTACAGCAGAATAACCGTTATTACTATAGCTACTATAGATAAGGTCTAAGTTCATCTAGATGAATTTAGACTGAAAAGTTTGAATTTATCTATGATGGCTATAGCTTTTTGAGTGTAATTAGTCACATAGGTTTCTAAGTGGCTAATTATTAGAGCAAAATAGTACTAATAATTAATTTACAAATCAGTTAATGATACCCACTTAGAAATAAGTGGGTATTTTTTATGGAGGATTGCAAAATGCAAATCAAAAAATTAATGGCAGGATTAAGTTTAGCTGGATTACTATTATTAGGAGGCTGCAGCAATAATAAAAAAGCTGATAATAGTTCAAATGTAAAACATGTTGGTGTTTTACAAGTCGTTCAACACCCTTCTTTAGACAAAGCATACAAGGGCTTTAAAAAGGGGTTAAAGGAAGAAGGCTATGTCGAAGGCAAAAACCTTAAGATTGATTACCAGAATGCACAGAATAATCAAGATAATCTGAAGAGTATGAGTGAAAAATTGGTTAATGAGAAATCCGATTTAATGCTTGGTATTGCAACTCCTGCTGCTCAAAGTTTGGCAAATGCTAGTCAAGATATCCCAATTGTGGTTACCGCAGTCACCGACTTAAAGGCAGCTAAGCTAGTTAAGTCCGATACTAAACCTGGGAAAAATGTTACTGGGACCACTGATATGGTTTCAATTGAGAGACAGATTAAGCTGCTTCTATCAATTGTTCCCAAGGCTAAAACAATCGGTATTATGTACAATGCCGGGGAGTCAAATTCAAAAATTCAAGCAGATCTAGCTACAGCTGTCCTAAAAAAAGCAGGAGTCAAAGTTTTAATTAAGACAGCTAATTCAACTAACGATGTTCAACAAGTAACTGAAACTTTAGCTTCAAAGGTTGACGGTATTTTCGTTCCTACCGACAATACTTTCGATTCCGCTGCAGACGTTGTTGGTAAAGTTGTTAAAGAAAAGAAAGTGCCACTAGTGGCAAGTTCAGTTGATCAGGTTAAAACTGGTGGACTTGCTTCAATCGGAATTGATTACGAATTACTTGGCGAACAAACTGGAAAAATGGCAGCTAAGATTTTAGCTGGTAAAGCTAAGCCAGCTAACATGCCAGTTGAGAAAGCTCATGACATGAAGTTAGTTGTCAACAAGAAAATGGCTAAGGCACTTGGAATTGATCCTAATTCCATTAAAGCCCCTAAATAACTGTAAGAAGTATAATTCTGGCCGCTGATATCAGCGACCTTTTTATTCGACTAAAACACTCTCCTTCCCTTTTTCCAGATACAACTATTACAAAACTTGACTTTTTCTTCTTTTTTTCCTATAATTTTTTCATCAAGGTTGGAGGTATTTGATAATGAATATTTGTCAAAATTCACAACTGAATAACCGTTATTACTTTAGCTACTTTAGATAGTGTTTGAATTCATCAAGGTGAGTTCAAACAAAACGCAAGTTTGAGTTTATCTATGATGGCTAGAGCGATTTGTTTACGGGTTAGCCACATAACTTTTAAGTGGCTAAGCGCAACTATTAAAATTACAAAATAATTTTTGTGATACCCACTTAGAAGTAAGTGGGTATTTTTTTATGGAGGATTGCAAAATGCAGATCAAAAAATTAATGGCGGGGCTAAGTTTAGCCGGATTACTCTTATTGGGTGGATGCAGCAATAATAAAAAAGCTGATAACAGTTCAGAAGTTAAGCATGTGGGGGTTTTGCAAGTTGTACAACACCCATCCCTTGACAAAGCATATGCTGGATTTAAAAAGGGTCTCAAAAAAGGTGGCTACGTTGAAGGTAAAAACCTTAAGATTGACTACCAAAATGCCCAAAATAGTCAAGACAACTTAAAGAGTATGAGTGAAAAACTTGTGAACGAGAAGTCAGACTTAATTCTTGGAATAGCAACTCCAGCAGCACAAAGTGTGGCTAACTCAACTCAAGATATCCCAGTAGTTGTAACTGCCGTAACGGATTTAAAAGCTGCTAAGTTAGTTGATTCAAACGCAAAACCAGGCAGAAATATTACTGGTACAACCGACATGGTTTCAATTGACAAGCAAATTAAATTGCTTTTATCAATTGTTCCAAAAGCTAAAACAATTGGTGTTATGTACAATGCCGGTGAATCAAATTCAAAGATTCAGGCAGATTTAGCAATCAAAGCTCTTAAAAAAGCTGGTGTAAAAGTAGTAGTTAAGACAGCTAATACAACTAATGACGTTCAACAAGTAACTGAAACTTTGACAGGAAAAGTTCAAGGCATCTATGTTCCAACTGACAATACTTTTGCTTCAGCTGCTTCAATCATTGGTAAAGTTGTTAAAGAAAAGAAAATTCCGTTGGTTGCCGGCTCAACCGACCAAGTTAAAACTGGTGGTTTAGCTTCAATCGGTATCGACTATGAATCACTTGGCGAACAAACAGGAAAAATGGCCGCTAAAATTTTAGATGGTAAAGCTAAACCTGCTGATATGCCAGTTGAAAAAGCAGAAAAATTACAATTAGTTGTTAACAAAAAGATGGCTAAAGCACTTGGAATTGATCCTAATTCCATTAAAGCCCCTAAATAAATAGCAGAAAGGTAGCGTGAATGTAGAACAATGTTAAATACTTTTTGGGAATTACTTCTCTCAGCATCCTCACAAGGATTGCTTTGGTCACTAATGGCCATTGGCGTATACTTAACTTTTCGGATTCTTGACTTGGCCGATATGACCGCAGAAGGCAGTTTTCCCTTGGGCGGAGCAATCGCCACAATGTGTCTAGTTAAAGGTGTTGACCCCTTTATAGCTACACTAGCAGCTTTTGGCGGTGGCTTAATTGCAGGACTAGTGACAGGAGTTTTAAATACTAAATTACGAATTCCATCGTTATTGGCCGGAATCATCACAATGACTGGTTTGTATTCGATTACTTCAAGAGTCATGCAAAATGCCGCTAATGTTTCTCTCTTAGGTAAAGAAACAATTTTCTCAATCGCGCAAAAATGGGGCTTATCCAGAAATAATGCAGTTATCGTTATGGGATTAATCATTGCCCTACTAGTAATAGCTTTACTTGTAATTTTCTTCAGAACTGAAATTGGTTTAGCAATGCGTGCAACTGGTGATAATCCACAAATGAGTGCCGCAAATGGTATCAAAACTGAACAAATGAAGATTTTAGGTTACATGATTTCTAACGGTTGTATTGCTCTTTCCGGTGCGTTACTTGCCCAAAATAATGGTTTTGCAGACTTAAACTCTGGTGTAGGTACCCTAGTTATCGGTTTAGCTTCAATCATTATCGCAGAAGTTCTTGTACGCAACTTGCCAATCTGGGGACGTTTACTAACTTTAGTCTTGGGTGCAATTATTTACCGCTTGATTTTAGCGCTAGTTTTCCAGATGAACGTTGAACCTGCAGATGCCAAATTGGCTTCTGCCTTAGTTCTAGTTGTTTGTCTTGTATTACCTAATTTCCATTTACCGCGTAATCTAAAGGGAGGAAAAAATCATGCCAGAAGTACTAAAGATTAAAAATTTACACCAAACTTTTGAAAGTGGCACCGTTAATGAAAACAGAGTGCTGCGCGGCGTTAATTTAGATTTAGAGGCTGGTGATTTTGTTACCATTATCGGTAGTAATGGTGCTGGTAAATCCACTTTACTAAACAGTATTGCTGGAACCATTCCGGTCCAAGAAGGACAAATCATTTTAAACGGAACTGATATTACCAAATTGCCTGTTACCAAGCGTGCTAAAAATATAAGCCGAGTTTTTCAAGACCCTAAAATGGGAACAGCAGTAAGATTGACAGTAGAAGAAAACTTAGCCTTGGCAATGAAACGTGGACAAAGACGTGGCTTTCGTCCGGGAGTTAAAAAGCAGGATCGCAAGTTCTTCAAAAAACAACTCGCTCAGTTAGGACTTAACCTTGAAAACCGTTTGGATACAGAAATTGGTTTATTATCAGGTGGTCAACGTCAAGCAATTACATTATTAATGGCCACATTGCAACGGCCAGATTTAATTTTACTTGATGAGCACACTGCTGCTCTTGATCCCAAAACTTCAATTACAGTAATGGAATTAACTGAAAAGCTAATTAATGACCAAAAGCTAACTGCTTTCATGGTTACACACAACATGGAAGACGCTATTCGTTACGGTAATCGACTAATTATGTTGCATCAAGGAAAAGTTGCAGTTAACTTAGCAGGTGAAGAAAAGCAAAGCTTAACAGTGCCTAAGTTAATGGAATTATTCCAAAAGCAAGTTGGTGCTGAAGTTGAAGACGATGCTATGTTACTAGTATAAGAATTCTAAAATAAAAGCTCTGGAATAATATTTTCAGAGCTTTTTATTTTTACTTCAAATCAAAAAATGATTAGTTAATATAAGTTATTGTGCTGAAATTACATAAATTTTATTGTCAATTTAAGCCTTTTATGCAATCTTTCTACTGCTGTCTTTTGTAGCCCAATATCAGTTTGCTTTTTGTTATTACAGACACTATGTATCTACACGACAAAATGGAGAAAAATAAATTTTAGTATTAAAAAGGCAACTAACTTTATTTAAAGCTAGTCGCCTTATGTGTTTATTTATATTTTAGAAGCTGTGATCTCATCGAATTCTGGATAAGTTATGACTTCCAAATTGTTATTTACTACTTTTGATAGTTTGAATGCAAGTAAATGAACTGGAATTGTCATAAATAGAGCTGCAAACAGTTCATTAACATTAATCTTCAGGTCTAGTACCTCGTCTTTTGGATTTAAAACCTTATTCTTAGCAATGACTGTAATATGCTCAGAGTGTAGCCTCAGGAACTTTTCTAGTTTTTGAGATCTTTCTTCCAACTTACCTTGCGGTTCAATGAAAATAAAGTGATCAGAATTGTGTAATCCAATATATGGTCCATGCATATACTCTTCAAGCTCTTTTCCTTGAGCAGTAATATGATCTGTTTCCGTCACCTTTGTTTCACCTTCACGTGCTACACCATATGCTGCTCCATAGCCAATGAAGAAGAGTCTCTCAATATCAGTATTTTGTTCTAAATATTGGTTTGTCCATTCTTCTGCAAGGTTCACAACTGAGGGTAAATTATCTGCTATTATTCCTAGTTCTTTCTTATCCTCTTCATAAAGATCCTTTGCTATAGTACCAGTTTGGTAGGATGCTTCTGCTGCAAACAGGATAAGTAACAGAATTGTGATACTATAGCCCAGTGTTACATATGGCATCTCTTCAATTCCAAATCCCATCGAAATCATTGAAGCGTTTGTTTTAGCAATTGGGCTTTCCAAATCACTTGTCAAAACAAAAACGTCTATGTTTTTATCCACTAGTTCTTTTACAACTTTAATTGTTGATGCACTGTGCCCACCCTGTGAGATAGCAATATAAAGAATATCATCCCTAAAATTGCTGTGATAGTTAGCCGCTATTGATGGTTCTTCTACATAAACAGGAATACCCAATCTTTCAGTCATATATGGTACTGCTCCATAAGCAGCGTTAGAACTTGAGCCTGTTGCAAACAAAACAATTGAACTATATTTATCTTTGTTTGCCTTGTATTTTTCAACAAGCTTGTCCAGTAATTGTTGATAATTATTCAGTATCTTACTGTAGTTCTCTGCTTCTGACTTTATATAATATTCCATACTCTTCATAACAATAAATAATCCCTTTTATATTCCGTCCGAGAAATCATCATTCTCGTTTATTTCACTTGTATCGTCATTTTCAAAAATTTGTGCAGTTTTCCTAGTAATATCAACTAAGTCCTGCATAAATTCTTCTTTATTTTTATATTCTTTGTATGTAGTTTCTAGTAACGAACTCAAATTACACCCAGAAACTACACCAACTTTTTTATTTTTATATGCTATTTCGGCAGCCTTTTTGTATGGTGTTCCACCAACTAAGTCTGTAAAAATAATAACTTCACCATCATTTATTTGTTTGCTAATCTTTTCGTAAAGATCTGCCTCGCTCATTTCTTTTGTAAAATCAATGAAATTTTCTTCTTTTTGTGTACCTACAAAAAGTTCCAATGAATTTTGAAGAGATGAGGCAAATTTACCATGACCAACAACAATAACTTTTGCTTTATTCATTTGTGCATTTCGCTCCAATTACATAATTCCTAACCATGAACATGCAATACACAGTACAAAGACTATCGCAATCAAAACAATTGGTGAAACTTCCTTTTTCTTAAGTAGCCAATATAAGAAGAAAGTAAATCCTAATGGCAAAATGTTTGGAAAGACTTTATCAAGAAAATCTTTCTGTAATGAAACACTGCCTATCTTTACCTTTAAAGACAAGGTAACGTACGAACTTATCAATGCACCAATTACTGTTAATCCCATAATTGAGGCAGATTTAGAAATGATAGTCGAGTTTTCTTGAATTACATCAATTGCTTTTGTTCCCATGTCATAACCTAAGTGGGCAAAAGGAATTCGACATAAGAAGATTGCTAAATAAACTAAGAAGAAAATAATCGGTCCTAATGGGTTGCCCTTAGAAGCAAACGAAGCACAAATTCCACCAACAATTGGCATAATAGTGAACCAGTAGATTGCATCTCCGATTCCAGCTAAGGGAGCAAATAATGCGTTTTTCAATCCACTAATCGTTTTTCGATCAACTCTTTTTTCTTCCATACTTGTTAGTAATCCCAACAAAATGGAAACAAGTGGAGGACTAGTATTGATAAAGTTCATATTGTCGACCATTGCTTCCGACATTGCTTCTTTATCATCACCAAAAATTTTCTTCCAAATTGGTATCTGACTCCATGTCCATCCTGGAGCCTGCATACGTTCATAGTTAAATCCTAGTTGGAATAAGGACGCTCTTAAGCCTAACTTGGTAATATCACTTTTGCTAACCTTGGTATATTTCTGATTTGCCTTAGATTCCATCTTCGCTACCCCCATTTTCTCTAACTTCATCTATCTGAGCTTGTAGCTTCTGGTTTTGTTTATTATTAAAGAAATCAATCATTGCGAAAACTGCTCCAATAACTGCAGCAGGCAGTACATTAGAATAGTTTATAAAGCTAGCGACTACAAAGCCTAATAGCAAATATGGAACATAATTTACTCTGAGTAAAACTTTTAATAGCATTGCAAAACCAACTGCTGGTAAAACCCCACCTGCTAATTCAAAGCCATGAATTAACCAAGTTGGCATTGCTTTGACAAGTGAAGCCATAGGTGCTTGAGCAGCATATGCTGACAAGAAAATAACTACGAAAAATGTGAGTGCCATTACTACAACAGAAAACCCAATAAAACGATTGAACTTTTTGGTGTCTGCGTTTTCTGCTGCCTTATCTAGTCCTGGCATAAAACCTGAAAACAACGAATAGTACATTAAAATGATGTATTGCATCAACATTGCAAATGGTAGCGAAAGTCCAACAGCTGTGGCCGGTGAAACACTGGTTGTATGCGCAATTACTACTGTCATAATTCCGCAAACTGCTGGGTTTGGTGGCTGTGTTCCACCTGCATTAGTTAAACCAGCAAAAGTTAATTCAGCAATTCCCCCTGCTAATAATCCTGTCATAGGGTCGCCAAGAATCACACCAGTGATGGCACAACTAATGATTGGCCTAAAGATGTAGAGAGCTTCAGTGTATGAATCGACACCTGCAATAGCACCGAACACACTAAGCAAAATCCCTTGAAGTAAAGTTATTTGCATTTTTATCTCCTATTTAAAATCAATTGGTGTTTTCTTTTCTCCAGGAACATCCTGAATATAGGTATTAACGTTAGCATGCACCAACTTCATTAAATCGTCCTTATCTTTTTGATCAACATAGACTTTGTCTGTAACTTTTTCTTTTCCAGTTGAAAAGTGCATATTACCAACGTCTATTTCTTTTATTGGCACTCCCCCTTCGACCAACTTAACTGCATCACCTGGTGTTTTGACAATAATAAAAATTTTCTGTCTAGGTGCTGCTTTTCCAATAATATTGATGGTTTTTTCAATTGTAAAAAATCTCACCTGGGCACCTGAAGACTCAGAAGTACTTTTCATTAGTTTTTGTTGTAAAGGATCATTTGCTACATCGTCATTTGCTACTAATAGTAAATTAGCTCCTAAAGAACTAGTCCAAATTACACCGACTTGTCCGTGTATAAGTCTATTATCAATTCTTGTTAATAAAATATTTGGTTCACTCATCGACTTTTCCTCCTATAATTATGGTCCGGACCAATTAACTAAATAATAATTGAAAGCGGTATCAATGTCAACATCAAGTTTTAAATAATACTATATTTTTGCTATACTTTAAGTGAATAAATATCCGTATATTGGTACGGACCTATAATTTGGAAGGAAATATGAACGAAAACACTACAGAGCCAAAATATCAAAAGTTGGTTAAGCGAATAAAAACCTATATTCAGGAAAACATGAGAGCTAATCAAAAAATATTGAGCGAGCGAGAAATTGCACAGCGTTTGAGTATTAGCAGATACACTGTACGAAAAGCCCTTGATGAACTTGAAAAGAAAGGATACATTTATAAAGTTCATGGAAAAGGAACTTTTGTATCTGAAAAATCTGTTCCAACCGCATTAAATGAAATCTATAGTTTTACCGAGCAGATGGAGCAGCTTGGTAAAAAGCCAAAGATGGAATTACTAGAGTTTAAGGTTTTTACGCCCAATCAGGAACTTGCTTCTAAACTCCATGTTGTTAGTCAAGACAAAGTAATTAAACTCAAATACCTTCGAACAGCAGATGATGTTCCAATGATGATCGAAGAAACCTATCTTCCGTATTCTAAATTTCCAACACTGACAGTTGATGCTCTCTCTAAAAATTCACTCTACTCAATTATGAAAACTGAGTTTAATCAAAGCATTCATGTTGTTAGTGAATCCATGAGAGCCAGTCTAATTTCTTCAAATGAAGCAAAACTGTTAAAAGTTGAAGATGGTTCTCCCTGCCTCAATGTGAGACGAACTTCGTTCAATAAGTTAAATGAACCAATTGAATTCACTTCCTGTATTGCCCGAGGTGACCAGTTTGTCTACAATTACAAATATATACATCAGGATTGATTTCTTTTACTGTATGCAAAAACCCTACTGCTAAATAGCGGTAGGGTTTTTATATTTCATTATTGGTCAGTATGGTTTTTCTTAATTATTAAATTTTTTACTACCTAATTTCATATGGAAGTTAGGATCTTTTGGTGAATTTGGATCAAAGCCTAAAACAGTTGGGACAATTGATGCCATTACTTGAAGCAACATTGGGAAAATAAAGGTTTCAAAATCTTGAGGTACATCTACGTCATAGCCAAAGTGATTACCGTTGTTGCTATCTGAAGTGTCAACCAAATACAAATTATTCGTCCAGTCACCAAGTACTTCAATCATTTTTTCACAACGTGGCTCAGTGCCATTGTCCAAAATTATAACCGTAGCCTTCTCATTCATTGCATTATAAATGCCATGAATAAACTCATCAAAATCATAACCAGTTACAGGGAGCCGACAAGTTTCCAATACTTTCAAAGCACCTTCCAAAACATCTCCATACAGCATGCCTGGTCCAACAACGCGTAGATTATCCATCTTCGCTAATTTTTCTTTATGTTCTTCGACCCAGTCATAAGCTCTTTGGTATGCATGAGGGAATTGATCTAACGTAGTATTCAAATCCTTTAAGTCCTGGTCAAATTGATCTTGACTTAAGTTGCCATTTGCCAAACCAATGTAGTCAGCTAAAAGCAGCAAATTGAGCTTAGTTGAGTAATAGCCCTTTGTTTTAGCCCCAGCCTTTTCTTCTCCAATATTAACTGTCAAAACTTCATCAGCAATTTGGTCAATGTAAGCATCTTTTTCTCCAGCCATTGTGCCAATAACACATCCAGCTTCTTTAGCTGTTTTCATTGCATCAAATGTACTAAAGCTACTACCACCTTGGGAAATACCAATAAGCAAAGTGTGAGAATTATCACCGACAAAGAAATCTGGAGTAAGCATGAATGGATAAAATGCTAGTACTTCAACGCCAGAACGCTTACGCATTAATGACTGCATTTGCAATCCAGAATGATAACTAGTACCTGAACCAGTAATGATAATCTTTTTAATATCTCTTTTTGCTACACTTGCAAAAAGTTCTTTACTTCCTTCGACAATCTTCTTTAATTGATCTGGT
Source organism: Lactobacillus sp. ESL0263 (assembly GCF_003692845.1). Lineage (NCBI taxonomy): Bacteria > Bacillati > Bacillota > Bacilli > Lactobacillales > Lactobacillaceae > Lactobacillus > Lactobacillus sp. ESL0263. Next base: position 144,780 of record NZ_REHL01000002.1, on the reverse strand, counting down.
GTGCTTGAAATATATTGTTGAATTAAATTCATTTTATCTCCTTATAAAATTCCAATTACGTGTAATAAAATACCTAAAATCAAAACTCCAATAGTTAGTTTTGAAACACTGACTTTCTTTCTGATTAAGCAAAAGACAAGCAAAGTAGTTAATAGTGGCAATAATTTTGGCATAATTTGATCAAAAATGGTTTGCAGCTTGACTGTCGCACCAGTCATTGAGAACTTAAGTGGTGTAACAACTGGTAACATAGTTGCAACCATTCCACCTACTACCATCATGCCAATAATACCAACTATCTGCATTATTTGATCCATGACGCCATTTTTCTGAACTTCGTCCAAAGACTCGACGCCCCATTTATAACCGTATTTTAAGCCAAAAATTCTTATTAGAGTTGCAGGTAAGTTATAAAGAACAAAGAAGAGAATTGGTCCTAAAATACTACCTTGCTTGGCAAATGAGGCACCAATACCAGCTGCAATGACACGGAAAGTGCCGAAGAGAATTGAATCCCCGATTCCAGAAAATGGAGCCATTAAAGCTGCTTTAACAGAGTTAATTGAATCTGGGTCAATTGCTGAAGGATTGTTTGCATATTGCTCTTCCATTGCAGAAGAAATTCCCATAATCATTGGTGTCATAGCAGGCGTACAATTGAACAAAGCCAAATGACGCTTTAATGCAGCCGCTCTATCCTTTGTGTTTGAATATAGCCTTTTAATTGCTGGCTCCATTGCGTATGCATAACCAATGTTCTGCATTTTCTCGTAGTTAAATCCACCTTGCAATGCAAATCCTCGCCAGAAAATTGAACGTAAATCTTTTTTAGTTAGTTTTTTGTCAGTCAAAATCAATCGCCCCCTCAGTTAGGTTGTCTTCTGTTTTCTCAGATTTAGTTTCATCCTTGCCATTCGGCTTTTTACCATTATTACCAAACAAAACGATAATAATTGCCATACAAATTGCAAGCACTGCAATTCCTGTGATATCTAATTTTAGATATGCACATAATAAGAACCCCAAGAAAAAGAAAACAAATAGTTTCTTTGAAAATAACATATCTAGCAGTAGCGCAAATCCAACGGATGGAAGTAAGTTACCTGCTACAGTTAATCCATCTAAAATCACCTTTGGAATAGCATTAATAATCAAATTAATCTTTGATGCTCCCAATAGCATTGCTAAAAATGTTGGAATAAATGCACTGAGGAAGAACAGAACTGTTGTTGACAATAGCATTAGATTGATTCCTCTAAAGTTAGCGGTCTCGGCATATTTATCTGCTTTATGGGAAAACCATAAGTTAACTACTCTAACCAAAGTTCCTAAGTTAGCTGCTAAAACTGCCACTGGCACCGCAATAGTTAAAGCAATTCCAATTCCCTTATGAGAAATTATTGCTAGCGCAGTTCCAATTACACCACCGGTAACATAATCAGGTGGTGTTGATACACCGATCCCAGCAATTCCCATCCAAATAAGTTCTAGCTGGGCTCCAATAATAATACCTTGCTTAATATCTCCTAAAGCAAGTCCAACAAAAACACTTAGTACAATTGGTCTGCCAAATAAAGTTGCACCCAAGACACGTTCATCTAGGATACCTATTCCGGCAATTAAACCAATCAATAGAGCTTGTACCATTAGTCATCACTCCTTAAGTAAATCATCGAGATCTAGTTTCTTATCTCGAGGTAGCATTCTAAAATCTAGTTCAACGCCCAATTTCTGAATTTCTTTTAGGTCCTCAATATCTTGATCAGAAACTGCTACATAATCATTTAGTTTCTTTTTACCTTCTTCAAATTTCAAGCCACCCACATTTAATTCTTTAATTGTTCCATTTGAATTTTTTATTAATTGTAAGGCATCCTGAATATTTCTGACTAAAACCAACACCTGTGCCTTTTTAGCAGAAGCAAATTTTTCAACGATTGGTCCAGATTCAGCAACACTACGAATATATAAAGTTACTCCTGCAGGCTTGGCCAAGTTTAAAGCCATTGCCTTAACCTTATCTTTCTGTGCTTCATCGTTTGCTACCAAAATCGTATTAGCTCCTGAATTAGAAGTCCAACCGATTGCAACTTGTCCATGTAGCAAGCGCTCGTCAACTCTTACTAATTTAAGCATTATTCTCAACCCCTTCTCTTACTTTTTCACCAACATCAACTATTCCTGCTATCCCTGCATTTTTTAATTGATTGACAAGATCACTTGTACTTAAGTCAGCTGAATCTGTAGTCAGTAATGTTAAAAGCATTGGCAAATTAAGCCCTGAAAGCAAAGTAAAATGATGTCCCTGCAACAAGAGCTCCATAAAAATATTAGTTGCACTTCCACCAAACAAGTCTGTTAATACAATTAAATTCGACTCATCAACAGAGTTAATCATCGCTTCAATTTCTTCTTTAGCTTTAATCGATGATTTATCTTTAGTCATCCCAAAGCAGTTAACATTTTTAATTGGCCCAACAATTAGCTCAGCCGTTTTTTTAAATTCATAGCTCAAATTGCCATGAGTAGCTAAAATAATATCTTTCACATAAAATCCTCCCTTTTTGCTTTTAATTTCTTTCAAATATCTAAAAGCAAAAAGTGTGCCAAGTTAGTGTGCATGAAACTAGTCATGCACAATCAAGTCCCTAATATAAGCGGTTTCAGGGTCATTGATTTTAATTGCAAAACTATTTTCCAGCACACTATTATATTTTTTTAGAACACTAAAGCAGCTATCCCTAACAATTAATTTGTTATCGCCGTTATATTCTTTAATCTCATTTCCTCGAATAATTCTTTCAATCATGTTGGCAATATGAACATATAAAGATATTTGTACTCGATTTGAAATTTTCTTGTTTAAATCTTGCTGAACTTCTTGAATGTACTTACCAATAACATTCATAACTTTGTTAGGCGAAATAATCGTTAAGGAATCCAAAATTCGATCTAATGAAAAGTTCTTAATTAACTGTTTTTCCCATGCCTCAAGGTTATCTTGACTAGAATATGGTTTTAGAACAGCTTCTAAGTCTTTGATTTTTTCACCAGTCATTATTTCTTCAAGACCAAAGTAAGGTATTCCTTCAACATCAGGATTATCAATTCCTACAATCGCAACAACATTTTTCTTCTTAAGCAAATCTGAATCTTGGTAATTAACTAGCTCCTTATAGTCATATGCTTCCACTTGCATATTCACTAAACCATGAAAACTCTGGCTTAAAATGTTTTTTATTCTCTGTGCACTACCCATTCCTGTCATACATGTAGTTATGATTGTTGCAGGAATTGATAATTTTGGAACACATAGCTTACTTTCAATTGTATTTTTAGGTAAATTGTCCTGTATTGTTTGTAGATCTTTTTTCAACATTAATTGGTTACCGATTTCAAGCATAATGGACATACTGACATTATTAATTACAAGTAGTTCACAATCGCACTCATTTTGGATAGGTTCAATAATCGATTCCAGTGCACCCATGTCCATCAGAACGACCAGACCTTCTTGTGGATTAATCCTTTTAATTAAGTCTTTCAAATAACTAATCATTTCAGTTCTGGAAACGTCTGGTTTCAAATCAACTGGAGTATAAATTGCATTTTGTAAAAAGTGATTACAAGTGTCACTCATACTGCTGGCAGTGGCATAACCGTGTGCAACTAAAATAGCTGGTATCTGTGGTAAAACCGTCAAATCATTATTAGAAATCAAAATTGCCAACCAAATGCGATCACATTTTCTCAAGCTAACTTCAAAATGCATTTCGATTAATGGAGCCAATTTATCAATTATCTGTATTTCTGGGCTGAAGAGTTTATTAACTAAACTAAGATTCATGTCTTTAGTAAAATCAATACTTGCTTCATTTCGCATTAAATAGTAAATATAGATTGCTAAATCGTATAGAGATAAGTTTTTAAGATTTAAAAAATCTATCTGAGCCACATCAAAAATACTTGTTATCGCATCAGTGTAATCTGCAATAATTGATCGTTCTGTACTATAAAGCGAATACAGAATTTCGTGAGTTTCTTGTTGAACAATTTCATAATAAGGTTTCCTTTTTTTAACATTACCTAGCTGTAGTTGATCTAGCCTTTGCCACGAATATGACATTTTTGAAAAAAACTCTTTATCATCAATACAAATATGATCTTTTTCCGTATCGTCTGGATGAAAAATTAATTTGTTTTTTTCCTGTGTCATTGCAAAGTTAGTTGTACGTTGCTGTTTTAAAATACTACTTGGTAAATCACCAATCTTAATCTCAACTCGTTGCTTGCTTATAGCTTGTGCATATTTTTTAGCCACAATATTTTGAAGCAAATTCTTTAGTTCCCCAACATTAGCTTTAAAATGGCAATGATTAATCAAACCAATACACTGTTTTGAAATTTCGATATCACAATTAATTCTTTTTGCTTGCTCAATTAGTAATGTAGTCGTTAAAGCTCTTTTCTCATAGGTCCCTCTCTGATCAAGTGTAGGCAGCTTAATTTTTATTGGTATTCTGCGTAAAAATGTATTTAAGAAGTTCTTTTCTTTTTCAGTTGTTGCAAAGTATAGTCTAGTTCTACTTTCGATTTTTTTAGCGTCATTACCAACCGGAGAATATTTCCCAGTGTCTAAATATGTGAATAACTTTTCTTGTCCTTCTGGACTTAATCGATGTACTTCGTCTAAAAATAAAATCCCGTCGTTAGCTGATGCAAGTGCCCCTGCCTTATCACTGTCTGCTCCAGTAAACGATCCTTTTACGTAACCAAAAAGAACACTAGACAATAATTCTGGGTTATTAGCATACTGCGCACAGTTAATAACGATCAATTGTGCATCAGTATTTAAAACACCATATGATTTTGCGTATTGAAATAATTTTTTGATTAAAAAAGTTTTACCTGTCCCAGACTCACCAAAAATGATTGCTGGCAGACCTGCAGGCGGATATAGTAATGATGCTTTTAGTTGCTCAATTACTTCTTTTAAGCTTCCATTCCAGCCGATAATTTCTTTCCAAAGGTCATCTTGATATTCATTTTTGAAGTCTTTAATACTATCGTAAGTATTAGTAGAATATGTGTTTTTGTCAAAACGCAGATAAATTACCGGTCTTGTGTTAATTTTAATTAGCTTTTTTCTTTTATATAATTGATTGAGTTTTTTACTTATCACCGAACGCTCAGCATCAGTTTTTTCAACGACAAAATTCGTTGTTGGTGCCTCCATCAAATCATAATTTCTCATGAATAACTGCGTTTGTCGTTTGACCAAGTCCAATATTTCAATTTCTAAATCACTCATAATTTCATGCCTCCCTTTTCCTAAAATGTATCACATGATTAATTAATAAATTTATCAGCTTTTATTTATCATATTTAAGAATACTTTTCAAATTACATTAAGCTTATATCCTTTCATATCAAGCAAAAAGAATTTGGAAATTCCAAATTCTTTTTAATTGATTATCAATTTTTTAATAGCAAGGAACTATTTTTGTTCTTTCTCTAATTCTGCTATCTGCTTAGACATTTCTTGAATCTGGGAAATAGGAATCGAAGTGTCAGCCATCATTTCATCTCGCTTGTATCTTAACAAGCTTAATTCAGCGCTTGTATCCTTGCTTGCTGTATTTGGCAACAGTAACTTGCCTTTAGCAATTTGCCACTTTGGAAAATTCAACTCGTTTATGATACTTTTATCATGCGTAACGATTATTACGGAAAAAGGATAATTTTTTAGAAATGAAGTTAATGCTGTTACAGACGAAATATCTAAAAAGTTATCTGGTTCATCAAGTATTAGCATATTATGTTCACCTAACAAAATTTGAGCTAACTTATAGCACACTAATTGTCCCCCACTCAGGCTTGATACTGACATATTCAAGCAATTACCTAAGTGTAAGTCGCCCAATAGCTGCCTAGTAGTCGTTTCATCAAAAACAGTACTTTTTTTGATTTCATCACCGACTTTTTTAGAGTTGTTAACCTCACTTATAACATCTTGTGTAAAAAAGCCTATTTTTGCTTTAGGATTTATCCACTCAGCTAATAAATTGTTTATCAATTCAGTTAAAAAGAATGTTTTTCCACAGCCGTTTTCCCCAGTCAAAATAATTTTCTCTTTATTCTTTATTTTTAATGTTTCATCAATTTTGAAAAGCTCTCTATTTTCCCGATAAATAGTTTGTGCATCAATTCTTAACAAATTGTCTTTTGCCTTCAACTCTAAGTTAGAGACTTTAAAATTATTCAATGTAATTGGATGCCGCGTAACAGGTTTTTTTAATTGACTCATTTCGCGATCTATCTTTTTAGACATAACTTTGCTTGAGTGTAACAACTTTTTTTCAATTTTATTCGAGTCCTTTATTTTCCAATCAGACCAAGAGATATTCTTTTTCTTTTTAGTCGCACTATGTCCTTTACTCTCCAGTTGCCTTTGTATTTTTCTTAAGTTGTTAATTTTCTTTTTCTTTAATTGATATTGTGTTTCTTCACGACGTAAGTCATCTTCTTCCTTTTTTTGATACTCAACATACGTGCCTTTAAATTCATTGACGCTATTATCTTCGATATACCAAACGGTATTTACAACTTCTCTAAGAAATTCTTGGTCATGGCTTACGATTAGCACCGGCTTACTGAAACTATTAAGCGTCTCAACCAACCATTTTTGTTGAACAATATCTAAATTAGCTGTCGGCTCATCAAGTAATAACACAGCTTGTTTACTTTTATTTACCTTTTTGATTGCAGAAGCAATAGCTTCTTTTTCCTTTTCTCCCCCACTTTTTCTGTCATGATTTAAAAGCTGTGGCACCATATATGTATCACAAAGCCTTACTATATTTTCTTTTATGTCCATTGTGCTTGGTTGTTTATTAATTATTCTTAACATAGTAGTCTTGCCAGAGCCGTTAAGTCCTATTAAGCCTATTTTTTGGTGTTGAGTGATGCTTAAGTTGGTAGCAGTGAATAGTTCTTGGCCATTATTGTTTACTTGTAGATTTATAATTTTTATATATTCCATAACTAATCTCCTTACATGTTTAGCGTAAAGACTGATATGCAAGTATATTTAAAGTTTCGATATTTTTAGTAAGACACGTTCAAACTCACCACTGAACTTCGTTATAAAGAAAAAAAGATCAATATGTTATTAACATATTGATCTTAGTTTTTTATTCAGATAAACAAAAAATTATCGTATGCGGTAAGACAGTCTAGTAAGATTGATTGGCTCACAAAGACTAGCAAAAGATGGTGCATCTTCTATATCAATATCTTTAACATTTAAATTCAAGTGCATATTTAATCTTTTGCTAATCATCTTTATAATTCCTTAATTTTTATTGTTTATTATACACGTTTTATCACAATTAGGTACTAATTTTAATAAATTAGTATCTTCAAAAATAGTACTTTTTGGCTTAGCTTACTTTGTGATGGATAACTTTGTTTCCCCTGTTAAGTCCTTATACTCATTAACCTTATTGCCAGCAATATAAATTCTAATATCAAAAGTCTTGAGATTTTGTGGCTTTACTAACAAATTATTGCCATCATTAATGACTATAACTTTACCTACTTCCGTTCCATAACTGTCAGTTAAACGAGCTTCTATTTTTCCATCTCCTGGTTCGAAAACATTAATAGTTGGATGCTCAGTAAAATCATACATCGTTTCATTATCAAATTCACCTGTTATGATAACTGAGTTAGGCCGAGCTAACACTGGTAAAGTTAGTTCGTCGAATTTTTGTTTATACCATCTTCCACTTTCATAAGCTTCTCCAGTCAAAATACTAATCCATTTTCCTTTAGTTTCAGGAACATAAAACTGAGCTTCTCCCTGGTCATTAAAAATAGGAGCAACTAATAGATTACTTCCTAACATATATTGCATATCCAGATCTTCCGTACCTGGATCATCAGGAAATTCTAAAACCATTGAACGTAAAATTGGAGTTCCGTGAAGATGGGCTTCCAAAGACATCCCCATCAAATAAGGTAATAATTTCAGCTTAAGATTTGTAAATTTTTTGGTGTTTTCTACTGCTTCTTCACCATATAGCCAAGGAACCTTATAAGTGGTTGAACCATGATAGCGTGAATGTGAACTTAATAATCCAAACTGCGTCCAGCGATTATATAAATCAGGTGTTGCATTTTCTTCAAAACCAGAAATATCATGTGACCAGTAGCCAAAGCCACTCATTCCAAATGATAATCCACTACGTAATGTCTCGGCCATGGAAGAATAGTTAGATGATGAATCACCACCCCAATGTACGGGATAGCATTGACTGCCAACTGTGCCTGAACGAGCGAATACCAATGCTTCTTTTTGTCCTTTAACTTCAGCGATAGTATCAATGACAATCTTGTTATATATCAAAGGATAGTAATTATGCATTTTTTCTGGATCAGATTTATCAAAATATTGCACATCTTTTGTTGGAATTCTCTCTCCAAAATCTGTCTTAAAAACATCAACACCTTGATTTAATAGCTCCTTTAGATATCCTTGATACCACTTAACCGCATCAGGATTCGTAAAGTCAACTATAGCCATACCGGCTTGCCACTTATCCCATTGCCAAACATCACCATTAGTTTTTTTGATGAAATATCCCTTTTGGGCGCCCTCCTCAAATAAACGTGACTTTTGGGCAATATATGGATTTATCCAAACACAAACTTTTATTCCTTTATTATGGATTTTATCAAGCAATCCTTCAGGATCAGGAAAGATGTCCGGATCCCACTCAAAGTTACACCATTCAGTTGGTTTCATCCAGCAACAGTCAAAATGGAAAACAGACAGCGGAATATCACGTTCCAACATACCGTTTATAAAACTCATTACAGTCTTTTCATCATACTTTGTTGTAAATGACGTTGTTAACCATAAGCCATAACTCCACGCAGGCAGTAGTGGAGGTCTACCTGTCAGAGCGGTGTAGTGATCTAAAACTTCTTTATTATCTTTTCCACCAATAAACATATATGAAAGTTCTTGACTAGGAACAGAAAATTCTACTCTATCAACCTGCTGAGAAGCAACTTCATATGAGACCTTTTCTGGTGTATCTACAAAAATTCCGTAATTTCTATTTGATAAATACAACGGAATATTTTTATATGATTGTGTTGTTTCAGTTCCGCCGTCTCTATTCCAAATTTCAACCTCTTGTCCATTTTTAACGAAGTTTGAAAAGCGCTCACCGAGTCCATATATTTTTTCACCCGGTTGTAACACAAAGGAATTAGATACATGAACATGACCCTGAGGATCAAATATTCTAGCAACTGATCTATCTATTACCTCTGCTCTAAATTTACTATCATAATAAAAGTTAAATTTGACCTGACTCCCTCTTATTATTTCAAGAGAAGTTTTATCAGATATAAAAACAAACTTATCTTGTTGCTCTACTATCCTTGGCTCAAAATCTACATCTTTATTTAATTTAAAATTAGGGCCATGGTCTACTTCACCCTTGAAATTTATAATTTTTATATCAATTATGTTTTTACGAGGAGCTGTAATTTCTACAGTTAGCATGCCATCATCTAACGTCATGCCAGGATCAGTTATTTCCTTAAAAGGAAGCCAAAGAGTTAATTTGCTCTTTTCAATTTTATAATCGTATATACTCTTGCCATAATCAACTGAAAAACCATCTCGAATTAACCAGTTACCATTTAAATATTTCATGATTATTCCTTATCTTCTAAGTCTTTGCCATTTGATCTAATTACTTTTTTATACCAATAGAAGCTGCGCTTGGGAATACGCTTTAGACTTCCATTTTCTTGATTATTTTGGTCAACATATACAAAACCATAGCGTTTAGAATATCCGTTTAACCAACTTAACAAATCAGTGAATGACCAGGCACAATAGCCCAAGATATCTACTCCATCTGTAATGGCTTCTTGCATCGCAATAATATGATCAGCTAAATATGAAATTCTGTAGTCATCGTCAATTTGGCCGTTTTCTATTTCATCATGAGCTCCCAATCCATTTTCAGTAATCATAATTGGTAATTGATATTTTTCATATACTTGTCTAAGTGTGATTCTCAGACCCGTTGGATCCTTTTCCCAGCCCCACTGTGTTTTATTAACATATGAATTTTCTACGCTATTAAACATAGCAATCTCTGGTTCATCAGCTCTACCTTCCTCAGGCTGCATTAAATAAGGATCAGTCTTATCAAATTTTTCTTGTTTTGACGACTCGGTAACTTTTTGTATTCGATTCTGTTGGAAAGTTCCTCCATGATAATAGTTGATTCCAAGAAAATCAGGATGGGCTTCAGGATCTTCTAAAATCTTCTGTTCTTTTGGCGTTATTTCAGGCATAATGCCTAATTTTTCAAATTGCTTCTTGCAAAAAAATGGATACTTACCCGTGCAATATACATCCAGCCACCAATTATTGTTAAAATCATTAGCGTTTATAGATGCAAGTACATCTTCTGGGTCTGATGTTTTTGCATAAGTTGGGCCATAGCCAAAACTAGGTCCTATCATCCCATCAGGGACCATTTGATGAAAAAGCTTGATAGCTTCAGCGTTAGCAACATTTATGTGATGATTGGCCAACATCATTAATTTAATACTATGTTTCTTGGGTGGATGGGTTCCCCAGCGATAACCCATTGATGTAAAAACATTCTGCTCATTTATTGTTACCCAATATTTTACTTTTGTACCGAATTCTCTAAACAAAAGTTTGGCATAGTTTTTAAATGCCTCAACGGTCTCAGTAGATTCCCAACCATCATATTTTTCCTGTAAAGCCAATGGAAGATCCCAATGATACATAGTTAATACCGGCTCTATCTTTGCATTTATGAGTTCGTCAATTAAACTATGGTAAAATTGCAAACCTTTTGCGTTTACCTTTCCTTCTCCATCAGGAATGATACGACTCCAAGAAACTGAAAAGCGATAGGCCTTTAGTCCCATCTTTTTCATTAACGCTATATCTTCCTTATATTTATGGTAATGATCTACAGCTATATCTCCGCTAGTTCCTTTATAAGTATTACCTTTTTCATGTGAATATACATCCCAAATTGATTTGCCCTTACCATCTTCACCAGTGGCGCCTTCTATTTGATATGCGGCTGAACTTGCTCCCCATAAAAAATCTGTTGGAAAATCGTCTAATTTCTTATGAAACATTATTTTTGCTCCCTATATAGGCCCAATATGCTCCGTAAAGACTTGCATCATCAAAAAAGTGACAAGGTTCTACTATGGTTTCGAAATCTCTCCAATTTGGAATTCCCGCTAACTTAGTATTAAGTAGTGGTATTAGTTCACTATTTTGACTAATACTTCCACCAATAAGAAATTTTTGTGGGTTAAGGGTACATACAATATTAAAAATACATATAGCAACGTATGTAGCCCAATGATCAACTATTTTCTTAACTTGTGGATCATCTAATTCAGAAAAAATTTGATATTCTTCCACTAAATCATTTGGAATACCCCTCATTTCTGAGTAATCAGCAATCAACGCCTTAGTTGAAGCTAAAAAGTGCTCACTATCATAGCCATGGCCTGTATAATCACAGACCATCATGCCAAACTCTCCTGCTGAGTATCCTATGCCACGAAGTAATTTATTATTAATGTAGATTGCTCCACCTATACCATTTCCTAAAGTCATAACTACAAAATCATGAACATCTTGAGCATTTCCGTTTAATTTTTCTGCTATTGCTGCACAATTGGAATTATTTTCTATAAATATCTCTATGTCCTTATCAATATAACGATGAAAGTCTTCAGCAATATTGTGTCCGTCTAAAATTCTTAGTGATCCAGCACGAATGGCAACATTGTGTTTAACATCAATAAATCCTGGAAAACTAATACTAATTGCTGTAACATCAAAACCACTCTCTTTTACTATTTTTGCTAAAGAGGCATAAAATGTATTTGCAGAGGCATTTGAAATTTGATATTGACCTTTACCGGTCAAATTATCATTTTTATCAAAAAAGCCATATCTTATATATTTTTGTCCAACATCTACTGTTAATACTGTCATTTCCGTATCACCTATTATGGTTAGTTAGTTTAATTTACATACCTTACCATATAGAATAATACCATTTAAGATCATTGTAAACACTTTCAGCAAATCTTGTTTGAACAAATCTTCCTAATACCTTTATAATAAAAGTAAAAAAGGGTAAACAAATATGGTAATGAATAAGCAGGCGATGCGTAAAAGTAACGAAATTTCCGTCATAAAGCATGTCATAAATTACGGACCTATTTCTCGCAGCCAAATTTCTAAAGATCTTTCAATTAACAAAGTTACAATTTCTAGTATTCTAGATGATTTATTAAACAAAAAATACGTTAAAGAAATTGGTGAGGGCGAAAGCACTACAGTTGGTGGTAGAAGACCTCTACTTGTTTCTTTTAATTCACATTATGGATATTTTATTAATTTAGAATTAGGCAACAAATCCCTTAAAATCATGGCTACCCTAGCCAATGGCTACGTTAATCGTTTCGAAGAAATAGCTCTTACTAATTCAAATCCAAACATCAAGAACCTATTAAAAAAGAAAATTACTGATTTTATGATAAGTGATACTGAAAAAGGACTACTTGGTATTTCTTTAACAGTACATAAAAAAGAGCAGTTAATAAGTGATTCATTAGTTTCATGGTTGAAGGAAAACTATTCAATACCAATAATTGTTGCAAATAACGCCGATGCAGCAGCAATTTTTCAGCGTGATTTTTCTTCAAATAATGAAATGAAAAATTTGATTACTGTAGTTATAGATGAAAATATTAATGCTGGAATCATTATTAACGAAAATCTTTACACTGGCTTTGGCAATAATGCTGGAGACTTAAGCGAAATGCAGTTCTTGTTGTCAAACGATGATTCCCTTGCTTCTTTTAATCCAAATACCTACTGTTCGCAAGAAGCTGTTTTAAAGAGTATTTCTAAAAATGAGGGACTGAACAATCTGTCAATCCAACAAATAGCGAAGTTATACTTTAAAGGAAATCATCAAGTAAATAAAGCTATTTTACAATTTGTTAAGTGTTTATCCCTTGTTCTTAATAACCTTATTGCTACTTTTTCTCCTCAAATGGTGATTCTTGACTCTACTCTATTAGAAAATATTCCCAGCTTATTAATCCAAATAAAAAATAATTTACCAATTTTAAAAAAGCATAATACTCAATTACAAATAGCGCGAAAATCAAGATTTGCTCCTTTACTTGGTGGCTATTCATTACTCTTGAGAGAAGTTTTTGAACTTGGTGACAAAAGACTGCGTCTTATACCGTAAACGTAGTCTTTTTTTAGTTTGACAAAATCGATGAAAGGGATTACATTATTTATGGTTAGTTAGTTAACTTTACATACTTGTTTAATAAATATAAATCTTTTAGGAGGATTTTTATAATGCATAACATAATGACAATTGTGCAGCAAAAGTTAATGCCCAAGCTAGCAAAAATAGGTAATTTAAAATATATGGTCGTTCTTAGAGATGGTATGATTATTACCATTCCTTTTACGATTTTTGGCTCAATATTTATGATTATTGCCCAATTACCCATTCCCGGTTGGGCAAATATTATAAAGCCTTTCGCACCAGCTTTAAACGCTTGTGTTACGGTAACATTTGGTATCCTAGCATTGATAGTAGCAATGGGTATTAGCTATCAAGCTGCTAAAGCAAACAAGATGGATCCAATGTCTACCACTGCTGTAGGTACCATTGCCTTTTTAATGGCAATGCTAAATAAAAATTTGGCAATAGATCCTGCACAGCTTGGGTCTGGCGGTATTTTCACAGCAATCGTAATCTGCATCTTGGTTGTAGAAGTAATGAATTTCTGTATAAAACATCACTGGGTAATTACTTTGCCTGACTCTGTACCACCTGCAGTTGCTAACTCATTTTCATCATTAATTCCTGGTGCAACCGCCCTGCTAGTCGTTTGGCTAATTAGAGTAGTATGCAATATTGACATCAACAGTGTTATCACAACCATTTTCAGTCCTCTTGTTGTTGGACTTTCAAGTATTTGGGGAGTTGAATTAGCAATCTTTCTTGTTTGCTTACTTTGGTCAGTTGGTATCCACGGCACCAATATTGTTGGTAGTATTTATACTCCTGTATTTTTAACATTTTTAACTCAAAATATTAACGCAGTTGCTAAAGGTCAGGCTCCTACTAATATTACTTCAGAAGGATTTTTAAACTTTGGTATGACAATTGGTGGTACTGGCGCTATTTTAGGTTTAGTACTTTGTATGTTTACTGCTAAAAGTAAAAGATATAAGGCTATGCGTAATTTGAGTTTAATGCCTGCAATCTTTAATATTAGTGAGCCTATTATGTTTGGTGTTCCAGTTGTCTTGAACCCAACCTTAATGATTCCATTTATTCTGACTCCTATGATTCTTCAATTCATTACCTACTTCTTAATGAAATTCCACATTATTGGTATGATTGTTGCCCAAGTTCCATGGACAACGCCAACCATTATTAGTGGTTTTCTAATGACTGGTGGAGATTGGAAAGCTGCTGTATGGCAAGCAATCGAATTAGTACTAGCTGTTTTAGCATATTACCCATTCTTTAAATCTCTTGATAAGCAAGCTGTGAAAGAAGAACAAGAACTTAAATAATAAGTCGCACTGATTATAAGCAAAAAGGCCAAAATTCAAAAAGAATTTTGGCCTTTTTAATTAACCGTATCCTCAATACTGCTTTGGAAATCCTCTTCATATTTCAGTCCATGTATGCAAGCTAAAGGAATATTAACTCCGCGTTGACCCATTACTAAGCCTGCAGCAGACGCCAACATGTCACACAGTGTTTCAGCAGTTCCGGCAGTTTCATTAATTCTTAAACCTTTTAGACCATACAATCCGACAGCTATTTGGTTTGCACCCTTTTTATCTTTCCTTCCATCACTATCAGTGATAATCACACCAACTTTAACACCTAATTCTTGTAAAAAAGTTTGGCTAATTTTTTGCGCAGACGCATCACAATTTTTCGGTAAGGTAATTGCAGTATTATTTTCGCCCTTATCCACTCCGCCACTAGTCAAGCAAAGTCCATTAGGTAACCATGCCCCAATATAGCCATCATCCATTTCTAGCCTTTTGCCAGTTGGATCCCCAGTTTGATCAATTATCACTTGAATTAGACGAGAATCCTTTCTTGGAATTTGTTTCTGAATTTTCTGTGCTAAAGCAGAAGGTACTATTTGTTTTAATTCAACAATATTACCTTCTGCCAACGAGCATATTTTAGAAGCCACACAAATAATATCGCCATTGGACACATTAAATTTCTCTTTTTTTATAGTTTTTGCCAATACCTTTGGCAAATCACACACTGTAGTAATTTTTGGTACACCATTAAGTCCGTTAATTGTAATCATCTTTGTCCCTCTACAATATTTTTCGCCTTCTAATAACGAAATATCATTTATATAAAAATAAAAAGTTTCACTCACAATTGCAAGTGAAACTTTTTTAATATAAATATTTCTTTACTGCCTCTTTAGGATCCATCCCCGCACGAATTTTCAATTCTAATTCAATCGCTACATCAGCAATGATTGATTGGGGATCAATCACCTTATAAGGATGATCAGGAGCTTTTTCTTGGGCTAAAGAAAGTTCAGTGCAGCCTAACAAAATAACGTTACAGCCGTACTCATCATGCATCTTACGCAAAATACTATGATATAGTTCTGCGTCTACTATACCCTTTTGCTTGATATTAGTATAAATCAGTTCAGTAACCATCGGCTGAATCTCAGGCCCACCTAGTTCTACCTGACGGCCAACTGCCGTAATTTCATCAACATATAAATGATCATAAATTGAACCTTCAGTCGCAATTACACCAATTTTCTGTTCATTAGGATATTCTTCAACAAACCGGTGCACTGCAATCCGCATCATATGCAAAAAAGGAACATCAGTTAGACTAGCAAGGTCATCATAAAAGTAGTGTGCTGTATTACACGGCATAATAAAGAAGTCAGGACCTAATTGTGCCTGTTGTAAAACATCCTCACGCAAATTGATGAAAAAGTTTGGTTTAGAATGGTCTTTAATATAGGCTGTTCGATCAGGTATTTGGGCGTCATTAACCAAAACATAATTTAAATAGTCTTGGTCTTTAGTGATTTTAATTCGATGGTTAAGTTGTCTTGCAAGACTTTCTGTTGCAATTGTTCCCATACCACCAAGAATTGTAAAAAAGTTTCTCATTTTTGCGCTTTTCTCACTATTTAAAGTGCTCGTTCTGTCCTTCCAGCTCATTAATCATTTGCTGGGCTACATTGATGTCAGAAGGATAAGGAGTATTGACTCCACGAACTTTTTGGAAGCCATCTTCACCCTTACCACAGATTAGAACGACGTCACCATTTTTTGACATACTAATTGCATCATAAATTGCTTTTTGTCGATCTAATTCAATTGTGACATCAACTTTGGAGTGATCAATTCCCGCGTCAATTTCCTGGCAGATCTCCATTGGATCTTCAAAGCCTGGATCATCAGTTGTCAAAAAGGCCTTGTCAGCATATGCATTCAAACTCTTACTAAAACCCGGACGTCGTGAAATGCCCTTATCACCAGGTGCACCGACGACCACTATGATTTTTGGATTATCAAATTCGCGTTGCATGAAGCCCATTAAAGCCATCATTGATGCTTCATTATGAGCATAGTCAACAACTACCACACCATGATCCTTAGTAACTTCAGTTTGCATTCTTCCGGGAACAGATACTTGGCTTATACCTTTGGCAGCAGGATCATGTTCCATACCTGCCAAGCCTGCACCAATAACTGCTGCAGTTCCGTTGGACTCGTTAAAATCACCAAGCATCTTCAACTGATAATCACCAGCTATCTTAAGCTGCTTTGCCTTGTCACTTACACAGAGAACTTGAAACTTCGTACGAGCCATATCAAGTTCTTCGGTAGAAAAGCGGAAGTCAATTGTTTGCTTTAGGCTCGGATTGGTGAACTTTTCATCAGCAAATAGGTAAATACTATCGGGATCTGTTGTTGTTGTAGCTGCTGCGTAGACTTCATCAAAGTGGGCTGTTTGCGCATTGATAATACACTTGCGCGCATTAACCAACAGCTGCAACTTACAATGTAGATAATCCGCAAAGTTTGGGTGTTCATTTGGTCCAATATGATCAGGCGAAATGTTCAAAAAGAAGCCTAAATCATAAGTTAAGCCAAAGACACGGTTACGCTTATAAGCCTGACTAGAAACTTCCATTACCAAATGAGTCATTCCGTTATCAACTGCTTCACGCATATCACGGAACAAATCAAGCGACTCCGGCGTAGTTAAACTCGACTTAAAAGTATCTTCTGGCTTTTGACCAACAACATTGTTAACAGAAGAAATTAATGCAGTACGTCCACCATTAACTTGATCTAGCATCCCCTTTAAAAAGTAAGAGGTTGTTGTCTTGCCCTTAGTTCCAGTAATTGCAATTACATACAAATCATCTTGTGGAAAACGGAAAAATGCCGCAGATAGCAATGCCATTGCCTTTGAAACATCGCGAACAATCAGTGCGTGCATCCCTTTGCCTTCTGGGTATGGCTGTTCAGCCACATAACAGTTAGCACCATTATCTTTTGCCATTGATAAATAAGTTGGTCTAAAACCGGCACCTTTGCAGAAAAACAAGGTGTTGGTTTTAATATCACGTGAATCGTATGACACATATTCCATTTTTGTCATAACAGTATCTTGAACTGCGCTCGATTTAAGTAAGTGATGTTCTTTTAATATTAAAATACAGGTATTTAAAGAAATACTCATGCTATACCCCTCTATTTGTTATCTAGTCAAAATTATAACACAGCTAGGCTAGAGATTTTGTATTCTTTGGGTCTAATGGCAAACAAATGATAAAACGTGTCCACTTATCGTCGGATTCACAGCGAATCTTGCCATGGTGCAAGTCGACTATGCTCTTGGTAATAGCTAAGCCGAGTCCAGTTCCACCAGTTTGAGTATTCCGCGAGCCTTCCATACGATAAAAACGCTCAAAAATTTTCTTTAAAGAGTCCTTGGGAATGCGCTCACCGTTGTTTTCTACCCGTAATTCAACCTCATTGTTATTAACTAAATTGGCAATCAAGTTTATTTGGGTAGCACCGGTACCATATTTCAAGGCATTAGTAATCAAATTATTATACACACGCACTAATTTTTCTGGGTCAGCTTGAATCGTCAAGTCTTTGGGTCTTGTTTCAATATTAAAAACAACCCCCTTTTCATCTGCTTCAAATTCAAACCCAGCTGCTACTTGTTCAAGCATTGAAAAAATATGCAGGGAGGTCAGGTTCAAACTAGTATTAGTAGATTTTAGCGTTGTATATTCAAGCAAATCATGTGCAAGTGACTTCATTTGTTCTGCTTTAGAATACGCAATGTTAAGGTAGCGTTGCTGTTCTTCTGGATCGTCTACACCAGATTTAAGCAAGCCGAGATAACCGATAATTGATGTTAATGGCGTCCTAATATCATGTGAGACGTTGCTAATTAATTCATCTTTTGATTGCTCAATTGCCCTTTCTTCATTAATTGCATTTACAGTACTGTCAACTAAAGAATTGATTGAATCAATTACCTTTTGTAAATCGGTTTTCACTTTAAACGAAATAGTGTGGTCAAAATGACCTTGAGCAATATAGTGCAGCTCTGAAATAACATGGCGCAACTGCATTTGATGATAACGCCTAATTAAACGCCAATATAAGACAATCAAATCGCCGATGCCCATCATGACCAAAAACGTATTTTGCCAGGACCATAGGTGCCGGCCCCCAGCAAACGTGATTGTTTTTTTCAAAAAATAAATACCGTTTACTAAGTTCTTATTTTGCAAAATCGTTAAATTGATCAAAATAACAATGGATAAATTGAGCAATAGGAGTAGCACAATTGTAATCACGCCTTCAGCAAACAGTTCACTTTTTTCCGTAGCTGTTAACTTGACATGTTCTTTATTCATTTTTATTTAGGCCTCAACCTTATAACCTACACCCCAGACAGTCTGGATAACGTCTTCACCGCCAGTAGCTTTTTGAATTTTGTCACGCAAATGCGAAACGTGGACCATTACAGTCTTGGCCGAGACAATAGATTCCTGTTGCCATACTCGTTCGAAAATTTCGTCGGCAGAAAAAACACGATTTGGGTGACTAGCAAGTAAATACAAAATGCCAAATTCCAAGGCCGTTAACTGAATATCTTTGCCATCAATTGTTTTTACTTCGTGTGAATCACGGTTAATAACTAGAGGCCCGATTTCCAAAACATCCGGTTCGTCATCCTTAACTTGTTTTTGACTACGACGTAAAAGTGAACGTACCCGAGCCATTACTTCAAGCGGATTAAATGGCTTTGAAACGTAGTCATCAGCACCAGTAATTAGGCCTTGAATTTTATCCATGTCGCCGGTTTTAGCTGACACAATAATAATTGGAATATCAGAGTCCTTTCGAACTTCTTTAATTACATCAATTCCGCTCATACTTGGCATCATTACGTCCAAAATCATTAACGAAATATCAGGTGTAGTAGTTAATTTAGTGATAGCTTCTTTACCACTATATGCTATAACCGGAGTATAACCTTCATTCTTTAGATAAATACTCAATAATTCAACAATTTCTTTATCGTCATCGACTACTAAAATTTTCATAGGGCTTTGTCCCTTCTTTTTATTTATTAATTATTGTGAATAATCTCTACCACTTATAGTGTAGCAGACTCTATAATTCATATTTTAGCTAATTTTGTTACAATCACCTAACATTCACACATAACTTATCTTTTTATTAAAAAAGCTGGGTACTTGGCCCAACTTTTAGCTAAAATCATTTATTCCATTTAAGTATTTAATTACCCATTGCCGGTCAAGAAAGCCAATAAATTTACCATCATGATCCTGAACTGCAACTTTTTCTGCATTACATAAAAGGCTGAGTACTTTAGCCAACTTTTCGTCAGCGCTAATTGTTGGAAGCTGCTCGCTTTTTTGTCCATGGTCTTCAGCCAGTCGATTGAAAAGGATTGCTTGCCTTACAGGAGTTTCGTAAATATCCTTGCCCAAACTGCCACGGAAAAAGTCTTGGACGAACTGATTGGCCGGATGACGCAAGATTTCATTGGGCTCACCCACTTGAAGCAGCTCGCCATCTTTCATGATTCCAATTCGATCCGCTATTTTAAGTGCTTCGCTCATATCATGGGTGACAAACACAATTGTGTTATGTAAATTTTCATGCAGGTCGACAACTAAGTCTTGTAAATTAGTTCGAGATAATGGATCAAGCGCACTAAACGGTTCGTCCATTAAAACAATTGGCGGCTGAGAAGCAATTGCACGTAAAATACCTATTCGTTGTTGCTCTCCGCCAGATAATTCACTAGGATAGCGAGAAGAATAGCTTTTAGGATCAAGTCCTACTTCGGTTAACAATTGCTCAGTTTTCCTTTGCTGCTTCTTATCCTTGCGCCGACATTCGCCCTTAATTTCTGGAATTAGCGAGATGTTTTGAGCAACGGTCATATTCGGAAATAATGCAATTTGTTGTAAAACATAACCAATATTCCAACGCAATTTCTGTAAATCATATGAAGTAGTTGGTTGCTCATTCACCAGCACTTGTCCGGTTGTAGGGTCTTCCAATCGGTTAATCATCTTAATTGATGTTGTTTTACCACTACCTGAATTTCCAACTAAGACGAACAATTCACCCTGCTTAATTTCGAGATTAAGGTCATTAATTACTAACTTATCGGCAAAAGATTTTTTTACATGTTCAAATTTTATTGCTGTCGTCATCTTAATTCTCCTTAATCAAATGATGCTTAACCAAATATTGGTGTGCAACTTTGCCAGGATCAACGTTTTTTACGTTAACTTCATAGTTCATTTCCTGCATTTCTTTTTCAGTAATCTTACCGGCAAGCTTATTTAGGCTTTGAACAATCTTTGGATGTTTATTGGCAAAATCTATGCTCATTAAAGGCGCACCCTGATAAATAGGAAAATTATGTTTATCATCCCGTAAAATGCTCAAGTGGTATTGTCGTAACTCACTATCAGTAGAATAGGCATCAACAATATTGACCTTATTTTGTTGAATTGCTTGGTAACGTAGTGCTGGTTCCATTGATTTAACAGGAAAGTCAATATCATAGAGCTTTTTAATTCCTTTAAAACCATCACCACGATCAATAAATTCCATGGTCATTCCACCCTTTAATTGAGACTGAATTGGTGCTAAATCGCTGATTTTATGCAGATGATGCTTGTTCATAAACGAAGTCTTTACTGCTAACGCATATGTATTGTCGTACGCCATTGGCTTTAACAAAGCTAACTTGTCTTGCTGTTTCATTAATTGCCGAGCTTTTTGATAAGTTTGCTGTTCGTCAAGCCCGGAAGTTGAAATTGGCTTTTTAGCAAAAGTCTCTAAGATTGTTCCGGTAAATTCTGGATAAATATCGATTTTATTATTTTTAAGTGCGCTATATAAAAAAGTAGTCTTACCAAAATTCGGCTTCAAAACAACTTTAACGTGTGCATCGCTATCTTCAATTAATTCCTTATACATATTAATCAAGATTTCTGGCTCTGAACCAAGTTTACCTGCAATAGTAATTGTTTCCGTGTGATTCTCCACAGCCTGATAAATACCTGACCCTGCTAGGAAAAACAGACAAACTGCAAAAACGCCTAAAGCCTTTTTCACAGATGCATGCTCAAGCCATTTAATTAGAGCGCTCAAGCAGATTGCCAGCGCACCTGAACAAACCGCACCAATAATAATCAAAGCAGTATTATTGCGATCAATTCCCAGTAAAATAAAACTACCTAGACCACCTGCACCAATTAATGCAGCCATTGTCGCCGTTCCAACAATTAACACCAGTGCAGTTCGAATACCAGAAATAATTGTTGGTAAAGCTAGAGGTATCTCAACCTTGCATAACTTCTGCATCCTTGACATGCCGAAGGCATTTGCAGCTTCTTCTAATGCCGGATCAATTCCAGTTAGGCCGATATAAGTGTTTTGAAAAATTGGCAGTAATGCGTAGACAACAAGTGCAATTACTGCTGGAACAGTGCCAATTCCAACAAGTGGAATTAATAATCCTAAAAGAGCTAGCGAAGGAATCGTTTGTAAAATACTAGTCACCTGTAAGAGAAATTCCGCCGCCTTTTTGTGCTTCGTTGCCCAAAAAGCAAGCGGCATGGCAATTATCATCGCCAACAATAGCGAAACAAGCGAAATTTGTAAGTGCTGTAAGAGTGCTACCCACAAATCGCCCCTGCGTTCGCTCAGAATTTGAAGTATTTGGTTCATCACTAATTTCCTTTTATTAATACCACATGCATGCTAATGCTGAATATAGTATTTTTAACCTATCATTATAATTTTATCTTTGTATAATGATAACACAAACAAGTGTTCTAAGCCAAATATCTGCTTTACGGTATTTCCTTTATTTGAGCGCTTTTTATGAGCATACAAAAAATCCCAACCTCTTCTAATAAGAGATTAGGATTTCTTAATTTAAGACTATTCGATTTCCTTTTTACCAGTATATAACTCGTAGTAATAGCCTTTTTCTTTCAATAGTTCTTGGTGATTACCAGCTTCAATAATGTGACCATGGTCGAGAACCAGAATCAAGTCAGAATTAACAATTGTCGATAACCGGTGGGCAATTACAAAACTAGTTCGTCCAGCCAACAGGTTATCCATTCCGGCTTGAACAAGTTTCTCAGTTTGAGTATCAATACTTGAAGTTGCTTCATCCAGAATCATTACTGGCTCATCAGCAATCATTGCTCGTGCAATACTTAGTAACTGCATTTGGCCTTGAGAAAGGTCTCCACCATTACCATCAATTACAGTCTTATAACCTTCATCTAGATTATGGATGAATTCATCAGCATGCGATAAATGCGCTGCTTGGTAAACATCATCATCACTTGCTTCCATATTACCAAATCTGATGTTATCCATTACAGTTCCGGTAAACAGGTGAGTTTCCTGCAAAACAATTGATAATGAATGACGCAAATCATCCTTCTTGATTCTACTAATTGGAATGCCATCGTAGGTAATTGTTCCTGAATTAATCTCATAAAACCGATTAATCATATTGGAAATAGTTGTTTTACCCGCACCAGTTTCACCAACAAGTGCAACTTTCATTCCTGGTTTTGCATCAAGAGAAATGTTATACAAAATTTGTTTATTTGGTGAGTAGCCAAAGTTAACATTGTCAAACACAATGTGACCTTTGACAGTTACTTGCTTAACAGATCCATCTTTTTGAGGAACATTCCAGTGCCATGCACCCTTAACGTCGCGATCCTTAGTGATAGTTACATCACCATCATCAGTTTCAACCGGTTCATCTTCCAAATCAAAAATTCGTTTAGCACCAGCCAAAGCCATTACGATTGAGTTTAATTGTTGCGAAATTTGCGCAATTGGCATTGAGAACTGTTTTGCTAGTTGCAAGAAGGCACCAATCACACCCAATGAAATTGGTGCGAGGTGGTTAAGTGAAACGGCACCACCAATAACTGCAATTAAAACATAAAGTAAGTTACCCATGTTACCCATAATTGGGAACAAGACAGTAGCGTATGTATTTGCTTTACCAGCTGCATTTTCTAGAGCATGATTGTAAGTTTCGAACTCTTCTTCAACTTCTGGTTCATGACTGAAGACCTTGATAACTTTCAGTCCATTAAGCATTTCTTCGTTATAGCCGTTAACTTGCCCAAGTTCTTTTTGTTGCAATTGGAAGTAGTGCGATGAACGAGAAGTTAGGAAACGCACAATTCCCAGTGAGAGCACAAACATCACTAAAGTGAAAATTGTTAACTGCCAACTTAAAGTAAACATCGCCACTAAAGCGAAGACAATGTTTAAAGTTGAGTTCATAAATTGCGGAATTGACTGGGAGATCATTTGCATTAATGTATCAATATCGTTTGTATAACGACTCATGATATCGCCATAGTCATTTTCATCAAAATATGAAATTGGCAATTTTTCCATGTGCTCAAACATTTCATTACGTACCCGATACTGAACCTTTTGAGCTAAAACAGCCATTAAGACGGCAAACAGGTAACTAGAAATAAAACCAATTGCATAAAAACCAAACATCACCACAATTGCTTGCCAAAGTGGACCAAAATTTGGATGTGCTTGTTTTGTTAGAGGAATAATATAAACATTAATTAACCGTTCAATAAATAGTGATCCAATTATGTTAGCCCCTGCCGACAAAATAATGGCGATGATAGATGTAATAAGCATCCAAGGACTAGTATTTGCGATTAACTTCAATAATCTAAATAAGGTAGTAGTTCGCTGCCCCTTCATTTCTGCATTTTTATTTGTCACTGCTTTATCCAAATTCATCACCTACTTCTTTTGTTCTTCTTGGAATTTAGCAATCGAGCTATACAGATCGTTACGCTTCATCAACTCATCGTGGTTACCAATGTCTTGAATGTTACCATCATCCATTACGATAATTCGATCTGCATCCTTAATTGAAACAATTCGTTGGGAAATGATAATTTTAGTCGTATCAGGCATTTCTTGTGCTAGCGATTCACGAATTTCACGTTCCGTTTGCGTATCAACTGCCGAAGTCGAGTCGTCCAAAATTAAAATCTTTGGTTTCTTCAAAAGTGCTCTGGCAATAGTAATTCTTTGCTTTTGACCACCAGAAACGTTGTTACCGCCTTGTTCAACCATTGTGTCGTATTTATCAGGCATTTCTTGAATAAAGTCATCCGCATGGGCAATCTTTGAAGCAGCTAAAATTTGCTCGTCAGTTGCATTCTCATTTCCCCATTTCAGATTGTCCTTAATTGTGCCAGAGAATAACACGTTGTTTTGCAAAACAACCGCAACATTATCACGTAAAGTCTTTAAGTCATAAGATTTAACGTTATGTCCAGAAACACGAACTGCACCCGAGTCCGTATCATATAAACGCGGAATCATTGAAACTAAAGTTGATTTTGATGAACCAGTTTTACCAATGATACCTAGTGTTTCACCAGGCTTAATTTTTAAGTTTATATCATGCAAAGCATAATTCTTATCATCCGGATTGTACTTAAAGTTAACGTGATCAAAGATGACTTCACCATTAGTAACTTCTTTTAATGGCTTACGTGGGTTTTCAATAGATGGCTTCTCATTGATTACTTCAGCAATTCTTCGACCACTAGCTGCTGAAACTACCAGTTGGGTAAAGATCATTGCTAAAATATTCAGACTGTTTAAAACAGAGTTTGAATATGAGAACATTGAAATCAATTGACCGGCTTGTAAAGTACCACCAACGATTTCCTTTGCACCAAACCAGCAAATTGCTAAGTTTGAAATATTCAAAACAGCTATCACAACCATTGAGTTAAGTGACATGATTTTTTGTGCTGTTGAAAATAGCTTATAAATAAAGCCAGACGACTTCTTAAACTTAGTCGTTTGCTCATCTTCTTGAACATATGTCTTAACTTCACGAATACCACGGATGTTTTCACGAACTACCTGGTTCATCTGATCGTAGCCCCTAAAAATTTTAGGGAAATATGGGTTAGCACTTTTAATAATAAGTGCCATGATAATCACGAAAACAGGAGCAATAACGACAAAGATTAACGACAATCTAGGGCTGATGATTAGAGACATAATGATTGAAACAATCAACATCATTGGTGCTCTAACAGCAATTCTGATCAGCATTTGATATGCCATTTGAATGTTGTTAACATCTGTCGTCATTCTAGTTACAAGACTGGAGCTGGAAAATTTATCGATGTTTTCAAACGAAAAGTCTTGAACATGGTAAAACATATCTTTTCGCAGATTAGCAGCAAAACCTGCCGCAGCGTGAGCGGAGAAATAGCTCGCACCTGCACCTAAAACAAGTGACACAATTGTAATCACGAACAACAGCAAACCTGTTTTCATGATATACGGCATGTTACCCTTCATGATTCCATTATCAATTAAAATACCAACTAAATATGGTATCAGCATTTCAATGATAACCTCACCAATAACAAAAAGTGGGGACAGCAAAGATTGCTTCTTGTACTGCCTAATTGATTTACGCAGTGTATTAATCATTAAGTACCTCTTTCTATCCACGGGAAAATAGCTATTTCTCGGAGTGCAAATTTTAATTTAAAAGGATAAATAGACTTAAAAATCTATTTATCCTTGTAAATATATAGTTATTTAATTATAGACCTTTTTTTTACAAAAAGCACCTATTTGTTTGTTGTCGCCGGATTAAAAACTGAACCAATTATTTGGAAGTGACGACGGAATACCCAACGAATTCCATATGCTGCAGCTGCAATAATAATGTTAGCTACTCCAGACAAAACAGGATTAATAATTCTTAATGCTGGAATTGCCAATACCCAGAAGCAAGCAAACAGAATTACCAGCATCAGAACAAAGCCCCAAATCAGTTTTGACCAAGGAATTTTTCTGTTCTTTCCAGCTGAAGGTAAAACCCATTCATTATATTTGGTCATGAAGACACCCATTACACCACCTACAAGAACTAGTGACAAAATTCCCATTTGCGAATTATTCTTTGAGTTTGGCGTAAAGAGTGCAATAACACCAAAAATACCAACAAATAATGCAATATATAAAAGTGCACTATCTACTGCATATTGCCAAAATGGAATATCAGCTGCAGTCTTTTTCTTTGGCTTTAACATATCAGCTGCCTTGAGTTTTGGTGCCATGCCATAAAAAGTAGAAGCTGGTTGACCATGGCGTTGAGCAACAACTAGGTCAGCCAATAAATCATCAACCCGTTTATTTGCATCTTCAGCGCTCATTTTGCCTTGAGTTTCTAATTCTTTTTGCAAGCGATAAATGTAATCAGAGTTCTTATTACTTAACTGCTGACGCAGTTGCTTCGGATTCATTTCCTTCACTTCATCGTCTTTGTTTTGACTCTCAACTTTTTCTTTCAGCTTTTCTTGCTTATTCGTATCTATTTTTACTTCTTCTTCAGTTTTCTTTTCAGCCATTATCTTTTCCTAAACATTAAATCTAAATTCAATAATGTCACCGTCTTCGACTTCGTAATCTTTTCCTTCAAGGCGCAACTTGCCGGCTTCTTTAACCTTTTGCATTGTTTCATATTTGTCCAAGTCAGCAAATGAAACAACTTCAGCACGGATAAAGCCACGTTCAAAGTCTGAGTGAATTACACCAGCAACTTGTGGGGCTTTCATGCCTTCATGGAAAGTCCACGCACGTGTTTCTGGTCCACCGGCTGTGAAGAAAGTTCTAAGTCCTAAGATATGATATGCTGCTCTGATTAAGCGGTCTAGTCCTGACTCACTGACACCTTCAGCCTCTAAAAATTCAGCTTTTTCATCATCATCAAGTCCGGCTATTTCTTCTTCAGTAGCAGCTGAAATTCCTAAGCACTCAGCATTTTCACTTTCTGCATGCTTTTTAACGATTTGGAAGTATTGATCACTTTCAGGATCGGCCATAGAGTCTTCAGCAATATTGGCAACATAGATAACTGGCTTAGCTGTCAATAGGAACAAGCCTTTAACAATTTTTTGCTCTTCTTCATTGAAACTGATTGAGCGTACGGCCTTGCCCTCTTCTAAAACTGGCTTAATTTTTTCCAAAACATCAAGTTCAGCTTTAGCTTCCTTATCTTTTTGTTGTGCAAGCTTCTTTACCTTGTCAATTCTACGGTTAACTGCATCCAAATCAGAAATTGCCAATTCCAAGTTAATGGTATTGATATCCTCTTCTGGATCCACCTTACCAGTTACAGAGGTAATGTTGTCATCTTCAAAGGCACGTACTACATGAACAATCGCATCTGTTTGACGAATGTTCTCTAAGAACTTGTTACCAAGCCCTTCACCTTTTGATGCACCCTTAACCAAGCCTGCAATATCAGTAAATTCAAAAGTTGTGTGAACAATTTTTTTCGCAGGTACTAATTCCTGAATTCGTGCCAAACGCTTATCAGGTACTTCGACCATCCCTACGTTTGGTTCAATCGTGGCGAATGGGTAGTTAGCCATTTCGGCCCCCGCCTTAGTAATTGCGTTAAATAAGGTTGACTTCCCAACATTTGGCAATCCAACAATACCAGCAGTTAATGACATCTTTATCCTCTTCTTTTTACTTCTAAATTAATTATTATCTTGATTAAAATTTGGTTGGGCAATATTTTCCTTTGGTACAAAGAATTCATTTTTCTTATTTACAGGATCATTTGCCTTAGTTAAAACTTTTTTGAGATTATGTTCAAACTTTGATCTCGGCATCATTACAATGTGACCACAGCCCATACACTTTAAACGAATGTCAGCGCCCAAGCGCAGGATTTCCCATTCATTCACTTTACAGGCATGAGGTTTTTTCATCAAAACTGTATCTGCCAAGTTATAAGTGATTGCCTTATTCATCAAGATCAACACCCAAGATATCGAGAATTCTGTTCAGCTCATCGACTGAAGAAAATCCAATTGATAAACGACCGTTACCTTTTTTGCTTTCGGAAATATTAACTTTGGAACCCAACTTATCAGATAATTGATGTTCGCTTTCCCTAATAAAGGCTGACTTCTTAGTCGTCTTCTTATGAGGCTTCTTTGCGTTAAGACTAGCTACAAGTGCTTCTACCTTACGAACAGGCATCCCCTCTTTAACTACTTGCTTGGCAACCTCATCAATTTTATCTTTGTTTTTTAGCCCTAGCAGTGTTCTAGCCTGACCCATTGAAAGGTCACCATGCTGCAGAAGGTGCTTGGTTTTGCTAGGCAAAGTAAGTAAACGCAGGTAGTTGGCAATATATGGACGTGACTTACCCATCCGTTTTGAAACTTCTTCTTGTGTTAAACCCAAATTCTTTTGCAGCATTTCATAAGCTTGCGCTTCTTCTAGCGGTGTCAAATCCTCACGTTGCAAGTTCTCAAGAACAGCCACTTCCATCATTTGACTTTCTGTAAAGTCACGTACAATCGCTGGAATTGTTGTTTTCTTGGCTAACTTGGAAGCACGATAACGACGCTCACCCGCAATAATTTCATAACCATTAACGGATTTACGGACAATAATTGGTTGAAAAACGCCGTTTTCCTTAATTGAATCTGATAATTCTTTCAGGGTTTTATCGTCAAAACTCTTACGCGGTTGATAAGGATTGGGCCTAATATCGCCAAGATCAAGGTCCTTGATTTCTTCTTCAGTTTCTTCAATCTGTGGCTCATCTTCAAACAAAGCTTCAATCCCACGGCCAAGACCGCCTTTTCGCTTCAATTCTTTATTTTTTGAGTCTCTTTCCATGATTCTTCAACACCTCCTTAGCTAAATCATCGTATACCTTGGCACCTCTTGAATTAGGTGCGTATTCTGTAATTGCTTCGCCGTAACTTGGAGCTTCTGCCAGTTTAGTTATCCGAGGAATAATAGTTTTATAAACCTTATCTGTGAAGTAAGACTTTACCTCTTTAACAACTTCTGCGCCTAAATTAGTTCGCGCATCCAGCATAGTCATCAATACGCCTTCAACACCTAGGTCCTTGTTAAAGTGCTTTTGAACTAGACGAATGGTATTAAGCAATTGACTTAGCCCTTCCATTGCATAGTACTCACTTTGAACTGGAATTAAAATTGAATTTGAAGCTGTAAAGGCATTAATTGATAATTGTCCTAAAGAAGGCGGACAATCAATGAAAATGAAATCATAATCGCCACTAACTGTATCAAGCGCTGACTTCAGTCTTGTTTCGCGTGCCATCATGCTGATTAGTTCAGTTTCTGCTCCTGAAAGATTAATGGTGGCTGGCACCAAATCCAGCTTATCAGTTGAAGTATGGAAAATTGTGTCTTTGAGTGGAACATCGTTAATCAACACACTGTAAATATCTTGATCAATTTCCGATTTTTCAATTCCTAAACCAGAAGTTGCATTCCCCTGAGGATCAATATCGACAATTAAAACGCGGTACCCACGTTCTGCAATCGAAGCTGCCAAATTAATAGTGGTGGTGGTTTTACCAACACCACCCTTTTGGTTAGCAACCGAAATTACACTTACCATATTTTCCATGTGCAACCTACTTTCTCTTTAATTCAATCGTAATCATATAGTCGTCAGGCGTGTTGTTCTCTTTGACCTTAACCTTGATACCCGATTCCTTGGCCAACTTAACTGCACGCTTGATTGTGTTAATTTGAACCTGCATGTCCTTAGGTACCCGATTAACAGCACGTTTTGTCTTTTCTGCCTTATCCTGGTCTTTTTTGTTTTCAAAGTAGCCATCAACATCTTTGACAATTTTTTCTGTGTCGCTAACGTTGAGGTTATTAGCCAAAATTTCGTCTAACACACGTCCTTGGTCCTTCTGACTTAAACCTACCAGACAACGGCCATGACGTGGCGAAATTTCTCCACTAGCTAGGTAACTTTGAACTTTAGGCGATAACTTCAACAATCTCATCTTGTTGGCAACATATGATTGAGATTTACCAATATTTTGCGCAAGAGCTGTTTGCGTCAAATTATTTAGTTTCATTAAATTGTTATATGCTTGCGCCTCATCGATTGGATTTAAGTCTTCTCTTTGTAAGTTTTCAATTAACGCTAATGATGCAGCTTGAGCTTCATCCATATTGTTAACAATTGCAGGAATGGTTTCCCAGCCTAAATGTTTAGCAGCACGAAAACGGCGCTCACCTGCAATGATTTCATATTGCTCGCCCTGTTCGCGAACCACAATTGGTTGCAGCAATCCTTCCTTATCAAGTGTCGTTGCTAATTCACGAATTGACTCATCGGAAAACTCACGTCTTGGTTGATAAGAATTTGGAACGATTTTAGTTAATTCAATATCTTGAATTTGTTTATCTTTAGGAATTTCATCGTGATGTCTTAAAGAAGAAAATAGTGACATATGATTGTCCCCCTATTAATGAATTGGTTTACGATGCGGTGTCCCCGCTTGTCGTGGATATTTCTTGGGTGTCATTTTGACTTTTTGAACAAGAATCAGCGTTCTTTCCTCGCTACTATAAGGTAATTGCAGTTCTTCAACCTTGCTAACCTTGCCACCAAGAGTTGTGATTGCCTTTTGACTATCTTTTAACTCATCATCAGCTTTAGGTCCCTTAAGTGCAATGAAATTACCATCTTTTTTGACTAGAGGTAAGCAATATTCACTCAATACCGCCATATTGGCAACTGCACGAGCAGTTACAAGATCAAACTGTTCACGGTATTGCTTGTTTTGACCGACATCTTCGGCGCGACCATGAACAAGTGTTACATCCTTTAGATCTAACTTATCAACAAGTTCTTGCAAAAAAGTTAATCGCTTACCTAGAGAATCGACAATAGTGATTTTGATTTCTGGTTTTATAATTTTGAGCGGAATTGACGGGAAACCCGCACCAGCACCAACATCGCATAATTCACTGCCTGATTTAAAAAGTTCATCAAACATGAATAGTGGCGTAACACTGTCAAAAAAGTGCTTAAGATAAACATCATTTTCTTCAGTAATTCGCGTGAGGTTAACATGCTGATTAGCTTCAATCAAACTAGTAAAGTATTGGTTAAATTGGTTGATTTGCTTTTCATTTAATTTAAAATTACGCTTTGATAATTCTTGGACAAATTGTTCAGGATTCATTTTTCACCCGTGAAACCTTGTTTCACACCCTATAAATTTAACGCTAAAAGCGGCTTATTGTAAAGCCATTATATCTTATTAATTATGAAATATTTTTTGACTGCCGTCAAAGTCTAAATCAGCAAAATACGCTATAATATCGTCAAAGGAGATCAATATGATTGTTACTTTAATTGTTTTAGTCTATTTGGCCCTAAAAACATATAAGGGATACCAAACCGGTTTTACCAAATTAATTATTAATTTGATTTTCGCAGCAGTTGTTTTTATCGCTGCAATCTTATTTCAAAATCCTGTTGGCAACTGGCTTTATAGCCAAATTACTGGTCAAAACATTCAAACCAGTTTGACTCCCAGTACCAATTTAATGATTTTTCGGTTCTTAGCCTTTTTCATCATTTTATTTGTTGGCAAATGGCTAATCAAAATTGTTAAAGGCTGGTTTCCAAGCAAAAAGCCTCACTCAACCAGTTTTGGTACGCTTTTAGATGGTGTTTTAGGCGCAACCGCTCAATTTTTTGCTAGCTACTTTTTCGTCTATATAATTTTGTCGATGCTAAATGCTTTGCAAAATCCATGGTTTATTCAGCAAACACTTAATTCACCATTTTTACGTTTTATAATTTATAGTACACCAGGCCTATCTAATGGTATGTTCAACTATATTTTTAGTATTAGTCGAACAGCTGCATAAAAAAGTTAAACAAATGAAAAGGCAACTACGATTGCCTTTTTTATTACTCTTTTTTTAGATTAACTTTTTCCATTTAAAAATATGCCAAATTAATTGGTGATTGTAGTAAACTAGTTTTGGTAAGATAATTTAACAATAATATATGAAATTTTGGAGGAAAAAAGTGGATAAAAAATCAGTGCTTAAAAAAATAAAGACACTTTCTGCTGCAATCTTGCTTGCTGCTCCGATTGCAAGCTCAAGTATCGTTTCAGTTGTTAGCGCTGCTGATGAGGCTCAATCACCTCAAAGCAGTCAAACAACTCAAACACAGCAACCTAGTCAAACTGAACAATCAGGTAAAACTGACCAAACAGATCAATCTGGGAAAGCTGATCAAACAAAGACGCCGTCTTCATCCGATCAGACAAAAGCGCCTTCGACCACTAATAAGGGGCAAACAACAACAGCTTCAAATAAAAAGGTTAAGACTTTTAAAGTAGCAATTGTTAAGAAGAACTACGGCATTTATCAAGGCAATTTTGAAAACAAAAAATCTAGCTCAAAATACTTCCACAAGACTTTTAATGTCAGCAAAACTTTTACCCACAACGGTAAAAAATACTACTGGATTAACCAAAAAGGCAAACCAACAATTGGCTATATTAACAAAAACGCTGTAGCAACACCTAACCAAGCTAAAATTGTTAAGGCGCCATATGTCAGCCAATATGTTCCAGTTAAAACACCTTGGGGCTGTGCAGGTGCTTCAATGTCGATGTTACTTGGCTCACAAGGTCAAAAGATTACTGCAAGCTTCTTAAAGAAAGTACAAGACAACTTACCAATGCAACCAACTAAGGGTGGTCAAAAAGGTAATGTTTATACTGGTGTCGGTTTTGGCTATGTAATCAGCCCAGGTGCTTTAGCTAAATATGCTCGTACCTTTAAGACAGGTAAAAATGTTATTAACATTTCTAGCAAGAAATTAACCTTAGACGACATTAGAATGTACGTTCAAGGTGGAAAGCCAGTTCTTTACTACGGCTTCTCTTCATACCAAAAACCCGGTGACAATGTACGTAACCACTGCAAAGTTATTGTTGGCTATGAAAAAGGTAAGTTCCTAGTTTATGACCCTCTATACTACTCAAAGCATGATGGTGCCGGTACTGGTGGTAAGAACATGAACTACGACCATGGTGCAATTTCTTGGCTTCCAAAAGCAACGATTCAACACGAATTCTGCCATAAAGCTATCACTATTAAATAAATTCAATTATTTTAAAAAACGAAGCTGGATAAATTTTAGCTTCGTTTTTTGTTACTTAATGAAAAAACTGCTTTTACCATACTGTAAAAGCAGTTTTAAATCTCTATTGATCAAAATTATCATATTCAACGTGTTCATCATTATATACAAAAACGGCGCCAATTCGATCAGGATCGTCATGCCAGCCCTCAATTGGATGTCCCGCAAAGAAAAGACGTTTGCATTCAATTTCAGCTTCAACTGAGTCCTTGGTAAAAGTAGTTATACCCGCCAAATCAGTTTCTACCGGATAGCCAGTTCTTGGATCAATCAAATGATGATACTTATGACCATCTACAACTAGATAGCGTTCATACGTGCCACTGGTTACAGCTGAGCACTCTGGGACCGTTACTGTTGAAATGTTTTTACCACGTGGCTCTTTAGGATCTTGAATACCAACCGTCCACTGACCATTCGCACGCTTAGGCGAATCATTAACAAGCAAAATGTTACCACCAAGATTGATGATACCAGCTCTGACACCGTAAGCATGCCAAAAGTCACGAATTCGATCAGCAATCCAGCCCTTAGCAATGCCACCTAAGTCAAGTTCCATTCCCGGTTTCTTCAAGTAGACTGTTTGATTTTCATCATCTAATTCAACACTAAATGGATCAATTAATTTCATTTTTTCTTGTATTTGCTCATCAGTTGGAACATGTGCGTCCTTAAAGCCAATTGCCCACAGCTTAACTAATGGACCAATCAATGCATTAAAGCCGAAGTTTTCTCGGCTTTGTTCAACTGCTAACTTAACCAAACCATAGACAGCACTTGAAACCTGAACTGGTTCCTTACCTGCAGCGTGATTAATATCCATTACTTCTGAATTTTCACGATTTACCGTCAATAAATCTTCGTAGTGATCAATCAGATCAAACGTTTCATTAATCAAAGTATCATCAGTTGTACCAAAAATTTGTAAAGTAATTGAGGTACCTAAGGCATGATGCTGACCTGTTGCCTGCTCTAAAGTTAAATTTTTAATCATTATGTTTTCTATTTCTCCAAGTATTTTTCTCTAATTAGTTCTTGCATTTGGTTATCAATCTCAAGTTCATTAGTAATGTATGAATCAAGGCCACCAAAATTTTCATTAATAGTGATTAAGCTGGTGTCAAAATAAGAATTAGCAACCGAGCCTAAAACGCGCATATTGGCACGGAAATTGTCATTTTCTCCTGCTTGCTTAAAGTGCTGGTCACGAACTGCACGATAATCATTCAACATGTAGTTTGAATAAAGATAGTCCTGTCGAATTACCTCCATATCTACGCCTAAAATGTATAAAATAATAATCGTTACCAGACCCGTACGGTCCTTACCTTCAGAACAATGGTAAAGAATTGCCCCGTCATCATTTTCTGCTATCAATTCAATAATATGATGAAAGCTTTGCTTGGCTGACTTATTAAGGATATGTCGATGATAGCGGCGACACATCAACTTAAAACCTGCATATTGGTCTTTACGATATTCAGCAAATTCCTTACCCATATCAAATCCGTGTCCACCGGTATTATCTTCAGCTGAAAGTGGACAAGCATAGTGCTCCACATTGTCCAACTCTTTATCCGGATTTTGTTTACATTCAGCTGGTGAACGTAAATCAATAATTGTATGTAAGCCGTAATCTAGCAAAAACTGCTCATCAGCTGGCGTTATTTCACTCATATTACCAGTCCTCAGTAAACGGTGGGTTCGAATTTTACGACCATCAGATCCAATATATCCTCCGATGTCGCGAGGATTACGAACAGATTTTATTGGCAACACAATTGGTGCAGTCATAGACAATTTCCTTCCTGACAAAAATAACCGGATAGTTAATTCTATCCGGTTATTTTACTCTCTGCTAAACAATCTAGCAAAAGATTATTTGTTTGCTTGTTCAATAAACTTGAAGAAGTTATCCATCATACCGTCTAATTGCTTGATTGTTGCTTCGTCAGTTAATTCACCAGTTTCTTTGTCAAACTTACTTGGAGCTTGACCAATTAAAACTTCGTTACCTGGCAAAACATTAGCGCTCATATCTGGTGAAAGCAAAATTTCACGCATATCTTCTTGCGCACGAGCAGTACCTTGAGTACCGTATGAAGCACCGACAACTGCAACTGGCTTCATCTTCATTACGTTAGGACCAGCGTGTGAGCCTAACCATTCAAGACTGCTCTTTAATGCAGCAGTTATAGTATGTGCATATTCTGGCGTAGTAATGATAATAGCATCAGCATTCTTAACATCTTCGATCCAAGGCTTAATAGTGTCATCAGCCATTTCCGTTCTACAGAATGGAGTCAACTTATCAATTTCTTTTACTTCAATATCTGCCTTATCACCATAACGCTTAGCAATGAATTTTGCTAAAAAACGGTTATATGAGAGATCAGCGTTTGTACCAACAATAGCTAAAATTTTCATTCTTGGTCCTCCTACTTAGTAACTTGTGCGTACCAACTATCAACTTCATCAAAGAAGTGACCTAAGAATTCAACGGTAGACTTATTTTTCAAGTTACCATTTTCATCAAATTGTTGAGGTGCAACACCCATCATAAACTCATCGCCATTAAAGACATTAGCATCAAAACCAGGTGCTGTCATCAAGGTCTTCAAACGACTTTGTGAACGTGAAGCACCCTGAGGCATTGGAGAAGTTGAAACAATAGCAACAGGCTTATCCTTAAATGGATGTGTTGCACTTGATAACCATTCAAGTGCACTACTTAAAGCACTAGTTACAGAGTGCTGTTGCTCCGGTGAACCGATCAAAACCAAATCAGCGTCTTCAATTTCTTTAGTTAAAGTTTGAATTGATTCTGGAGCGTCTTCACCTTCTTTAAACATTGGCAATCCCTTAACAGTTGCTAATTTAAAGTCATATTTGTCAGCAAATTCCTTAGAGATAAACTTAAGTAATGCTTCATTAAAAGAATTATTGGCATTTGAACCAGATAATGCAAGGATTTTCATAAAAAACCACCTTTCAAGTAAAATAATTTCTTAAATAATTATAACATCATCTACATTTTTTGAACAAAAAACATAATCATAAACCTATAGAAGTTTAATCTTTTTATTCTATAACCCTTGTTATATATGGCTTTTTATTAAGAAATTATTTTTTATGATTTTTTTTCTTTTTTGCTCTAGCTTCTTTAACATCTTCAGTATCGAACAGAGAAACGGTGCTAGTCTCACTTAGCCAATCGTTAATAACCGCGTCATTAAGCTGCGCAGACAGCACGTTTACGATTTGCGTTTGCGAAAAGCTTGCAATGCCATTAACGATTAAAGACGCAATTCCGATAGTGGTAATCCAATTGGCAATTACAATATTTTTGATTTTTTCATTTGTATGACTGTCATCCGGATACTGCTCTTTAAACTTAAGAATTCCGAGCTCAATCAAAGTATCTGAAATAACTTTGCTGCCAAACTTTCCATCAACAAACATTGCACGAAAAAGATTTTCATGTTGCTCAGCAAATTCAATGTATGACAAATCCATATCTACCATAGGTTCACTGGTGTATTGCTTTTGCAAAATATTACTTCTTAGATTGTCCGCAATTTGATGCAAAACTTCGTTGCGCAACTCATCCATGCTCTCAAATTCAAGATACAATGGCTGTGTTGAAAAGTGGCCTGCTTTAGCAATGTTTCGGGCAGTTAAGCTTTCAATGCCATCTTTAACAACCATTTTATAAGCAATAGCTAAAATTTTCTTTTTCCCAATTTCTTTTTTTCTTGCCATAAGGTTTTTCCTTGATTAATTTAGTACCTATAAATTTCCCTGCTCGCTATAGGTAATTACGACAATCAGACTATTAAAATGCCTATACCTGCAGAAAGCTCTTTAATTTTCGTTATCCGAAAATTCATCGTAATATGACGAAACCATATCACTAATTTCGTCTTTACTTAGACCTTGAGATGCGCAAAATGAAAAGAATGCAGCAGATAAAATATATCCTCTCTCGCGATCATCCGTTAAATTGTCAGAAAATCTCAAGTTAATACTTTGATTCTCATAATCTGTTGTTATTTCTATTGCTTTATCTTCTGGAAGTTCCATTTTCTACCTCAATTTTTCATTACTTAACTCTTTGCTTGTCACTCAATTTTCTATAGCTATTTGCTATGGCGTAAAATCGCGACTTCACAATACAAAAACATCTTCTTTAACATAATTTTTTGCTATTTTCTCTTAAAAAAACATTTCGGCTCAAAAGACTAATAATTGTCTTAAAGAAACCTCATTTTTAATCTGTTTATTGAATTGACAACAGTACCATCTCATAAAATAACAATTAATTATCCAATGTTAAGAATAGTAAATTTAAAACTATTTTGTCAAGAACAATGTGCTATTTTATACCTAAAAATATTAGTTCCTCTAGTAGCCTCAACGAATAACGTTACCTAATAATAAACCCGAAAAGTGGAAATTTACTATTAAAAAGCAATAAAAAATAGCCAGTTTAATTATTGTTAAAAATGTTCGTACACAATAACAAATAATTAAGCTAGCTATGAAAGGTATATACTAATTAAAGAACTACTGTTTTTTTATCATTTCCCCATCCATCATTTCGTAAATATGATCAGCATATTTTTCCAATCTCGGGTCATGAGTCACTAAAATGACTGCTTTTTGATAATTTTTGGCAAGATTTTTGAACAATTGGCCTACTTCGTCTACATTTTTACTATCAAGTGATGCTGTTGGCTCATCTGCCAGTAAAATTTTGGGATTAGCATAAAGTGCCCGAGCAATTGCAGCACGTTGCTGCTGACCACCAGACAGCTCACTCGGATACTTATTTACTAGTCCAGTAATTCCCAACTGTTCTAATAACTTGTCCATTGTTGCTTGGTTAAGGTTGCCTTGCTTTTTTACATGATCAACAAGTTCAAACTGCTCTTTAACCGTTAAAAAAGGAACCAAGTTGTATGCCTGCAAAACAAAACCAATCTGATTCAGACGCAATGCATTACTTTGCTTAGCAGAAATATTAGCAATATCCTCACCGTTAATGTAAACCTGTCCAGATGTCGGCTTTTGTAAAGAACCTGCAATCGTTAAAAAAGTGCTTTTACCCGCTCCAGACGGTCCCATGATTAACACTACTTCGCCTTCATTGGCCTTGAAATCTATTTGCTTAAGCGCTTGAACTTCTGCTGCACCTGTTCCATATACTTTCTGAACATTTTTCAATTCAATAACTGCCATTTTATTCACCTATCGCCTTAGCTGGATCTACCTTTAAAATTGATCTAATCGGAATTAAGCTACCGATAATTCCTGTTAATAGCATGCCACATGTTCCACTTAAAATAATTTGCGGTGTAAAGCTCATTGGAACTGCAGCAGGCAGAACTTTTGCGGTTAACCACATTGCAGCCAAACCAATAATTACTCCAACTACAACCAAAATAACCGATTGGCTGACTGTTGCTGCTACTAAAGTTCTACTTGGAATTCCTTGAGCCCTCATTACAGCAAAATTATGCATCTTTTGCATTGTCAGAATGTACAAAAAGACCGCAATAATAATTAACGAAATAACGAACAAAAAGCCAATCATTAATTGGAAAGTCATATTTTGAGCTGTGTAACCCGGCAGCTTTTTAATGAACTGAGCAATCGGGTAAGTCTTACTGTTAGCGTGATTATAACTGTAATTTGCGTTCCGAGAAATTATTGCTGATGCCTTTATATTAGGCATCCCTTGACGTAATTTGCGC
Source organism: Lactobacillus sp. ESL0263 (assembly GCF_003692845.1). NCBI lineage: Bacteria > Bacillati > Bacillota > Bacilli > Lactobacillales > Lactobacillaceae > Lactobacillus > Lactobacillus sp. ESL0263. The sequence continues at coordinate 105,188 of NZ_REHL01000002.1, read as the reverse complement.
CAACTTGCTAACGAACCATAAATAATTGGTGCAATATTTATCTTGGCGTTTTTAACAAAACCAACAATACGATACTTGTTTGCGGAGCCGTTTAATTCAAGCTTGTCACCTAGCTTATAGCCTTTTGTCTGAAAGGCTTGATCGACCACAACTTCACGATCCTTTTTGGCTTTTCTACCAGCAATTAATTCCTGATCATCGTAAATAAACTGATCTTTCTTTACCCCAATAAACTGGGCCGAAACCTGTGGGCGGTTACTGTTTTTAGCAACTACCGGTGTTTGACCAAGTAAGGCTTCATTTTTGGTTATCTTGGTTTTGCTCAAATCATCTTTAGTTAAAAGTGATTGACTCATGCTCACATTAGCATTTTTATTTAATACCACTTGCTTGGCATCCCAAGACTCAATTGCCTGCGTATTTTCACTCGCTAAACCAACTGCTAGTGACGATAAGATAAAGATTAAGTAGCTGATTAGGAAAATCATTAAAATGATCAATCCATAACGCAGCTTTTCCCGTTTAATTTCTTTAATCGCTAAAAACATTAATCTGACTCCTTTTTAAGTAGCGTCAAGCCCACCTTGAGCTTAGACAAAACAAGCTCCTTTTGCGTTGGTTCAGCCAGTATTTCCCTAATAGCAGCATGACTGAGAACCATAGCGCTCCAACTTTGCGGACTTAATTTAACTAACACGTCCTGAGGAAATGGTTTACTAACTGTGCTCTCGTTATACAACATATGCATTTTAACTAATTTGGCATATTTACTACCTTGCGTTTGATTAATGAAATCAACCACATTCTGATAAAAAATTTCAGGCTGATAGTCTGCTGGCATCTTAACAAAAGAATGAATTTGTTTCATTGCGAGCTGATACAGATATCCATATGCATCAGACAAATCTTCAAAGTACTTGTAAAAAGCTCCACGGGCAATTTCAGCCTCTTTAACAATCCGGGCCACCTGTGCCTCAGCCAACGGATGATTGCTAAATTCGTTGAGTAAGGCCTGGGTAATTTTCTCTTTTTTGTCCTGTGGTAAATTTACGAAAGTTGGTTTTACCATTTCCTCATCTCCTTTTTTCAAAAAGTGACACTGTGTCACTTTGCTAAAATATTAACTCTTATAATTTTTTCCGTCAATTAAAAAGCTCTTGCACTTTTTAACCAACTTAAAAATTTAGCAATAAAAAAGAGCTCTTTTTCGAACTCTTTTCTCTATTTATTTAAGCACTAATAATCGATTGTAATAGTTTATCCGGGCCACATGATCACGGTATGAAATTTTAGCTAACGCGCAGTTATCAATTGTTTCAAATGCATTGATATCTCCTGCTGTAAAATAATGGGCAAACATCATTCTAATTAACGTGCCATGACAAACAACCAAAATCTTTTTATCGAGATATTTTTCCTGCAATTCATCGAGAAAGCTGCCGCAACGTTGATCAAGTTCCGCAAAAGTCTCGCCATGTGGCGCGTATTTAACGTAATTAGCTGCCGCTTTTCCCCATGGATCAATCGCATCCGGATACTTTTTGCCTAATTCTGTTAAATATTTTCCATCCCACTCACCGAAATTGAACTCTACTAAGCGCTCATCAGTAATTATTTCTTTTTGACCTTTGGTAAAAATTTGCGCTGTTGTCAACGCTCTTTTCATCGGACTACAAAATACAAGGTCAAATTGATTAGGATCAAAATTTGCTGCAGCTTCTTCTGCATATGTACGCCCCTCTTGGTCAAGGTCATGATCAAAGCGTGACCCTTGAATTTTCCTAGTCTTATTTAAATCTGTCTGACCGTGCCGTACAAAAACAATTTCCATGCTAATCTCCATTTACTAACTTATCGGTATTAATGTCGCTTGAAGTCAAAGTCTGTTCGAAAAACATACCTACTAGATGTGCTTTCTTCAGCAACAAACTGAAAGCCAAAATCATCAAATTGCTGCAATTCTTCTGGCTGCTTAAGTTGATTTTCTGAAATAAAACGAACCATTTCACCTCGTGCCATTTTAGCATGAACGCCAACTGTCTTCCATTGACCATTTTTTTGTTCCTGAAAATCAATCGTAATCATTTGTCGTTTGCCAGATAAGTACGGCGCAATATTCTTTGAATATTCCTTTGAAGCCAAATTAATTACGACATCATTTTTATCAAAGAGATTATTGGCCAAAGTTTCGCCCCAATATTTATAAAGGTTGGGTTCTCTAAAACCCAAAACTTTGTTCTTCATCTCTAGGCGGTATGGCCACACGCCATCAAACGGACGCAAAACACCATAAAGACCAGATAAAATACGCACATCTTCCTGCAAGTAGGCCAAGGCTTTAGCTGTAAACAAGTCTGGTGCCATATACTGATATTGAATACCTGAATAAGAAATGATTGCTGGCGTTAAGCCATCTACTTCAGTTATGTCCAGTGTAGCGAGTTGCTTTTGTCCTTCTTCAGTAGTACGATCGCTTCCACCCCAAATTGACTTTAATTGCGTGAAACTACACTTTTTCAAAAAGTCGGATAGTTCTTTTGCCTGAGTTAAAAACTGCGGTTGTGATTTCGCCGCAAAGGCATTAGTGTCTACTTTCATTTTCATTGCTGGTGAGATAATAATTTTCATCTTTCGTATTTACCGCCTTTTAGGTTAAACTTAATAGTATGAGTATTAAGGAGAGAGATTTAATGAATCCTGATTTTGCTATTATCTTAAATTTTAAACTAAAAAGCACCAAAGATATAGATGCTGATTTTTTAGTAAAAACTGCACGCAATATTGGTGCTAGAGCTGTTGCAACCGATCAATTACAAGCTGACTTCGAAAAGGCTTGTGCTAAATATACAATTGCCCTAGTTGATGCGCAAACTGGAGTTGATTTAACTCCTGACAATGTAATTGATGAAATTATTAATCATCGTAAAGATGGAAACAGCATATTTATCAATGTTGAAGTGGATTCTGCTAATTCACTTAGTGAAAGCACGACAGAAATGTTCACTACAATCAACAATTGGATGCACATTTTTGGCCACGCTTTAAACGAAAGCGAGCCATGCGCATGCACTAGCGACAACGGTTTCGTCTTGCAAAACCGTCACATGCAGTATCAAAAATATGTTTTTGTTAAAAAACCACTAGCACAAGAAGTAGTGGTAGACGGTATTGCAGTTGAACCTAACCGAATTGAAATGATCGAAAAGCGAGCTGAACCAAAATTTAGCTATGAAGATGGCAAACTAACTATTGATTTAGCAGATATTCCTGAAAGTGATTTTGACTGGCAAATTATTCGTGTACAGGAGCACAGGCCAGAAGACGATATTAAAGAAACTAAATTTTAGTTTTTAAATCCAACTATAAATAGCACTTAGTATAAACTAAGTGCTATTTTATTTTTGATTTAGATACTCTAATATTGGTTTGAGATCCTCTTCTTTTTTCTGTTTTGGAGTATCAGGTTTTTTCAGGATTTCAAATGCAGGTTGAACTACCGCATATATCTCCCTGTTCTCTAAACTATCAATCGTCAAATAACTAATTTTAAAGTAGGCCTCCAAACCAGTTGTATCATTTTCATCTAAAGCCTTTTGTATGAGGAATATAAACACCTTTTTCAAGTTACGAGTTCTTTTCTTTTTTTCACGTTTCTTATCATAGACAGGTAAAAATAGCGCTACGCAAACAGCAGCAATCTCTGCTATAGCTGTTACCCACTCAGATAATGGTCCTATTTCCATGATATCACCTCTGTTCAATTATACTATCTCATCAAAAAGTTCAACTATTTTTATCACTACCAATGGCTAAGCATTATTATTCATACTGTATTTTTTATAGTGAATTTACACTACAAAATTAACTATATGCAACATGAATAATTTACAATAAACTAAAACACATCAAGGAGAGTTATAAATGAAATCTAACAAACCGTTTTATCAAAAGTGGTGGCTTTGGTTAGTTGCCTTCTTTGCCCTTACCTTTTTCGCTAATGATTCAACTTCAAGCGAGCATCAGAGCAATCAAACTAATGAAGCTCGCTCTGTAGAAGTTACCCACAAAAAAGATGCACCACAAGCCAAAGCAAAAGTTCAGGAACTTATAGTTAAACATAATAATCAAAAACCCACAAAGCAAGTACTGACCGTCAATAAAAATGTTGCTCAGAAAACGCAGTTTAACCAAGTAAAATATTACCGTCAAGGAAAAAGTCGCGTTGTTTATATTGCACCTAGGTCTGGTAGTAGATATCATTATGATCCTAACTGCCGTGGTCTCAGGCCTGCAAGAGGAAATATCTCTAAAATATCTAAGAAAAATGCGATTAGCCGCGGCTATACTTTATGTAAATGGGAAGATTAAAAAATAAAAAAGCAGAGTTTGTAAAAACTCTGCTTTTTCTATTTCTTTGATACAATATCATCTTTAACTTAATTCAGTATATCTAGCTAAATGTAGTCCTTTATCCTCAATTTCCTGTACTACTTTTGGATCACATAAAAAGTCCACTTCTTGTGTACGTGGAATAGTTAGGCTGGATTGCTGAATAATGCTTTGATCTAAATATCCTGGGTGGCATACCATCATTGGCACATTATCTTCAGGACTAGCAAGAGCAAATTTGACGGTGTCAGCGAAAGTACGATATGGATCATAATTTGGCTTCATGCTGTCCATAAAAGTTGTAATTGTTGTATTGTTTTTAAACTTAACTGGGTTTAGGTCTAAATCGAACGGCAATAATGGTAAATTATGCCTTTCAGCAACTATTTCAAGGCCTTTTAATAGGTTTGCACTATAAACAGCATGTGCTTCGAAATAATCTGGCTTTTTACCAACAATTTTTAAGAAATGCTGATATTGCGCCTCAATTTCAATAATAACTTCGTCTAAATTAACTATATCATGCTCGGCAGTTCGATAAACCTTAGAAGGTTTGAATAAACCATCAGATGTTACCAAACTTGGTATTTTCTCTGGATCTGTCAATGGCTTACCTGCACAAATCACTGTATGCATCCCAATATCAAGATCAAATGGTTTCAACAAATCTAATCCATGAAGCGTATCTTTCATGTTAACCATTACGCCAACATTATTGATTAATCCATTTTTGACGCTTTCATAGGTTCCATAATTGACGCCCTTAGAATAGCCTAAATCGTCTGCACGAATAATTATGTTTTTCATATTTTCTCCCTATTTAGTTTTTGGCTCAACACCAATGACATAAGTAGCAATTGCTGCAACTATTAAGGCAATTGCTGCACTTATAATCCCATTAATTAAGTTAGCAGTAGACCCACCTACGTATGCTGTTAGTGACATAAAATTGGCCACTGGTACAATTACGTAGCCAGAAACGTGCATTATAGCAGCATATATACCGCCTACGAATCCACCAATCATCATTCCAATAAATGGTCTACGGTATTTAATTGCTATTCCGTATAGACCAGGCTCAGTAACACCACCAATAAAATTTGCAATAAAGTAACTAAAAGCTAAAGATTTTTCTTTTTTATCTTTTAAGCGTAATGCTGCACCCAAACTCATACCAGCTACTGCAAAGCTAGCAGCCAAAGAACCTAGGATAATAAAATTATCGTGACCAGTCTGTGCTACAATCGTAATCATTGCACTTATCATAACTAAGTGCATTCCTGTTATAACTAGAAGTTCCCAAAGAGCTCCTATTAGCCCGACACCAATAATAGCAGCAACACCGCCTAGTTGACCGAAGGAAATGATTCCCTTAGAAACGTATTCGCCTACAAATCCTCCAAGTGGTCCAAGTACACATAGAGCAAGAGGCAGCATAATAGCAATTGTTAAAGTAGGTGCAAGAATAGTTCTCAATGCAGCAGTGATGTGCTTATTGAAAAAGCGCTCGATATATGACATTATCCATACCGACAACAAGATTGGCAAAACAGAACTAGCATAATTAGTTAAGTGCATTGGTATGCCATATACTGTGAATGGTTTTCCTGCAGCAACTATTTTTAACAAACCTGGATCAAGCATAATTGCTCCAAGAAAGATTCCTAAAATTGGGGATGTGTTAAATTGCTTAGCAGAAGTATAGCCGATTGCAATTGGGAAGAAGTAAAAACCAGCGTCACCAACAAAACTAAACAGTTGATATAAGTCACTATGTACAGAAATGACGTTAAGCATAGTTGGTCCAAGCACTGCTACTAGCATTTTGAACATTGATGCCGCAATCAGCATTGGAATGAGTGGTGTTAAACTTCCAGCAATTTTGTTTAAAATCGTATTACCTACAGACTTCCATGTTAGTTTTTTGGGTTCGCTTTTTACGTTATCAATATTTTCATTTATTGGCGCAGCTTCAGTTAAGTTGCCCACTGCAGTAACTGCATCATAAACTTCATTAACCGTTTGACCAATGATAATTTGATATTGTCCACCAGATCTTGCAGTTCCCAACACACCAGCAATATTTTTTATTTCGTCGTCTTTTGGTATGCTCATGTCCTTAAGATTGAATCGTAATCTTGTCATACAATGAGTTACACTAACAACATTCTCACTGCCACCAACAGCATCAACAATTTGCTGAGCCATTTCCTGATATTTCTTATTCATTTTCACTTTCCTCACTATTTAATTGTGTAATCATTCTTTGAACGTAAATCATTAAATAAAATTCTTCATCATCCGTAGTATTTGTACGTAATTTTTCATCAATCTGATTAATAATATCTACTGTACACTGGTACACTTTAGGATAGCTTTCTTTAAAACTTGTCCTGAGTAGTTTGCTCGAGCCATCATCAATTTGCTCATTACTCTCTAACCGCTTCAAATAGTATCTTAGATGTGTAATAAACCTGTTATAGATAAAGGAATTACGATTAATTTTTAGCTTAAATTGTTGCTCAATCTCTTTTACTATTAAGTCGGCAATTGAATTAAAACTATCTTCACTTATTTGCAATTTTGTAACTACTTGAGAATTAATAAAATGCATAGCTATCGCAATTACTTCTTCTGAAGGTAATTTCACATTCAGCTTCTGTTCAATTAGTTTCAGAGCTATTTCGCCAACCTGACATTCTTTAGGATAAAACGAACGAATATCATACGAAAATGGATAATCAATTCGTATCCCTTTTTTTGAACGTTCCATCGCAAAATTAATATGGTCTGCTAAACTAAACAGAATATTTTGATTTAAATCTTGACTCAAAATAGTTTGTGCCTGCTGAATGATATCAGCACTCACTTCTAAAACATTTTCCGGAATTTCTTTAATCAGTTTAAAATTACGACTGTCAATTCGATAAAAAGTCAGTTTGATTTTACTTAAGTCAGTTAGTTCATATGGCGTTTTAGGGTAGCCAATTCCTTTACCAAAAGCCACCAATTCGTCATGATTTTGATCTAAACAAACTGCTACGTTATTATTTATTCGCTTAATGACTTGCATCCAGATACTCCCATTAAACTTGCTTTTCGACTATTGTGTCCAAATTAGTCACCTTATCGCCATAACTCTCAATCAATTTCCAGTCTTGATGTTCCGGTATCAGCTTGGTAAAAATGACCATCGTAGTCAAATCGACTTCTCTATTCTTAAGAAAGTCACGATCAAGTTTAACTATTTCTTGTCCCTGTTCTATTTCTTCATTTTGTTCAACGACAGCTGTAAAACCTTGTCCATTTAAATTAACTGTATCTATACCAATGTGAACGAGAATTTCATCTCCATCTTTGGTAACTATCCCAACTGCATGATGACTTTCAGGTAATGAAACAACTTTTCCAGCTACTGGTGCAAAAACTGAATTTGACGTTGCAGATAAACTTATTGCAAAACCGTCTCCCATCATTTTTTGTGAAAATACTGGATCTTTTACATCACTTAAATTTGCCAGTGTTCCCGAAATAGGTGCAGTAACAGTAAATTTAATACTTTTCTTTTTAAAAAAATTAAACATAATTATCCCCCCTTAGCACACAAAAAAACTCTTTGTGGCACAAGATTAGCAAGTGTTCAAAAACACTTTGACTAATGGTAATGCCTCAAAGAGTAACAATCCATTTCTTATTTATATGTATCATTATACACAATTATATTTTCTATGCAAGCGCTTTTCAGATTGAAATATAAGCTACCTAGCAGCATTTTAGCAAAAACAAAAAACGCAGTCATTTTCGACTGCGTTTTTAAGTGTATCTATTTATTACCTTCGGCTCTTGATTTATATTCGCCTTCGGATGTGTTAATAATTAGTTCTTCGCCCTCTTTAATAAAATCAGGAACTTGAACTACTAAGCCAGTTTCCATTGTTGCAGGCTTACCTGTACCGGTAACTGTAGCACCTTTAATACCAGGTTCAGTATGAGTAACTTTCATTGTAACAGTTGCTGGTAATTCAACGCCAAGGAGCTTACTGTCATTAGCAAATTCCAATTGAACTTCAATATTTGGCATCAAATAAAACTTATCATCACCAAGTTGTTCACCAGAAACTTCGTATTGTTCATAAGTTTCGGAATCCATGAAAGTATAAACGTCACCTTCGTTATAAAGGAATTGTGCTTTCTTTTTAGTAATGTCGATTAATTCAACCTTTTCAGTTGGACGCATCGTCTTATGAACAACCGCACCACTTTCAATGTTACGTAAGTCCATTTGCATAACAGTATTGCCCTTACCAGGTTTATGATGGTTTGCCTTAAGCACCCGAATCATTTTACCGTCTTGACTAAATACCATACCCTTTTTTAAGTTAATTGCCTGTACCATTGTTTTTTCTCCTTTTTATTTTAATCGTGTTTAAATTCCAGAAAAAACTTTACGCTGGAGGCAATGCAAATTTTTTAATTAATAATAAATAAATCGTATTCATACCGTTTAGTATAGCAAAATTGACCAAAACTAGGTACTAAAAGTTAAAACTGTCTTAGATAGATTTCATCAATTTTATGACCGGTTGTTTTATGCAAAATTAAACTGGCCCGTTGTTTAGTTGGCGCAATATATTCACGCAGGTTAACCAAATTCACCATTTGCCAAGTATCTTGTGCTAATTGAATTGCATCTTCTCGAGGGCCGTTAGCCATCTCATAATAAAAATTAGTTGGATCATTTTTATTCATTTCAAGCACGCGTTCAAAACGCTGCATGAACCATTCTTCAATTAGTTCCTCATCAGCATCGATATAAATTGAGAAATCAAAAAAGTCACTGGTAACAATTTGCCCATTAGTTGGTAACTGTAAGGTATTAATTCCTTCAATGATTAAGATATCTGGCTGCTTCACATGTCCATACTTACCTGGAACAATATCACTTAATTCTTGTGAATAAAGCGGATAGGCAATATTTTCTTTGCCGCTAAGAACATCCTTTAGAAAGTCACTCAATAAGTTCATATTGTAACTTTCAGGAAAACCCTTCCGATCAAAAAGGCCACGCCGTTTCAATTCCTCATTCGGATAAATAAAGCCATCCGTTGTCATTAAATGAACATTTAAGCTAGGAAATGTTCGGCTAAGTAAAACTTGTAGAAGACGAGCAGTTGTTGATTTACCAACTGCAACCGAACCGGAAATACCAATGATAAAAGGTGCAGCTAGCACATGCTGCTTTAAAAATTCACTCTGCTTTTGCTGTAAAGTACGTTTTTCTTGGTACACCAAATAAAGATAGTTAATTAGGCTGCCATAAATTTCTTGAACATCCGTTAAATTGATGACATCCCCTAATGATTTAATTTTTGCAAGTTCGTCCTTCGTTATTCTAACAGCATCATTAGAAGAAAAAGATGCCCATTCGTCTCGATTAAAACGCAAATAATTTTTCATCTTTAGTCTTTCCCTTACCTTATGTTCAAATCATTACCGATATCAAGTTAAATTATCTCATTGCAAAAGAAAAACTCACGTTAAAAACGCAAGTTTTACCTCTTTTTATAAGTTATAGTACATCATAATGTGTTCAATACCAGCTTCAGTAAAAACTTCACCCTTAGTCTGATAACCTAATTGATCATAAAAAGGTTTAGCTTGCATTTGAGCATGGCAAATTAATTGCTTAACACCAAGGTCGCGTAGATATTGGTGCACCTGCTGCATCATTTTTGTACCAAGATGTTGTCCACGTGTTTGTGCCGCAACTGCTACACGGCCAAGAACCCACTGATCATTTTCTTTAAAAATACGGCAAACAGCAAGTGCTCTATTTTGCTCTTCGTTCAGCAAAAAGACCTGAATTGCAGTAAGATCTTGATCATCAAGTTCAGGATCAGTGATTTTCTGTTCTGTAACAAAAGTATCAATACGCAATCTTGCAACACAATATACCTCTTGACCTGACATGTCAGCAACTTTTTTAAACTTAAAGGTTTCCTGTTTTTCCATCTTAGCCTCACCTATTTTTCTTCGTAAGTTTCTTGATCAACATCAAGAAGTGAACTTTTGATGCCTGTATAAATCATATCAAGCTTATACATTGCACGCGAAGTGATTGTGTAAACCAGTTGTGTTTCATCAAGGCGATAATAGTTTTTCTTTGAGGCATCCCACATAATGACTGCATCAAATTCCAATCCCTTAGCTAAATATGATGGAATAATCAACGTCCCATCAACCAGTCGCTGATTAGCGGTTGCAATCAACGTGGCTTTTATACCATTTTTCTTCAATTCTTCTGCAACAAACCTAGCACTTTCAAGATCTTTAGTAATCACCGCTGTCGTCAACTTGTTTTGCTCATTTTCCAGTAATACTTGTTGTAAAACTTTTAACGCCTCAGCATCGTCATCTCGTCCCCAAACGACAGGCTTTGGTCCCTGTCTGTTAAAGGACTCAATTTTTTCACCCTGACGTAAAATTTGCTTGGTAAAATCTGTTAATTGCTTGGTTGAACGGTAAGACTTAGTTAACTGAACAACATCCGTTTTCTTAGGATCGAACAAGCCACTAATTTGTTTAAGTAAGCTTCGACTCTCATCCTTGGTAAAAATAGCCTGGTTTAAGTCTCCCAGCATTGTAAATTTGGCGCGTGGGAAATTATACTTAAGATAGCAAAGTTGAAATGGCGTGTAATCTTGAATTTCATCAATAAAGGCATAACGCATTTCATAATCAACGTGCCGTCCAGTAATCATGTCATACAAGTAAAGATAGGCAGAAACATCATTCATATGAATGTAGTGGTTCTTAAAACTAGCTTTGACTTCTTCAACATGGTCATTCCACTGATCCTCGGTAATATTCCATTTAGAAAGATCAGTCATTTTGGGAACGCGACGCAAGAAACTAAGATATTGCGCACGCATATTAATAAAGTTATTACGCTTAATTTGTTGGAAAACTTTATCTAGCGCCTTAACCACAATCTTGCGGCTTAAGAACTTTTCTTCTTTTTCCTCAGATTCAAACTCTTGATCAGGTCTGTCATACAGCTCATTAAGCTGTTCTTGACTCAGGCTTTGAATCTCATCAGCTACCCAAGACTTTTTAGCTTCAGAATTAATCTTGCGGTTAAGCAGTTTAATTAACTCTTCACGTGTTGCATCAATTCGGTTGCTTAAATTGTAGTTCGAATTGTAGGAATAATAAATTTCATTAATTTTTGCTTTTTCAAAAAATGGACGCTTTTTGTCACGGAAATAAATGTTCTTAAAGATTACACCACGTTGATTAAGGTGTTTTGCATAGCGAGTCAGCAAATCAAAGAAACTAGTCGAATCTTTAAATTGACTGATTGCCGAATCGGCAGCATCGTCTTCAAACTGGTCAAACAAGTTTTCGACATTCATTCCAGGCAAGCGACGTGCAACAAATTGCCAGTATGTCATTTGCACCATGTTCTGTTCACCCATCTCAGGCAAAACATTTTTAATGTAGTCATTAAATAGCTGATTAGGGCTGAACATAATAACATCACTACTTGTTAAATTGCCACGATAGCGATAAAGCAAGTATGCTATTCTTTGTAAAATTGCAGAAGTCTTTCCCGAACCAGCAGCACCTTGAACAAACAACAAATCAGCACTTGTATTACGAATAATCTTATTTTGCTCGCGCTGAATTGTCGTCACAATCGACTTCATTTGCGTACTGGACTTTTCACCCAAGACCTCAAGCAACATTTGATCACCAATCGATTCATTGGTATCAAACATATTGACAATCTTACCGTCTTCAATCATGAATTGTCGCTTCTTGGTCATCTCAACGGTAATTTCTCCTTCAGGGGAAACGTAAGAGACGTCGCCAAGCTTGCCATCATAATAAATTGAAGAAATTGGGGCACGCCAGTCATAAATTAAAAAGTGATCATTTTTGTCAGCAAAGGAGCCTAAACCAATATAAATAGTCTCTGCGGGCTGACCGTTCTCTTTAAAATCAACTCGTGCAAAATATGGCTTTTGCTCTAATTTTTGAATTGTCGTTAATTGCCTAGCTGCATGTTGCCATGCATTCTCACGTTCATCAAGAAGTTGTTGCTGTTGATGAATTGACAAGGCCGTTTCCATTGAGGTGGAATAGCCGTCATAATCTAGTTTTACATCATCAAAAAAGTGGGAGTTAAGATCCTTAGCTTCTCCTTCTGCCGACTTAATTGAAGAAGATAACTCAGCCTTTTTGGCTCTTATCATTTTTAAGATATGATCAAGATGATCTTGCTCAAACTTTTTTTCATCCTTTGCGTTTAACATAACGTCACCTGCATTTTTTAAAACTTGTTTATTATTTTAACATTAAACATGATTTATATATATACAACATATCATTTAATTACTTTTGAAATTTTTCGAGTACAATCCGTGAAAATTAAAGGACTTACGTCTATAATAAAGTAAACGGGTCGTTTGAAAGTTTTGTAATTATCCTCGAATAACATAAAGTAACGGAGCTGATAAATCATGAGGAACTTTCGCCATTTTTTAAATAAACTAACTTACGCTTTAATAGCAGTTATCGCACTTAGCGGCTGCTTTGAACCACTCGGCAACAATATTTTGTCCAGTATGCCAAATCAAGTCGTTTATGCAAAAAAGGCTAAAAAACGCGCCAAGAAATCAAGAAAAGAGACTGCTTCTGCCGAATGGAAATGGGCACAACCTAAAGCCAGTGTTTACATTGACTTAGATGGTGACAAAAACCTGACCGCAGCTGCCAACCATGCAATTCAAGTGTGGAATGACACTGGAGCGTTCACTTTTACTAAAACCAAAAACCAAAAGAAAGCTGATATTACAATAGAAAGTGTCTATAGCCCAAACACTACTTATGCTGGCTATACAACTTTTCACTTCTATGTAAAATCAGGACTATTATTCTCTGCTGACACTAAATTAAACACCTACTACCTTGACAATTTCTCAAGCTACAATTACAGTTATGAACGAGTTGTCAACACAGTTGAACACGAGCTGGGTCACGCAATTGGGCTTAAGCACAATAACGGCCAATCAGTTATGTATCCAACTGGCTCTATCTATTCTATTCAAGAAACAGATATTGAAGCTGTCAAAAAACTTTACAATAATTAAGTATATTAAAAAAATCTAAGTAGGTAAAATGAAAAGAATCTATATTGTCCGTCACGGTCAAACTTATATTAATCGCTACAATAAAATGCAAGGTTGGTGTGATACACCATTAACTGATAAGGGAATTGCTGATGCTAATGAAGCTGGTGAAACCCTTAAGAACGTTTCATTTGACATTGCTCTTTCTAGCGATTTAAAACGTGCTAGTGATACTTGTGATATTATCATGTCACATAATACTAATCGTGACGTACTGCAGCATATAGCTTCCCCATTTTTCCGCGAACACTTTTATGGTTACTTTGAAGGTATGGATTCTGATGCAGCATGGCAAATGATTGCTGGACCTCATGGTTACAAAAATCATTATGATTTGTTCCAAAAGGAACCACTTGATAAGGTTAAAGACTGGATTAAAGAGGCTGATCCCTTTCATGATGCTGAAAACGCAGAAGAATATTGGAAACGACTCGATCAGGGCTTCAAGTTGATTAGTCAGCTTGATGGCGCTGAAAACATCCTACTTGTGACCCACGGTTTCACTATCCGTAGTATTGCAGCAAAATATGGTGACTTTGATATTAGTGAAGGTCCCCGTAATGCTTCAATCACAATTATGAATATGACTGACAAAGATAAAAAAGTAATTTCCTATAATAAAATGAAATTATCTTAATTACACTTTTCTATCTATGGATATCCTCAATTATTTTGATAATTGAGGATTTTTATTACCCCAAAATACTTATTTACCGCATTGTCGAGCGCCATCGTTAGTCCAGACTCGGATTATTCAATAATAAAATAAATTGATAATTTACACGCTTTAATTGGTTTACTGTTATAATTATCATTAATATTGTAGTAGTAAGTAAAAAGGTAATTAAGATGAAAAAACGCCATCATTTTATTAAAAAATCATTCTATGCACTATTTGCTTCAATAACTCTCATCGGATCATTTACTCTAAGCAGCGGTTCCAATTTACCCGATTCTTTTAATCAAATCACCTATGCCAAAAAAACTAAAAAGGCTAAGAAAGTTAAGAAGGTACCACACCGCAGATGGAACAAAGCCAAAGCTTCGATTTACCTTGATTTAGGGAAAAATAACGATTTAATTGCCGTAACTAATGATGCAATTAAAGAATGGAACGAGACAGGTGCATTTACGTTCACAAAAACTAAAAATAGAAAAAAGGCTCAAATCACTGTTGTACCTTGGTACAATTCAGAAACTCGTTATGCAGGTTACACTCATTGGCGCTATTACGTCAAAAACCACCGTCTCGTTGCATCAACTATCCAGTTAAACACATATTACTTGTGTGATTTTGCAGATGATGCTGAGCGCTACCAACAAGTACTTCAAGCTATCGAGCATGAGCTAGGACATGCAATGGGGCTTGATCATAATACAAAGGTTCCGTCCGTCATGGACACTGAGGGAAGATACCCTATTCAGCCAGTCGATGTTAAAAACGTTAAGAAGCTCTACCACAAATAGAGCTTGCTCCATAGATTAAAAGACCACTCACATTTTTAGTGAATGGTCTTTTTACTCTTAAAGTAACTGCTTAGCCACCAAAGTACACTTTCTGCACTTCTGGATTAGCTAATAGCTCCTGTCCTGTACCAGTTAATTCAATTTTACCAGTTGCCAATACATATCCTCGATCAGCAATCGAGAGAGCTTGTTTAGCATTCTGCTCAATCAACAAGATTGTTGTACCCTTTTCATTCAGCTCTTTAATAATCTTAAAAATTTCCTGAATATACAAAGGTGACAGTCCCATCGAAGGTTCATCAAGTAAAAGTAATTTAGGCTTAGCCATCAACGCACGACCGATGGCCAGCATTTGCTGCTCACCACCTGACAGCGTTGCAGCATCCTGATTTTTACGCTTTTGTAAAATTGGAAAACGTTCAAAAATTTCTTGATAACCCTTGTTTACTTCACTACCATTTTTTTGTAAAAAGGCACCCATCTGTAGGTTTTCCATTACCGTTAGTCCGGAAAAAATATGCCGTCCCTCTGGAACTTGTGAAATCCCGTCTAATACTATTTGCGGAGCTTTTTCTTTAACAATGCTCTTACCCTGATATGTGATTTGACCATCCTTAGGTTTAAGTAGTCCAGAGATTGTTTTAACAATTGTCGACTTGCCGGCACCGTTTGCACCAATCAAAGTCACAATTTCGCCTTCATTTATTTTGAAACTTACCCCTTTAACAGCTTGGATAACACCATAGTTAACGGACAAGTTTTCAACTTCGAGCATCGCCATCTAGACTTCACCTTCTCCCAAATATGCCTCAACCACTTTATTATTTGTCCTGATTTCCTCAGGGGTACCAGTTGCAAGCAGTTCTCCTTGATCGAGAACATAAATGCGTTCAGCCAAGTTCATAACAAGAGACATGTCATGCTCAATCAATAAAACAGTTATACCAAACTCTTTTTGCACCCGCTTAATTAGGTTAGTTAAATCTGCCGTTTCCTCTGGATTCATTCCAGCAGCAGGTTCATCTAAGAACAAAATTTTAGGCTGTGTTGCCAAAGCTCTAACTATTTCTAAGCGGCGCTGCGTTCCATAAGGTAGATTTTCAGCTAATAATGCTTGGCTATCTGTTAAATCGAAAATGTCTAGCAGTTTTTCTGCCGCTGCTCTCATTTCCTTTTCAGTTCGATAGTAGCTTGGCAAACGAAAAACAGTTGTCAAAAATCCTTCTTTGTACTTATTTGTCATGGCAGTTAAAACATTATCCATAACTGATAAATTTTTGAACAAACGAATATTTTGAAAAGTTCGTGACAAGCCTAAATCAGCGATTTGAACAGCATTCTTACTGGTTAAATCATAAGTTTGCTTGTCAACTCGTAAATCTATTTTACCGCTAGTTACAGGAACCATCCCTGTTAATAAGTTAAATAGCGTTGTTTTACCAGCACCATTTGGACCAATAAGGGCAACCAATTCATGTTCATCTAAATGAAGTGAAACATCGTTAACTGCGGTTACACCACCAAATTTTCGTACCGCGTGTTCTACTTGCAGTAAATGCTCCATGCGCTAGCCCCTTTCCTTTTTACCAAAATGTTTACCAAGATTCTTTAATGAAAATTCCCAGTTACCGAGCAGTCCTGATGGCTTGAAGATCATAATTAAAATCAGTGCAATTGCATAAATAACCATTCTTAGCGCACCAAAGTTTTGTAAGACCGTATCTAACACGCCTAAAACAATTGCTGCTAAAAATGTTCCTGTCATGCTACCAACACCACCTAAAACAACAATTACAAGAATCGAAATAGACTCCATAATTCCAAAGTTTGATGGTGAAATAGTTTGGATATAGGACGCATGCAAGCTACCAGCAATCGCAGCTGTTGTCGCACCAATAACAAAAGCGGCTACTTTCCACTTTGTAGTATTAATTCCCATCGCTTCAGCAGCAATTTCATCTTCACGCACAGCTTTGATTGCTCGTCCGTTTTTAGATCTAATAAAGTTCATCAAAACTAGGGTCGTTAAACAAACCAAAATATAAACAGTTGGCCAAGAACATAGTTGAGGAATATTAAACATTCCCGCTGAGCCACCAGTAATCTTCAGGTTATTGATGATGTTACGAATAATTTCAGCTGCGCCTAAAGTCGCAATTGCTAAATAATCACCCTTTAATCGAGTAAACGTTGCTGTTCCGACAACTAAGGCAATAAGTGCTGCAAGTGCCATCCCAACCAGCAATGACACAATAAAACCTAGTTCAATACTTACGTGCTGGGTAATAATCGCGGTTGCATATGCACCAATTGCCATAAAACCAGCGTGTCCAAGTGAAAATTGGCCACTAAAACCGATAATTAAATTCAATCCCGTTGCCAAAATAATATTGATTCCGATTGTGACCAACATATTTTCAATAAAGTCATCGATCACGCCTACCATAATCAACGCATTGATTAGATAGAAGCCCGCAACCATAATTACAAGCCACGACAAGATGTATTTCAAATTTGCTTTCATTTTGCCACCTAAACCTTTTCTTTAGTATTTTTGCCAAAGATACCGGCTGGTAAAAAGAGCAAAATAACAATTAAGACAAAGTAAACGACAGCATCTTTGTATGCAGATAAACCAATTGATTGGAAAAATGTTTCCAAAATACCAATCAGGAAACCTCCTAGTGATGCACCAGGTACTGAGCCAATTCCACCCAATACAGCTGCCACGAAGGCCTTGATTCCCGGTGTCATTCCCATCAGCGGATCAATTTGGTTATAGTACATCCCAATCAGAATACCGCCAGCACCGGCTAAGGCCGAGCCTAAGGCAAAAGTAAATGAAATAGTATGGTTCACATTTACACCGACTAACTCAGCCGCATCTGGATCAACCGAAACAGCTCTCATTGCTCGTCCCATTTTGGTCTTTTTGATAATTACCTGCAGCAAAACCATTAAGATCAACGCTGTAGCCAAAATTAAAATTTGAATATTAGAAATGACAATGCCACCAATGTTGTAATTAACTTGTTCCATTACTTGGGGAAAGCTGCGTGCATTAGAGCCTACTAAATATGACATACCATTTTCTAGCAAAAACGATACACCAATAGCAGTAATCAAAACCGCGATTCTAGGTGACTTACGTAGAGGTCGATATGCAAAATATTCAATCACTACACCAGCTAGCGCACTAACAATCATTGCTGTAAGTAGAGCGGTAATAAAGTTAAAGTGCCAAAGGCTAATTACGTAGTAGGCACAAAATGCCCCTAACATGTAAATATCACCATGAGCAAAGTTAATTAACTTAATAATGCCGTAAACCATGCTATAACCCAACGCCAACAAGGCATATATCGAGCCTAATGATAAGGCATTGATAATTTGCTGTAAAACTATCTGCAAATTTGATCGCTCCTTTGAAATATCTCTATTAACTAAACATGTTTTACGTTAGTCAACCTTGTAAGAATTACTGATTTTTCCGTTAGTCATTTCCTCAGTTATGATTGGTCTTTCAGGGTTGTGCTTTTTATCAATCGTGATTTCGCCAGTAACGCCCTTGAAGTTCTTAGTCTTAGCTAAACCTGCAGTAATCTTGACTGAATCATCTGATTTTTGTGTTTCAATTGCATTTTTAACTAGGTATACCGCATCATAAGCAAGTGCTGAGAAGGCAGGAGCATCAGTGTGGTAACGTGCCTTGAACGCCTTCATAAACTTCGAAGCAAACGGATCCTTAGCTGCAACACGAGTAGAAAATGGTGTGGTGTAGAAAATATTTGTGGCATTCTTAGGACCTGCGATTTGTGGTAACTTCGGATCAGCCATTCCGTCACCACCAACGATTGGAACCTTGATACCCATTTGACGGGCTTGCTTGATGATCAAGCCTACTTCAGTGTAGTAACCAGGAACATAAATCGCATCAACGTTTTTCGACTTAAATGAAGTTAAAACAGCGTTAAAGTCCTTATCACCTGCTGAGTAGGTTTGGTTAGCGACTACCTTACCCTTATATGTATTTTGGAAGGCCTTAGCAAGTCCTGTTCCGTAATCACTTGAATTATCAGCGTAAATAGCAACACGCTTGGCCTTTAATTTATCCATTACGAATTCTGCTGCTTTAGTTCCTTGGAAATTATCTTGGAAACAAGCACGGAAAACATATTCTTGAACCTTACCGTCTTTTTGTAAAGTATATTTTGAATCCGTTGCTGATGGACTGACACTTGGCACAGCTGCCTTCGTAATATTTGGAATTTCAGCAGTACCTGCACTTGTGGTTGCAGGCCCAACAATTGCCGCAACCTTGTCCTTAGTAGTTAACTGAGCTGCAACAGAGGATGAAGTAGCAATTGCCGACTTATTGTCACGTAAAATCAATTTAATTTTCTTCTTGTGGCCATTAACGTTAATTCCACCGGCTTTATTGATTTCATCAACTGCAAGTTGGACACCTTGTCTTTCCGCATTACCATAACCGGCAGCAGCTCCAGACAACTCTAAATTGGCACCAATTTTAACAACATCATGTGCTTGGGTTGTTCCCTTGCTACCACTGTTTTTAGCAACGGAACAGCCCGCCATCATAAATGCAGCCGCTCCTAATGTGACAGCACTCATTACTCTTTTAGTAAACTTACTCATTTTTTCTCCTTTGACATTTACCTACAAAAACACCTCATTCAACTTAATGAATGAGGCGCTAGGTCATTTATGAGTTAAGCCCCATTCATCAAGAAGCAAACAAGGGCTCAACTTTACAAACTGCATTCAGCAATCTACTTAGGTTAAGTCCTACTTGACAACAAGGCAATAATTATCTTTTGCGTATTGACTATTCTAATGTTCTTTTTATTTAATTTTGTAATTTTCATTAAAATAGCCTCCCCAAAATTTAATTTAACACTTAGAATTATAGGTATCTTGTTTTTAGGTGTCAAGAAATATTTTAAAAATAATTTAATTTAGTCAAAAAACCTTGAATAAATAGTTGGCTTTCTCAGCAAAAATAAAAAGCTGTAATCTCAATGATTACAGCTTTTTTCACTCTTTTGTTAAAACAAGTTTTTCATACAATTTGACTGTTAATAAATAATAAAATGAATAAAGAATAATAAAAATAGTAAACGGAATCCAGATACTACGGTAGGGGTTTTCTAACAAATCTTTGAAAAGCTGAAGTCCAAAAAGAACATCAATCACACCTAGAAGTGCTGGTAAGAGAAAAAGAACACCGATTTCTGCTTTGATAGAACGCCGTAGCAGCTGTTTCCTTGTCCCCATTTGGTAGAGCATCCGGTACTTCGCTTTATCGCCAACAGCACCACTTAAAACTTTAAACATTAAAGTTGAAGCAAGCATAGTCAAAAAGGCAAAGCCGAGAAAGAAGCCCATGAACTCAAACGAACTACTGTAAGCGAGTGAGTTGCCGTAAAAAGTCGCTTTAGACTGGGGCACGAGGACGGAAAAAGCAGGCTTTTCTTTTACTTGCTGACTTTCTATTTTAGCGATAATAGGATAAGCCTGGCGAAAATCTTTAACTCGAAGAAGACTAACAAAGTTTTTCTGACCACTAAGTTTGCTTAACTCCTTTGACGAGACAAGCTTAACTTTTTGCTGGCCATGGTTTGGAACCATCCGCATAAAAATAGTATTATCTATTGCATTGCTATCAGATATTTTATTTACTTGCAGTGCTTTAATAGTATATTGAGTGACACCTCTGCTATTGGAATAATTAACACTGACATATTTCACTGGCTGTTTCGAAAGTTCTGCTTGATCAAAGTAAAGAACTTTTTTGGTTTCCTTGTAATGGTAGGTCTGTTTACTAATTACATCCAGTTTTGACTCGGCCTTTTTGACAGCAGAAGAATTGCTAACAATTGTTGCATCGTAATAAACAGACTGTGTTGCTAAATTATTGAGCGAATCAAAGTTCAAACCAACGGTGATTGCACCAAGTGCTAGAGCAAACAGCAAAGAAATCATTGTCAAAACTCGCGTATAGCTTTGCAGTCGGAACTTCAGCTGTCCCAGCGTAAACATACGAATGCCATGATAAGAAAAACTTTTCCTTTTTAGCAAAAGCCCAACAAGCGAACTAAACACCGCAGCAAAAATCAAGTATGAACCAATTACAATTGTTACCAAAGCGGTTGGAATAATTTTAAAAACTTGCTCCTTTGGCAGTGTCATTACGTAATAACCTATTGCCAGTAAGAAAACACCGCCTGCTGCTTCGATTACTCGTAAAAATGGGCGATAGCGAAATTTTACTGGTGCCTGATCTTCATGTAACAAAGTAATAACAGGCGTGTGCGTTAACTTGTATACGTTAGCCAAGGCCACCACCAAAAATATTACTAAGAAAAACACAATCGTAATTATAATCGCATTAGGTAAAATGGCCTGAAAATGTGGTATTTCTAAGCCTAACTTGCTAATTAGTATTTTTAGACTAATCCAGGTTAAACCAAACCCAAGTATAAGTCCTAAAAAAGTGGCTAAAAGACCAGTGATTAGGGTTTCACCAAAAATCAGTCGCCCTATCCTAGTACTTTTAGCACCCAGCATCATGTACATGCCGTAATCATGCTTACGCATGCTGAGTAAAAACGTATCAGCATACAATAAATAGACTAAAGTAATAATGACTAATAAAACAATGCCAAAAATAAAAATATATTTTAAGTAATCTGTTCTAACGTGGATGTCATTTTTAATGAAGGCTGGGTTAACTGCAATTGCTAAAAACATATAGAAAACCATGCTAGCAACAGTTAAACCAGAAAACAAAACCAGATAGTCCTTTAGCCTGCTTTTTATTCCCGTTAAAGACAACTTCCAAATCATACGCATTCCTCTTTCCTAAACTAGCAGCTCATTCTCCTTTGTTGAGAACACTATCCGATTTCAAAACGATTTTTTCATATAACTTCACTGTTATTAGGTAATAGAGGACGTACAAAATGATAAAAATTGTAAATGGGATCCATAAGTTGTGGTACGGGGCTGGAAGGAAAACTCTAAACATCTGTAAACCAAATAGAACATCGATTACGCCTAATATTCCCGGTAAAAGGAATAAGATACCAATCTCATTTTTAATTGAATTACGTAAGACAGACATTCTAGTGCCCATTTCAAACAACATCTGATAGCGGATTTTATCGCTAGCAGCACCAGTTAAAATCTTAAACATCAAAGTAGAAGCAAGCATAGTTAAGAAAGCAAATCCCAAGAAGAAGCCCATGAATTCAAAGCCACTGCTAAAGTTCATAACTAGCTGATAGGCTCCTGCCTTACTCGATTGGTAAACATTGGCATAATTTTTGTTCTCTTCTAGCTGCTGCTTTTCAATTTTTAAGAGGATTGGATAGTCTTGCTGAAAATTCTTTACGGTTAGAAGCGTGACAAACTGCTTGTCACCCTTTAAACTAGCCCACTTTTGCTGTGAAACCAAACGAATAGGTTTATGGCGATTAGCAGGAAGCATTGAGTTCAAAGCGTTATTAGCAGTTGTTCCCTGCTTAGCCAGATCAGCAATTTTCAAATTTACTGTCTTATATGCTGGTGTGTCATTTTTGACATAGAATTCATTGTTTTTGACTGGATTAGCACTGAATTCAGTCCGCTTAAAGTACAAATACTTTTTGTTTTCTTTATAATGATATGTTTGTTCATGCTTGATATGCAGCTGCTTTTTAGCTTCTTGAACTGCAGAAGAGGAACTTACAATCGTCGTGTCATAATATGTGCTTGCAGTAGCTTGATCTTTAAGTGTACTAAAGTTCAATCCCACCGTGATTGCTCCTAAAGCCAAGGCAAAGAGTAGCGAAATAATTGTTAAGATCTTGGTGTAATCGTGAATCCGAAACTTTAACTGGCCTAGTGTAAACACCCGGATTCCCCGGTAAGAAAAGTCTTTTCGCTTTAATAGAAAGCCAATTAATGCACTGAAAAAAGAATTAAATGTAAAGTATGACCCCGCTACAATCGTCACTAAAGCAACTGGAATGATAATTAAAATCATTGCTGCGGGAAGACTGAGCGTATAGTAACCTATGGCTAGCAGAACTAGGCCAGCAATTGCTTCCACTGAACGCAGCCCCGTTTTATGACTCATTTCAGCTGGCTTTTGCTCGTCTTTCAAAAGGCTGATTACTGGTGTACGTACTAATTTACGTGCATTTTTGAGCGCGCCGAAGAGAAACATTAAAGTGAAAAAGATTAGTGTCCACAAAACGGCATTAGGCAAGATGGGACTAAAATGAGTAACCGTTAAACCCAGTTTATCAATTAGTAATTTAGCAACAACTGTGGTCAAACCAAAGCCCAGAATAATGCCAGCTGAAGTGGCTAAAATCCCAGTAATCAATGTTTCTAGAAAAATTAGCAACCCAATCTTGCTACTCTTGGCTCCTAGCATCATATACATGCCATAGTCGTGCTTACGCATGCTCAGCAAAAACGAATTAGCGTAAACAAGATAAATCATTGAAATAATGACTAGTAATACAATGCCAAAGCCAAATGTAAATTGAACATATGAAGTTGAGGTTTGAATATCGTTTTTGATAAAAGCCGGATTAATTGCAATGGTCAAAAACATGTAAAAGATCATGCTTGCAACAACCAAGCCAGAGAATAAGACCGTATAATCTTTAAAACGATTTTTGATTCCTGTTAAAGATAATTTCCAAATCATATTCGTTTCCTCTATTCATCGGTATCTAAATGGTCAATCAATAAGTGATAAAACTCTTGCCGCGACAGTTCGTTTTTCAACATTTGCTTACCAATCTTACCGTCTTTAATAAAGAGAATTCGGCTGGCAAAACTAGCGGCAAACGGATCATGAGTAACCATCAATGTTGTAATGCCATCATTTTGATTCAAATCTTCCATTGTATCCAATAATTCGCGTGCACTCTTTGAATCAAGCGCACCGGTTGGCTCATCTGCAAGTAAAATTGCTGGTTCATGAACTAAAGCTCTGGCTGCTGCTACCCTTTGCTTTTGACCTCCGGAAACCTCAGCAGGATACTTGGCTAATATTTGCTCAATTCCAAGTCGTCCAGCAATTCGATCGATTAACGGATCAATTCGCTTAGTTGATATTCCACGCAAACTTAGAGGCAAAGCAATGTTTTCACGATTTGTTAAGTTTTCCAGCAAATTAAAGTCTTGAAAGATAAAGCCAATTTGCTTACTTCTAAAATCGGCTAATTGATTGGCGTTTAACGTACTATTATCCTCATGATTAATAAAAACATGACCACTTGTCGGCTTATCAAGCGTTGACAAAATATTAAGCAGGGTTGTTTTACCTGAACCTGAAGCACCCATGATAGCCACATACTCGCCCGAATTAACCGTGAAGTTAATACCCTTTAGTGCTTGATATTGCTTTTCGCCGCGCTTGCCATATGTTTTAGTTACCTGCTCTACACGTAGTATTTCAGTCATGTTTCCTTTTCCTCCTATTGGTCACTGTGTATTATATATCTAATACACTAGTCCTGTTTTGGAATTTTGTCAAACAAAAAAAGCACTTACTTATGTAAGTGCTTTTAACAGCTAAGTTTTGCTGTATTTCTAGTATATAAAATTCAGGATTAGCCAATTCTCTTCATCACTTTTTTTAGTGGTATCACAATAATCGGTGTAACTATTGCTGTAAAAATTGCTTCAATCAAGCCGTTCATCCCTAAGGCAACAATCAAAGCCTCGATTAATGGCGTTCCTTTGGCAAAATTACCCATATAACCAATTAGCCTACCTGAATCATTCATAAAAACAAGGCTGGTTAATAATATGACTAAGACTGTATTGGTTAAAGAGGTAACCGCACCTGCAATTGCATAGCTGGTTTCTCTTATTCCATTTTTCTTATTCTGAAAGAGTTTGCCTATTAGACCAGGAAAAAGTCCAGCACAAACACTTGGAATTACTGCGATGAAAACATTTTGAAAGAGCATCAAGCTGACAATATCGCCTGGCTGTGTAAACGCCAAGATCAATCGTAGAATTCCCCAAAACAAACCAAAAACTGTTCCAGCCATTGGACCCATTAATAAGGCGTAAATTGCTACTGTTAATGGCGCAGTTGTAATTGCAGGTAACCCAGGCAGGATACGAATGTAGCCAATGTTAGGAACAAAGGTCTGCAGTAAAAAAAGTGCTATGAATAAAGCTGTAATTGCCATGTTTCTTGTTTGTTCTCGTCTCATGTAAGTTTTCTCCTTAATAACATTTCGCTATTATATTGCTAAACTTTTTAAGTCGCAAACAATTATATTAGTTGCTAAGACCATGATAATACAGGTTTAAACTCTAGCTGTCCTTATATGCTTTTTCCTAATCCTGTTCTTCTTCAAAAAAGGCTCTAAATTGCTCGGCCTCTTGGAGCAATTTTTCACGATTATCGACCTGCGGTAGCTTATAACCCACAAAATAAGGTGAAGCAGCAAATCGTGCAATTAGCTTAGCACAAATTTTGCCTCTTTCACGCGGATAAAAGAATAAATTATAGGAATCACAACGCCCCTTCGACACCACATTTAACATGTACTTGGTTCCCGCTTGAATCCAGTCTGCCCATAGGTCAACACTAGACAAATCACATAAATTAAGATTTAATTCAACATAGCCGTGAATTGGCGCAGTTGAAACGTTAACCTCAACTCCAGCTTCATCAAAGAGTGTTATACCCTTAAAATTAGCTTCATCAATGTACCGATAGCCGTCTTGCTTTTCAAGTCCAACAATCTGCATGTGTGGGTGCACAAGTGAGCCGCCTGAATTTGGGCCAAAGTTCTTGTACCATAAAACGGATTGGAACCGTTTTTGCGCCCTCATCTTATTAAAACAGTTCAAGGAAAACTGGATTAATTGTCGATTGAACGCTTTAGAATAGGTCGCAATATCACCATGATGATCACTCGACTCAATTAGAACAGTTTGAACCGTATCACGTAGCGTTGGATACTTATTACGCAACCAGATCATGTCACCATTTTTTTGATAGATATTTTCTAGGCTGTCAACTTCACAAAATGGACAGCCCGAATTATTCTTTACTTTACGATATGAATTAGGTTTATTTTTTGCAATATTTACATCAAAAATTAACGGGTCACTATCCATCATATCCTCCAAAAAATTCTATCTTATCTATTGCATTTTACTAGCGCCGCAATAGATGATAAACTGAAACCGCAATTATTTTATAAAAAGTTATTTATAGTGGGTAAAATTATGCAATCTAGAAAAGACTTAAAGAAACACAACAATCGCAACAACTTTTATTTAATTATGGTTGGCATCTTCATGATTTTAGCAGTTGTCTTTGGTGTTATTTTATATAACCGGCACGTTGAATCGCAAAAGGCCGCCAAAGAATTTGCTATTACTCATTTTAACCCTAATGTAACCATTTATGGTGTAAAAGTAGGAAATCTAACTGTTGATAAAGCAACGAATAAAGTTAATGCAAAAGCTAACAATATGGTTGTGTTGGAAAAAGGTAAGGTTTCAATTGAACGCGATCCCAAGCTTAAAACCATCCAGCGCGAAGAAGTTAAAAAATATTTCGATAAACAGCACACGACAATGCCTGATAAACGAAATTTTGACTACAAATACACAGATCTTGCAGCAGCTAATGATGCGCTTAAAAATGTTAGTCAAGCAAAATTGAATTATCAAATCGCTGGCAAGTCATACAAATTGCAGGCCCGCGACTTGCTTAACGAAGTTACTTTCAAACAAGGCAAGTTTAACTTCATTAACTCCGAAAACTTAACTGCCAAACTTAACCAGATTGACCAGGAAGTCACAACCTTGCACAAGAGTTATAAATTTACTGTTCCGGTCAAGAAAAAATTGAATGGCAAGGAAATTACCGTTAAAAATGAAAGTTATGGCTGGGGTGTTAACGTTAAAAAAGCACAAGCAGCAATTGAACAAGCATTCTTAACTGGTAAAACCAAATTAGATGGTAAAGACTATCTTTACGGTCTAGGTTACAGTACCTACGGTCTCGGCTATGGTCAAAATAATCATGGCATTGGTGACGACTATATTGTTGTTTCCTTGAAAAAGCAGGCGCTTTGGATCGTCAAAAAGGGAAAATTGGTTGTTTATCTAAACGATGTGGTTACAGGAACCGAAAATGGCGGTAAGGGCAACAGAACTCCTACTGGCGTTTGGTACATTCACTATAAAGAATCCCCATCTGTTCTTCGTGGACGTAACAATGATGGTTCAAAATATGCATCACCAGTTAAATATTGGATGCCATTTACCTTAAGTGGTTGTGGCCTGCACGACGCAAGCTGGCGTGGTGATTGGACTAAAACCGCCTACCTCCGTGGTGGTTCACACGGTTGCGTTAACATTAAACCAGCTGAAGCGAAAAAAGTTTGGCGTAACGTAACTAAACATGAACCAGTGATTGTTTATGATTAGAGTTATACCAAACTGTCCTCGTGGATGACATGGCTATGCCACTTTAAGCGGTAAAGTTGATAGCTTCTTAGGAGATATAATATTTCCAAGCATCGACCTTTAAACAGGAATGATAAAAATGAATGATGAACAATTTTTAAAATTAAGAGAGATACTAGATTTTTTTGAAAAACAAGCTCCGACAGCTATTATTGAAGAGAATGTAAATAGCGTTGAAAATTATAAGGCAAAATCTGTTGATGAGTATAATAGAGCCAAAAGATATCTCGGCGAAAATAATAATTCGTTTAAATCTTTTCATGTAAGTGTGGATTCAGCAAAAGATTTCTTGCTTTTATTGAATTTGCTGGGTGCAATACATGCAAATTTTAATATATGTTCAAAGCCTTTTATAATAGAAGGGGAAGAAAGCAGTAAGTCGTTAAAAGAAGAGAACGACTATTTTAACAATTGGATGGAGTGTTTTTCAAACTATGAATTTGTAATAGTTAATTTTGACGAAACTGCTTTAGACCATGATCAATATTATGGCTAATTTCATTAATTCATTAAAAAAGGCAGTAAAAAAAGTGGCCCCCAAATTTA
Source organism: Lactobacillus sp. ESL0263 (assembly GCF_003692845.1). Classification (NCBI taxonomy): domain Bacteria; kingdom Bacillati; phylum Bacillota; class Bacilli; order Lactobacillales; family Lactobacillaceae; genus Lactobacillus; species Lactobacillus sp. ESL0263. The sequence goes on along the minus strand of NZ_REHL01000002.1, from coordinate 77,067 downwards.
GGACAAATTTGGGGGCCACTTTATTTAGCATTGCTTTTCTTTTATCTAAAAATCATGACGCGATCGCCAATATTTCTGAATGAAACTATTTAGTAATAGCTTCCTTAATCTTCTGGTTAACAACTGTCTGTTCTTTAGTTACTAAGTCAGCCTTAGTAGCAATAACCTTAGTATCCATTTGAATCTCTCGGCCTAAACCAGGTTGATCAATTTTTGGTTCAAAGAAAGTAGTGAATTCCTCTAAACGAGCTGGAGTATGGAATGCTTTTGCCGTAACAGTTATGAAACTGGTAAATTCCATATCACCACCGATAGTCTTTTCAAGCCAAGCCCATTCAGCACGAATCCAATCCCAAGCTAATTGCTCACCTTGCTTGTTAGAAAGAACTGAGAAGTACCATGAGCGCAAGTCTTGTGGTTTGATAATGTCATTGTTTTCAAAGTTATCAACAATTTGCTTAAGGTCTTCCTTGTCCTGAGTTGAAGTTATGGCTGCCATAAGGTCTTGCTTAAAGTATGGATCAACTGCGGTTTGATATTCTTTAACTAGGCGTTCAATAAGCTCTGAACTGTGATAGTTTTTAGCTTCATTAATCAAAACATATGGTCGAACCGAAGCTTCAATCTTAATTAAGTCTGCCTCGTTTTGGACAAAGATTTGGTGACCTGCTTTTATCACAGCTGGGTTGCCAGCATATAAAGCAGCTGATAATTCAGTTGGACGAATTTGTAGCTCATCAGCAGTATCTGTTTCTTTAGCTTCCCAGCCAAGACGTTCTACTTGTTTACTTGAAAGTTGATCAGTAAATTGCTTTAAGTTCTTTTCTTCATCAGAATCTGGTGTGACAAACTTACGTAAACTAGCTACAGCACTGAATAAAGCACCAATTACGATGTTAGAATCAGAGTCAGCGAATTTTGGTAACAATGGTACGATTTCTGCATATGAAATCTGGTTGCCTTGAGCTAAAAGACCCAAATCTTGCAATAATTGTAATTGATCAACAGGCTTTAAATCGTCAACTTCAGCAATAATATCAGCCATCAGCGTTTCATCGTAGTTAACGATGAAGTGTGAGCTATTACCAACATTAAGGCGTAGTGCATGGCCTGCTTTTGCACGTAAGTCACTATAATCACCTAGATCGAGTTCTCTATCAGACATAATCTGAGGCGCGTCAAAGTTTGCATTTAGCGGAATTGCCCACTTGCGGCCAACTTCCTTACCTTCACCAGCAAAGAACTGCTTCTGTGCTAAGATCAAATGACCATTTGCGTCAACTTTAGCACTAACTACAGGGTAACCAGGTTGATCCAACCAAGTATGCATAATTTTGCCAATGTCCAAATCAGTTGCAGTTGATAAGGCATCCCAAAGATCGTCACCAGTTGCATTGCCAAACTTGTGTTGGTCGAAATAATATTTGAGGCCTTTACGTAAGGCATCATCGCCAAGCAATGCTCTTACCATTACAAGCATTCTTGAGCCCTTAGCGTAAACAATTGCACTGTCAAAAATCGAATCAATATCAGCTGGATGTTCTACTTCAACGTGAACCGATTGAACACCATCAGTTGCATCACGGTTTAAAGCGGCTGGCACTTCAGAAACCTGGTATGTGTTATCCCAAACGTGCCATTCAGGTTCAAGTGCATCAACTGAGACGTATTCCATCATGTTGGCAAAACTTTCATTAAGCCACAGGTCATCCCACCACTTCATTGTAACCAAGTCACCAAACCATTGGTGAGCCAGTTCGTGAGCAATTACAGTTGCAACATATGCTTTTTGGTCAGCAGTTGCATTATCTGGATCAAGTAAAATTGCTGCCTCACGGTAAGTAATTAGACCCCAGTTTTCCATCGCACCAGCTGAAAAGTCTGGCAATGCAAGTTGCCAAGAATGTGGTAATGGATACTTAGTTTGATAGAATTCTTCATAAAATTCAATTGCTCGCTTAGCAATGTCTAAAGCAAAGTCTAATTCTTTTGCTTGGTGTGCCTTTGTTGCAAAGACACCAACTTTTACACCATCTTTGGTTTCAGTCATTTTAGATTGTAATTCACCAAATGCAAAAGCAATTAGATAGCTAGACATTCTAACGGTTTTTTCAAAGTAGTGTACACCGTCTTCAACCTTAATTTCAGGCATGTTAGCAATAGTTGTTTCGCCTTCATGTTCATCATATTTCAGTGCTAAAGAAAAAGTAGCCTTAGCTTCTGGTTCATCAACACATGGAAAAGCTTGACGAGCAGAGGTTGTTTCAAATTGTGTACCAATTATCTGCTTCTTAACCCCATCTACTGTGTAATATGACGGATAAATACCCATCATGGTATCAGTTAATGGAGCAGAATACTTAATTTCAACTTCTGTCTTACCGGTCTTACCCAAATCTATTTTAATTGCTTCTTTTTCATCATCGACTGTAAAAGGAACCTCTTGGCCTTCGCTAGTCACTGAAGCAATCGTCAGGTATTTTTGATTGACCATGATTGAATCCTCAATGGCCTCACCAGTAATTGTAGTAGTACCTTTAATTGTCTTCTGTTCCCGGTTTACCTCAATATAGAGATCATAATGCTCGGGATGGAAAGTTTCATAAAAATGTTTTACTGTCATTGTCTGCCTCCTAATATAGCAATATAACAAATTTTACCAAAACTATTAGGAAATAACATTAAAACTCGTTTGTAAGGTTTGCGTGTTTGTTTTGTAACAACAATGAAATATTGCTTGTGTAGTATTATCAGTATCAATAAATCAAGTTTGAATAGGGAATGAAGAAATTGAAAAAAAGTAAAAGTATCATTTTAAAGTTAGTCGCCGCGTTAGCCTTATCGTTTGGCTTTACTACAATTGCACAAGTAACTACTGATCACTCTGGTGTTCAAACGGTTCAAGCTGCCAAAAAGCTATCAGGTGCTGAACGTGCTGCAAAAAACTGGATTGCGATGCGTGAATCTGGTGGTAACTACTATGCTAGAAATGGTGTTTGTTACGGTAAATATCAATTAAATATCAACTACTTAAAAGGTAATTTATCACCAAAGAATCAAGAACGTGTTGCTGATAACTACGTATATGGTCGTTACGGTTCATGGGTTAACGCCAAGAACTTCTGGTTAGCTCATCACTGGTATTAAAATTCGTTTCCCAAAAATAAAAAAGTCTAACAATTTGTTAGGCTTTTTTATTTACTATTTATTTGTTGAGCATTTGCTCGATCTCGGCAAAATACTTTTCCCACTGGTTTTCTTTTTGTGTGCCACATTCCTGCTTTAGCAAATACGCTAGCAATTTCTGCTTATCAGGGCGATCAAGAAACAGGTAGCTTTGCGGTATAGTGATTTCAGGCATGACACTACGTAACTGCTCCAGAGTGACCTTTTTCACTGCGCAATAATTGAGAATCGGAATAATGCAGCCATCATTTTTCGGCATAAAATAATCATATATTTCTTCATACTGGTCGTGTTGAATCAACTGGCCAATTTTAGCCAAGGTAGCCGCATCATTTTGAATTAATGAAGGACATTTAATAAACAATTCAATGCCACCATTTTTACCAGTTGTGTACACAAAGGCCTGGAAGCTGTCCTTAAAGAAACGTTTACGGTACTCAATCACCTTTTGACCGATTAAAATTTCGTTTACATATTCTTCATGCATTGATAGTAATAAGGTGGGTAAAAATGGATCGTATACGCTGTTTTCAACTGTCTGCAATATTCTTCTCCCTTAAAAAATAGAAAATAAAAAGCTGTCTCTCATCAATTGAGAACAGCTTTTTTGCTTTTTAAGCTCTGTGTCGTAATAAATGAGCCTTAGCTGGTTCTGCCTTAAGCCAGTTGGCAAAGAAGGCAAAGCCAAAAACCATCAGCGCAATAATTGCAGCCAAGATAAACAAACCATTATTACTGTTCAAAGCAATTGTTTGCTCATCTTTTAAAAAGGCGTCTGACTCATTAACTTGATTGCACAATCCAAAGAATAACATGATTAGACTGCTCAAAGTTAGTACGCCATTAATTGCTGTTAAAACTTTTATTTTCGTTAACTTCAAAAAATCATGTCCTTTCTTTTGATTCAAATATGTGCCATTATATACCCTCAGCAAATAAATGCAATACTCTTCAGCTAAAATAGTCCATTATTTAGGCACTTTTTCAAGTCTATTCTTGTTTATCAATTTAACTTTCCAAGTCAATAAAAAAAGAAGCTAATCGCTTCTTTTTTTACCATTCACTCTTTAACCATTCTTGTGCTAGTTCGAACCAGTGACCAGCATGTGGATTATCTTGCCATTCTCTTCCCTTAACTACCATATCAGTTCGAGCAAGTGAAAAGCCGTGACCACCACGATTGAATATATGAGCTTCACACGGCACATTATGTTCACGTAAAGCTTCAAGGTATTCCAAAGTATTGTTGACGAGCACAATTGGATCATCCCACGCATGAAAAATAAAGGTTGCTGGTGTTTTATCGGTTACACCTAATGCACTATTTTTAACGAAATCATCAGCAGGCACCTTGTCCAATTCATCTTCTGGAATATCAAAGCCAATTTTAGCTAGGTTAATTAGTGGGTAGCCTAGAATAGTCTTATTTGGCAATACCGCTTTACTGGTAAAATTAAATTCTTTTTGGTATTCCGGTGAATTGGCCATGCTATTAGCCAAGCTAGCAACGTGTCCACCGGCCGAAAAGCCAACTGTAACAATTCTTTCCGGATCAATCTCATATTCAGCAGCGTGATCACGGAAGTATTTAACCGTGCTTAAAACATCAAGTCCTGCATCAGGGTATATATCGCCCTCATCTTGAACCAGATTATATTCCATCACTACGCTATTAAAGCCGCAATTATTAAAAGCTAATGCAACCGGCTCACCTTCACGCAAGGATAAATGATCAAAACTACCACCAGGAATAACAATTGCGAGCGGATGTTTAGCGGTTACTAAATCTCCAATCGAATCCAAAGTGTATGTGTGCACGTTAAATGCCCTGTTGTTAAAGTTAGTTAATGTTAAATCTGTTACTTTCATTCTTTTACCTCATGCTTCACCATATTCTTTGCCAAGAAAGCCGTTGATAGGGGTACCGTTAGCAGTACGGCAATCAGCGAGTACATGACAATCAAAATTTCATTAACAAACATCTTTTCGTTGAGAATTTCACCTAAAGTGTAATTTAGCCTAATATACCATAAAAATAGGGATAAAAAGCTACCAAACATTCCAAATAAAATCGTGTTCATTGATGTTCCTAATACATCATTACCTATTTTAGACCCACTCGCCATCAAGTCTTCATGTGAAATTTCCGGATTGTGTTTTTTAATCTCCAATAAGCCAGAGCTCATTGCAACTGCTGCTTCGGCAACCGCACCCAAGGTCGAAAAAATCGCAACAGCGACAGCAATTAATGGGTAGCTTAAGCCTGGCATTTGCGATAAGCCAACCAAAATTTCACCCGCTTCTGGCCCAAGGCCCGCAGCTTGAGCAAGCCATTCACAGCCTAAAATCAGCACACTGACGACTAAGCAGACAATGCAGACAATAAACGAACAGGTAAACGAATTTTTGGCCACCTGATAGTCATGTGTCCCTAGGAAAATAATTGTTACTAATTTTAGTGGAATAAAAATCAAAATCAAAATTGGAATATTAATGCCCCATGAGATTAAAATTGCCAGCAAAATTAATAGCAGTGTGTTAATCAGTACACTGAAAAAGCTTCTAATTCCAGTTTCACCGCCAACGATGGTCATCAGAATTGCTAAAACAATAATTAGTGCCATTAACGTACTCAAATTTGCTTCCACTCCTTTCTCTTTTTCTCTTCCAAAAAGAGAAGACTACAACCTGTCGCAAAGACAACGGTCAACACAATTCCAATGGCCGAAATTACGCTTTGCGTTACGCCAAGTGATAATGTAAAGCCAAAGGTTGAGCTGAGCGTATTATTGTCACGCAAATAAATGATTGTCAGTGGTAATTCTTCTGACATGAAAATCAGCACTAGGACATTGATTAAGGGGCCCATTATTTCCTGTCCCATAGTGCGACCACTTTTGACTAATTGCTTCGCCGTCAGGTCCTTTTTAGTTTGGACCAGTTCATACAGGCTAGAAACGATGTCGGTTGCCTCATCCATAACCGCACCGAGAATTCCCAGCAGTGTTTGCGCCAGGAAAATCCCCCGTGGATCTTGTGTAGCATAATCGCCAGTTTCATATTTGATTTCCGATTCTCCGGTCAAACGCATAATCAAATAGCATAATGCAAAAGAAACAACCGTGCCGAGGATTGTAGCTAACCAGGTCGCCAGCATTTTTTTATTCAAGCCTTGAACAAGAACCAAACTGAAAAAGGAAAAGACAATGTCTGCTAAGCCAAACAGTAGCACGATATACGAACCGTTTAATTTAATATCGGTCATAATCAGCAAGTAAAATAACACCCAACTTAACGCCATTGAACACAGCAAGCCCAGTGCTTTTTTGCCAGAAACGGCCACCATCAATGTCATCATAATCGTTAGTGCAAGTGCAAGTATCCAATCCCTTTTAGGCCCTTGAATAGCAGGATCGTGGTGCTTGATATTAACAAAAATCCGTTGACCCGCCCGATATTTTTGCGTAATCAACTGCGAAGGGTAGTAATAGTTTACCGTGCGGAAAGTTTGCCCCTTGTATTTACCTGATAAAATTTTTAAATGTAAAACTTGCTTTCTTGTTTCATCCTTGTTGTCATACACATCTGTACTTTTTTCGACCAGCGTATCTTTAATTTGCTTATCGCTGATAACGGCAACATCATGCTTAGTATAGATGTCTGTGGCAAAGTATGTACAAGCCGTTAAAATCAAACCAATGATTGCAACAACCATGGCAACAAGATAGCGTCGCTTAATTCTTTTCAATTTGACCATCCTTAAATCTATAATGGTTCTACTCTACCGCAAAAATGGCAATTTGGAATCTTAATTTAGCTTAATAAGTTAAAACTTAATATTAATAAAAAAACGGCTTTAAAAAGTCGTTTTTAATTATTTAGATATCCAAAAATTTTTGCCACCAGTGTGCCTTTTTGGATTCGACCTGCATATCAGTCAAAGTCCGCAAGCCACTATTATTGGCACTTTTTTCGGCATTTTCCTTGGCTTTAGCTAATATTTCTTCATGAACTTCTTCACTTGATTTTTGGCCATCATCGACAACTTGGGCACGCTTCTCCGCAGCCGTTAACGGTTTATCGATATCAGGATCGGCTTGATCAAGTAAGTCCGTTTCATCATCCGTAATAATACCTGAAATATCAGGTAGCCCAGCAAATGCACTTTCACTAGACTCTTTTTGACCTAATTCTTTTTGCTTAGCTAGTAAGTCTTTGTTTTGCTTTTCAATTCGATTCAACTGCTTCTGCAATTTATCAAGTGCCGAATTTTGTTGCACAATTGTCTGCTGTAAAGCCGTTAACAATTTTGCCATTTGCGAAGGCGACATCACTTCTTGTTTTTCCTGCTCAGCTTTTGTTTGAGCAGCCTTCTTAGTTTTATCTTTTTTATCACTAACAGCAAAAATCTGTTGGGCTGCCTCTTGCAGTGTCAGTCCATTATCTTGAGCTAATTTATGAAAGTCCTTGAGGTCTTGTAAATCCTTTTTACTATATAAACGGGCTTTTTGCTTTGTCCGTGCATAATAGTCCGGCTTACCTGTCACTTTTTCAACAATCAATGAATACTTCCGCAAAGTCGGGACACTTATTTTTAATTCCTTAGCAGTAGCAGCAGGTGCAGTTAACTCTTCAAAATCATGCTTATCTTTTGTCATTGATTAATACTCCCAGCACAATCTAATTTAATCATGTTTATGTAGTAGTGTCTTTTTGTGCTCGTAGCGTTCTTGAGCGTACTCAATTAGACGTGTGATTAATTCAGAGTATGGGATACCTGCTTCTTCAAATAACTTAGGGTACATACTAATGTTAGTGAAACCAGGTAGCGCATTGATTTCAGTTAAAATTAGTTGATGATCACTTTCACGCAATGTTGAGTCAACACGTGACAAACCACTACATTCTGTAGCTTGATATACCTTCAAGGCATTTGAACGAACTTTTTCGGTAATATCTGCTGGTAAATCTGCCGGAATCTGCAACATAGTTGTTGAGTCATCATCGTACTTATTTTCATAACTATAAAAAGTACCTTCAGCGTTGATAATTTGACCAACACCAGAAACGATTGGCTTATCATTACCTAGCACAGCAGTTTCAACTTCAGTTCCATGAATTGTTTCTTCAATTAAGACTTTGTCATCATATCTAAAGGCATCTTCCAGTGCGTCATTGAATTCTTGTTCATTAGTTACATGATGAACCCCAACAGAAGAGCCTTGATTAGATGGCTTCACAAACAAGTCGCTACCTAATTTTTCGCTAACTTTTGCATAATTACGCTTATCATTATTCACATCTTCGTATTCAAACCGCTTAATTGAAATCCAGTCAGCAACTGGTACGCCAACGCGTTGAGCCAAGATTTTCGTAAACTCTTTATCCATTGTAACTGCAGATGCCAAAACATCGTCACCAACAAATGGCTTGTCTAGAATACGGAAAAGTCCCTGCAAACAACCATCTTCACCTAAATTGCCGTGAACAATTGGAAAGAAAACATCGATTTCAGGTAAATCAGCCAGCTCAATCAGATTGGAAATGTTCGCGACTTTATGTGGATTTTCTACAGTATACTTGGGATCCTCAAGAACTTTAAATGAGTCTTCCTTACTTGCCAAATAACCGTCATTGGTAATCCAAATTGGACAAACATCAAATTTGTCCTTATCAATTGCATTATAAATATTGTGGCCCGACATAATTGATACTTCATATTCGGAGGAATTGCCACCAAAGATCAGACCAACCTGTGTTTTTCTAGTCATTTATTCTACCTCTTAACTAATGTTTCTAACTTTTTAATTATACGGCAATAAACTTGTAAAAAAGTGTAAATTAAACGATTTTTTGAAAAAATTTCCTTATTTGTTCTCTTTAATGTAAAAAAGCCCCCATTTACTGCGGCTTAAGGAACTTTTATTATGAAACAAGAAAGGTGAATTTACTTATTTTGCTAGTTACTAACTCGCTTTTTAAGTCCAGCCGTAATCTTACTTAATTATTGCTTTTCCACGTAACACGATAAAGTTTGTTGATTTTAGTGGGATTTTTCGCCAAAAATTGCTGATGGTATGCAACTGTTAAATAAACTTCATTATTGCTAATTAACTGTAATCCCTCAAGTTCGGTGTAATAGCCGGGAATTTCTAATGCAGGCTGCTCAGTTAAGTCAACCAGTTCCCAATTAAGCGGATTAGGCTCACGCCACGGAATTTTCACAATTTTTCGATCATGTCCTACCTTGTCGCTAGCTGGCTGGCTAGATATATACAAGTCATTTTGTTCTTTGCCACTTTGATCAAAATAGTGGTTGAGCGCAAAGCCCTGCAACGAGCCAACTTGACCCCTGCTCCCAGACAAATTAGGAATCATAAATGCATCCAGACAGTTAAGCTGAGTAATATCAACGGCTTTATTAGGTGCTTTTGCCTGATCAAGAGCAGCATTAAGCTCATTTAACTGATAGAGCGCAAAATAGCCATTATGATCATTGTCACCGTACGCAATTAGTGCATCTTGTTGATCAGTCGAAACAGCCAGTTCCACCCTTGCAAACTGATTACTGGCACAGCTAATTCCAAACTTATTGCCGGCATGATTTAAGTTGGTTAGGCATGGCACTCTCCTAAGATTAGTTAACGGTCTAAATCGTGGTAACTTTAGACGAGCAATTTGGGAAGACCAACTAGACCAGCCTTGCTGCTGATTCATGTCATTGGGCTTGACCCCAACAAACCATTGTTTCTTTCGCCCAGCATTTTCAAAAGTCTGCGTATGACCTGCTACTTTTTGGGCTATTCGCAAAATTGGCCAGCTTTTTTTAAAAGAAACATTGCGCTCTTTGCGACCGCGGTAAACAAAAGATGCGCCACCGACTTGCTGCAAGGCATACGCATGGTTTTGCCCTACATAAGTCTTTTGGACCACTACTTGACGCAAGTCACGATCGACTGGACCAGTTACCCCGTCCCAATCATCTAAATCACTAATTAATTCAATCTGAATATTATGGGCTTTAGGAATTCTCTGATTAAGCGGCATTATCTTTCTCCTACACTTAAAACATATTGAAATTAGCACCTTTATTTTAGTATTTTGCAAATTTTAGCACTGGTTTGCAAATTTTTGACTTATAATAAATTGAGGATTAGGAGGAATAAAGTAAAGTGTCACGTAAAATCATTTTAATATTAACTAGCTTACTTTGTGTTCTTCCTTTTAACACTAGTGTGGTTAGTGCTGCTGAGTTGACACCAGCTGAAACAGCCAAAATTCAGCAGCTTCGGCAAGACTATAATGCGCTAGACCAGACCACCTTTAATACTACTAATCTTTATGCAGTTAAACCGCAATTTAATCGCAAATTTAAAGAAGGCATACTAGCCCCTGCTTATCTTGAGCAGCAACTGGCTTATATTAACTATTATCGTCAGCTTTTCAGCTTAGAACCAGTTAGTGACAATCATCAAGACAACATTAGTGCTCAAAAAACAGCAGCAGTGTTAGCACTACTTAATGCCAACCCTTTAATTAATCAGCATAATTTACCTTACGAAAAAAAACCGAAAATCGTCAATCGCGGAACTTGGCAAATTGCACGTTCGACCTCTAACGCAGCAAACCTGAACTTTAATACATGCAACCAGTCTGCTGGAGACGTCGTAACGGATTTACTCACTGATTCATACAACCTCTCAGGAACAGATACGGGACATCGCGCCTGGCTACTGTCAACCAGGCTAACTACCATTGGACTTGGTGCAGCTTATGGCAAAAATGGTTATCGTTATTCAGTTCAAAAAGTCATCAATTCGACTGATGCTTTTCGTCTGGCCAGCCAGGCGCAAGTCGCTTATCCAGAAGCAGGTGTTTTTCCCATCGAACTTTTGAAAGGGAAAAACATTGCTTGGTCACTTTATTTTTCTGATCAAGTAATTGAAGGAACTCCGCAAATTACAATAACTGATGAAGACACTGGCATCAGTTATCAAGCTGAAAAAGTTGAAAACTTTAGTGATGCCGGCTATGGTAACTTTCAATCAGTTATTAGCTATTTACCGGGTGATACACCTTTAATTTCCGGACACGAATACCGCGTCGATGTTAGCGGTATCGTCAGCTACCGTTTTAAATTATTTCAGTTAAAACAATAAAAGCACGCTTCCCCTTAATAATGATGGAATCGTGCTTTTTTATTAGAGATATTTTTTAACTGCTTCAAGTAAATCAGCTTCGTTGTTAACAATTGTACCATTAAGTTTAATTAACCCTGTTGTATACAAGTTAACATAATGGAACTGATTCTCGGCAATTTGACCCAATGCCTGTAGCTTTTTCTGGTTACTACTACCCTGTTGACGTGTGTCCGTATAAAGACCGATAATTGGAATTTCTTTTGCATAAGCAACACCAATTTCGCTGGCTACGCCATTATCAATGCTTAACCCGTCAAGAACTGCCACCATCAAATCGCTGGCAAGCAATTTTTCTGTGTCGGCTTGGGCAATCATCTTGGAATCAGCGTAAGCCTGCTTGTCATTGATTGAGTCGTTTTCTTGAGGTAAGTATAAATCAATCGTTTGATCTAATTGTCTAATTTTAGCTGCGAGTTGTGCATTGTAATTAAGTTCTGCCTGAGAAAACAGTGCGTTTGCAAAATAGATTTTCATGTTTGACTCCTTTGGTCATTTTTCAATCACGTATAAATAGCTGAAGCCTTAATTATTAGGAGAAGTAATCTTCCAAGGAATTGCACTGAAAACGTACAAAAGCACGCCAACAATCACAAAATCAAGGAAAATACTGCTGCCAATTTCAAGTAAATAGCCTAAAACTGCAACACCTTCAACATTAATTATAACTGGAATAAGGGCAAATATTCCTGCAACCAGTATTAGCCAAAAGCCTGCCCACATAATTGATGCAGTCGTAACATGTATCAGCATCTTTTTAGTAAAAACTGCTCTTATTTCATTGAATAATGAGCGCAGACTAATTACGGCCATTATCATTAAAACAATATTTAACAATAAAAGACCAAATGCAACATTTCCACCAACAGTGACGGTGTTCAAACTGAATGCATCCATTACTTCATATGGGGCATTACTACCTTGCTTTTTCAATTTTTCTTGTACTAGTTGCGCATCGCTTGATGCGCCCTGGTCAATATTTAAATTGATATCATGCAAAATATCATTAGCCAAAGTTAGCTTGTTTACTTTAAACCAAGGCTTTAAAGTGTAATCAATAATGTGGTCGGCAATTGGTTGTGTCTGCTTAGTTGTTAATAAATTAGCGTCATCAGTTTGCCGCGCCCCAATTTCCTTTGCAAGTGTATTAAAGTGCTTATTGACTTGTCTGACAACCACAACTTGATTGCTATCAGACCTTATTTGTCCTTTCATAAAAAAAGGATTGAGAAAAGTCACTGAGACCATTACCAAGGTTACAATTAATAAAATAATAAATGATAAAGCCTTTTGATATTGGTGCTTTTCTTCCTGAGTGACTCTACGCAAATCTGTTTGCGCACTGCTTGTCATATATGTCCTTTCTAACAGACGATCTCCTTATCTTCATCAAACATTGTATCAATTGCATTGTGAATTGCCTTAATGTCAATTGACTTAATTATCTTATGACCTGCTTCAAGTGCTTTATCTACTTGCTCTTGATTACAATGTAAAAAGCTATACATCAATGAACTAGTAGCATAATCAGCCAACTGTTCTGCAGAAAGATTAAATCGACTGCTATCATGATAGAGGCGTCCAACGCCAGTTACAACAAAAGCAATACCATATTCTACTTCATTAAGATTGAAATGATCTTCGTCAAAAATCTGGTTTTCTTTTACCCAGCTATTGAGCATACTACTCCAGTTATCAAGCGTTTCATTGCTACTGAAAACTTCCGAAATTATTCGCTTTAGTCCCTTGTCATAAATACCGAGCATCGCAACTGTGTAAATAAACGCTTTGGTACGAGCACAAATGTTACCTTCCTTAGTAGGATTGAACTTTTTAACCTGCTCATCCAACGTATTAAGGATATTGCGAACCACATCATCAGTTAATTTTGCTTTATGCGGATAGTAGGACTGAAGAAGCGACTTGGAAATCCCAGATTTTTCTGCAATCATCTGGAAGGATACATTATCCATTCCATTTTCCCTAATCAAATTGAAGGTATTACTTAAAATAATTCGTCTTCTCTTGAAGTTTTTACGTCGTGCCATTTTATGGTTTCTCCGTTCTTACACATTTTGTTCTTATTATATCAGTGTTATGAAATAAATAAACAAAAAGACATCAAAATAGCACAATTATTGCTACGCAAAGGTTTATGCGTACAGTAAAAAGTGTATAAAATGTTAAATTACTTCAAGTCGCTCTCGCTTAATAAGTGCATAGAACGATCATTATAAACATAGTTAATTCCTCGCGCTAGCAGCAAGTCAACTGAAATACGAACCATCCGGTCAGGATAGTGATTATGCTTAATTGTGTCAGTGACAACAATCTGCTCAATTGGTAACTCATTAAGTGTTTCTAGTGCGTCTTGTGAAAGAAGTGCATGAGTTGCAGCAACATAGACCTTATTAGCACCAGCTGCCAAAACAGACTTAGTTGATGAAGAAATTCTTGAACCAGTATCAATCAAGTCGTCAACAATAATACACTTTTTACCCTTAACATCACCAATCATGTCATGAACATCAGCGTCATAGCGTGCACGACGTTGATCAACGATTGCAATTGGGGCATCAAAGAATTGACCAAAATTACGTGCCAATTTTGCGCCTGAGTGATCTGGTGAAACAACAACGATGTCATCCTCTTCTTTAGTTGCAATACCATTGTCAAGGAAGTATTGCGCTAAAAGTGGCATAGCGTGTAAGTGATCAACTGGCACATTGTAGAAGCCTTGAATTTGCGAAGCGTGAAGATCCAAGACAATCAAGTGATCCATACCTGTTATTTGCAGTAAATTAGCAATTAACTTAGCTGTAATTGGTTCACGTGAACGTGTTTTGGTATCTGAACGTGAATATGCTAGGTAAGGGATAACCACGTTAATTCGGTGTGCAGAAGCGCGATGAAGAGCATCTAACACAATCTCAAGTTCCATGAAGTTTTCATTTACTGGATCTTGAATTGACTGGATAACAAAAACGTCACAACCTCTGACACTTTCGCCGATATTAACTTGAATTTCGCCATCGCTAAAATGCTGAACAGCAGTTTCGATTAACGGCTTCTTTAAAATTGTGGCAATCTTTTCATTTAAAGCCGGATTTCCACTTAACCCAATTAACTTCATTGGGTGCATCAACTGAAGAATTTCTTCTTTATTCATAGCTACCTCTTTATTAAAAATACTAACTTTGCAAGACCTATTATAACTAAAAAAAACTACTAATGCCCAGAAAAGGACAAAAATCAAACAAAAAGCCGAAAAAAATCTTCGGCCCTTATATATTGATAACTATTTAAAAAAATCTTCCATTAAATTAAGCAGTTTAAAACTTCTAACTGCATAACTTTCATGCTTTTGGCGTGGCATAATCATTAATTGTCCCTGGGGGATAATTTGACTATACCAGCGAACATGCTCAACTTTAACCCAGTCTTTTTCGCCCACAACGCAATATGTTGGAATTGAAATTGCTTTTAAGCTATCTACTGACATAAAACTTTCGGTCAATTCAACTTCACTATCACGATTGCGTTTTAAAAAGCGCATCACGCCTTCTGTTAAATAATGATACGGTTTAATCCCGTTACCATTGACGAAAACACCAGCTACCATTAACTTCTTAAAAATAGTTTGATCCTGGCTTGCGAGCATCATTGCGACCAAACCACCAGCGTCAAAGCCAAAACAATAGCAGCCCCTAATGTCAACTTGCTTGATAAAAGCAGCGACATCATCAACTTCAGTTTGATAATGCTTGGCAATTTCACCCTCACTTAAACCGTGCCCGCGCATGTCGAGGACATAGACGGTATAGTAAAGGCCAAGTGGCGCAATAATTTGATCAAACATCCCGCCATCAAGGTGATGACCGTGCAAAAGAAGAAGTGGCTCGCCTTTACCAAGCTTGCTGTAATAAAGTTCATTACCATTGACTAGTTCTTTCATCGCTGATCCCTTTCACTTGCCTCAATTAGCTCATGCTTAGTGCCTTTTCCTTTTTTATGCTCTTGCCACAAGCTACGAATCATTGTTCTAATGATGAAGTAATTTGCCTTAAAGTTATCAGGAATCATTTTCAAGTTAAATTTGTGAACCATGCTATCCTTGCGTTGCCAATAATGGTATAGCGGCGTGCTATCGCAATAAAAACCGTCGGTTAGCGCAAGATATTGAACAGTAAAAATCTGGTCCTCCATAAAGGCCAAATCGCTCATAAAATGCAAATGATTATGTTTAACTACAGATAATTTATAACCCTTATTCCACGTATAGCCCTTAACTGGTGTAGCTAAACAATGATTGTCCATCAGTGAACCTAAGGGATTGCCTACTAACTGGTATGTACGCAATTTATTCTTCATACCATGAACATTTTTCTTAGTGGCCGGAATTGACCCTTCTTTATTTTCGTAATCTAACCAAAAACCACAAGATACCATTGCTGCATCAGGATGATCATGAAAAGCGCGAACGAAAAAGGCTGTGTAGCCCGAATCGACCCAATCATCGCCATCATGAAAAGTGAAATATGGTGTATCGACATTTTCAATCCCAACATTACGCGCATCCGAAAGACCGCCATTAGGTTTATTAATTATGTTGAAATAGCGGAATTGATCACGATATTGTTCCGCAATTTTTCTTGTGCTATCAGTTGAGCCATCATTAACAATTAACAATTTGAAGTTTGGATCGTCTTGCTTAGCTAAATGATCAAGCGCACGAGCCAAATATTTTTCAACATTGTAAACTGGCATGATGACAGTTAATTCAGGTTGCTGAATCATCGCACCCCTCCTTTATCGAGTTATATTATACCATCTTAAATATTAAAAATATCGTAAACTACCCGCCTTTAAACTCGATTTTAAACTTTTATAAGCAGCATTTAGTATAATTAATAGCGATAAAAGGAGTTGATTATTTTTATGAAAAAAACAATCTCACTTGTCGCTACAATTACGACACTGTTATTTAGTACTATTGGGTTAGTCAGACCGCAACAAACAGTTAAGGCTGATGACCTACCTGTTGTTTGTCTTGGTTCATCCCTTACAAATAGCCAGCGCAACGGTACTTTAAGTACTCTTAGCGATCCACTAAACGGGGCAAGCTACCAAACTATCAACATTACTGGGGCAGACTTAGTTAAATACCTCAATCCTTCGGGTTCCAACTTTACAACCAATTCTGGTGTTTGGTCCAGTGCGATGATTCAAAAAACAGCGCAAGGTAGTGGTATTAATGTAAGGATTCTTGACTATCAAGGAAGAAATAACATCACCACGATTACAGCCAATCAATACAAGAATGCAGCTGTTACCGCCGGAATTGCAGATGCTAACATCTATGTTACTAGTGCTGTGCCAATTGATGGTTCAGGGGCACTTGCTGGCGTTTACGCTGCCTACAGCAAAACAGGTGAAAATCTTAATCAAAGTCAGGTTAATGCCGCTCAAGATGAGATGGGCACATTAAGCAAAATTACTAAAGAAAACAAAGATAAAGACGGCTATTCTGATGCCCAATTGAACAATGCAGTTGCAGGAGCAAAGCAAGAAATGGGTAAAGTTGGTAACAACATTAGCGATAGCCAAATTCGTGATATCGTCAACAATCAAATCAACATTAACCATTTGGGTGACACAATTAACAACAACCAGAAACAACAAATTATTAATGTTCTAATTGAAATCCGTAATTCTGGTGCGTTAAAAGACAACAAATTCAAAGAACAAGCAGGTGCAGTATCCGCGAATATTAAGAAAAACGCCAAAAATATTTTTGACAAAATTAACACACAAGAAAATCGCAATTGGCTTGAGAGAATGTGGGATAATGTGACCAACTTCTTCAGCCATCTCTTTAGTGGAGCAATTGTTATTAACTTTTAGTTACATTTGATCCATGAACTGATTAAGAGTGTGGTCTACAAATTCATTACCGCGATTATTTGCATGGCCTTTTGTCCATTCAAATTGAGCGTCGGTAAACTGATCTAGTAGTTGATCTAGTTCTTGCCAGCATCCCAAGTTAGCAATTTCGCCTGGCGTGCTCTTCTTCCAGCCACGTTTTTTCCAGCCCTTAAGCCAGCCTTTTGTGATTGGATTTAAGACATACTGTGAATCAAGGACAAATAATAGTGGTTTCTGATTAAAGCCTAATTCAATTAGTTTTTTCAAAGCTTCAATTAGTGCAGTTAATTCCATTTTATTATTGGTTGCGCCAAACTCTCCATTTGAATCATAAGTTGAGCATTTTTTGCCCGCTTCATCCCACTCAATTAAGTAAGCCCAAGCCGCTTTGTCCGTTTTCTTAACGTGACCACCCTTAAAGTTGCCAGTATTGCGGGTCCCGCCGTCCGTGTAAATTGTCGCAAAAAATGCTTCCGTATCTTGCTGTGTATTTACCGAACTCTTAAATTGTTTAGGCTTACGTTCAGCGACCGGTTGTTTTTGCTTAACATCATGGCTAGCCTGCTGAATTTTGGCAATTGCTTGTTTAAGCGAGTCTTCATCTTTTTGAAAGACCTGATCAATAGTTGGTTGATCCCAATCCAAATACTCGGTAGCGTCAGTTACCTTGGTAAAAGATTTATATTCGGCATTAGGATAGCCATCAACTTGTTCTTTGGCCGCTTCCCAGGTGCGATAAACACCTGGTTGGCGGCCTTTTTTTACTGCATAAAATTTCATATGTACCTCAGTCACTAAAATGCGATTAGCAATGTTAGAATATAGATAGTTTAATTTTTTAAGGTGGCATGTATGTTCTTCAATACTAAAAAATATAAGGAAGAAGCAGAGAAAAACCGCAAACTCAATCTAGCAGAAGAGCCAAGTAAATTCAATATGATCTCTTTGGCTATTTTGGCAACAATTGCTCCTTTGCGGATTTTTTTGCGTCTACATAAAAGAAAGATTGAAGATAACGTCACGGTTGAGAATAAACGTGGATCATTTGAACAAGTTCCGATTATCTACTTTCATGGCTTCCGCGGTGGCGATTACACCACTCAAATGATGGTTAAACAAGCCTTAGCAGATAAAGGAGACCCTCATTTTCTCAAGGTAACAGCGGATTTATGGGGTAACTTCAAACTTGAAGGAACTTGGACGGGCGACAAAAACCCAATTGTTCAAGTTGTCTTTCGGCAGCGAATCGTTGGTGTATATGCGATTGACTATTACTTACGGTTTATTTTACCCTTTTTAGCTAAAAGATATCATTTTACGCACTACTCAGCAGTTGCGCATTCATTAGCCTGCCCCTGTATTGTCAGAACGGAAATGCGTAAATACCGGAAAAAGAATTTCCCGCACTTAGCCAAATGCGCTTTTATTGCCGGGCCTTTTGATGGTGTTACTTACATGGGTGATATACCTAACGTAAATGAGCTTAACAGCAACGGACGACCCACTGTCATGAATTTACATTACCTCTACCTCATGCTTCGGCGAAAACATTTCAATTCTAATATTTCCGTCTTGAATATTTATGGTAATGTACTTGATAATACTAACAGCGATAAGTTTATTTCTGTGATTTCCGCCAAGAGCATCCGTTATATTCTGGCTCCTAACGTTAAATCTTACCATGAAGTTGAAATTCGTGGGAAAAAGTACGCCGAACATAGCTGGATGCATGATAATCCACTTGTAATCAACATCATAGATAAATTTATTGGACTAAAAGATTAATTTTTTGGAGGATTCACGTGACCCTGCTCCGCGACATTTTTTACATTATTATTATTACTAATACAATATTAGCTTTTTACATTGTCTTTCATCGACGACGCTCAGTTTCTACCACATGGGCTTGGCTGATTATTTTACTAGTATTTCCTGTGATTGGAATTACACTTTACGGCTTCTTTGGCCGCGGAATTTCACAGGAAAATATTTTTGCTATCAACAAACAACACCATATTGGTTTGCGTAATGTGCAGAAATCTATTACCAAAGCACCGAAAAAAATCAGTGCTTCTGACACCTCTAACAAAGCCAAGATGGTTGTGCACTTTTTCGACCGCAACAGTGAATCACCATTAAGTAAAAACAATCACGTCAAGCTATACACTGACGGCGAGCAAATGTTTCATGACATGATAAATGATATTGAAAATGCTCAACAAACGATCAACGTTGAGTTCTACACTTTTTACAATGATGAGATCGGCAATAAAATGCTTGATTTATTGATTAAAAAAGCCAAAGAAGGCGTTAAAGTAAAGTTACTTTACGATGCATGGGGCTCTCTCGGTGCCACTAAGGCTTGGTTCGATCAATTAAATAAAGCCGGTGGTGAGGTTCTTCCATTTATCACTTCTAGAAACATGATTACACGGTATCGAATTAACTATCATTTGCACCGTAAAATTGTGATTGTCGACGGAAAGACTTCATGGACCGGTGGCTTTAATGTTGGTGACCAATACCTTGGCCGCAAAAAGAAATTTGGCTACTGGCGTGATAGCCAAGTTCGTATTGTTGGTTCCGCATCATTACTTTTGCAAGAGCGTTTTGTTATGGATTGGAATGCCTCAATTCAAGATGAAGCCCAATTGATCACCTTTAACACACTGCTCTTCCCTGATTTAGATGAAAATGAGATTCATCCTGGTGATGTAGCGACCCAAATTATTTCTGACGGTCCCGATCGTGATAACGCCAATATGCGTAACGGGATCATTAAACTAATGTTCCAGGCGAAAAAACGCCTGTGGCTCCAAACACCTTACTTAATTCCAGATGACGCGATGTTTGCTACTTTGCAAACAATTGCCATGTCAGGAGTTGACTTGCGCATCATGATTCCATGCAAGCCAGATCATCCCTTCATTTATCGAGCAACGCAGTGGTATGCAAACGAGCTTTCACGCTATGGCGTTAAAATTTATATTTATGACAAGGGCTTTATTCATGCCAAAACGATTGTTGTAGATGATGATTTTTCAACAGTTGGCTCAATGAATCAGGACTATCGTTCCTACGACCTGAACTTTGAAGACGTAGCTGTTTTTTATGATAAGAATTTCACTGAAGAAGTAGCAAAATCATTCGAGCAGGATATGCAAGACTCTACTTTGCTTACTCCAGAAATGATTGAACAGCAAGGACGCTGGTTGCGGACTTTGCAAAGTTTTTCAAGAATGCTATCACCTATTTTATAAACAAAGAAAAACCCAATTCCTTTACATTAGGAATTGGGTTTTAACTTGCGTTTAACACATTTATAGAATATCTTGAATTTCAATTCTAATACTGTTATGTGCGTAGCTTTTAATTGTTTCAACAATCTGTGCTACACCAGTAGAAAACTGTAAATAATATTGCCGATTTTTCTGGGTTGTAATTATGCAAATAACAGCATTCTTCTTTGGGTTGGGCACTTTGATTAAAGTTACCAAAGCTATTTCTGAATATGGCACCGTGCGACGAAAGTAACCGGAAACTACTACTCTTTTAGAAGCAAAACCAGTGAAACCATCAATGATGCTCATCAATAAAATGATGGCTAAAAAGATGGCTATTCCCGGATCGCCTTTTTCAAGCAGCTGCCAAGCAAAACCAATCCAAATGAAAATTATCGCCCAGATGATTGAAGAGGAACGGTAATGTCCTCTCAAGTTAATGTTGGCCTGCCAATACCAGCTATAACAAGTATAACCAAGCAGTATGGCATCCATAATAAGATAAAAACTTGCCATAAAAATTCCTCTCAGTAAATATACTTACCCATTATAACAGAACACGGCTTTTTGGTTTGCTAAAACAATTTTTGAAATAAAATTAATTTTTACTTGCATTTTAATTAAAATAATTGTTAAATAATATTAAATTAAATGCGATGAAAAAGACGAGTAAATAATTTATCTCTTTAAGTGAACTAGTGATAGTGCGAAACTAGCAGACCCTGAATTATCGAAAAACACTTTGAGCTGCACACTGAAATGATTACAAAGTAGGTGGCGCCGTCTCCAGTACGTTACCACGCTGGTGAAGCATGATTGTGCTTCATGAGTTGGTCCGAATTTCGGACAATCTAGGTGGTACCGCGGAAAAAAGCCTTTCGTCCTTGTTCTATTAGAATAAGGCGAAGGGCTTTTTCTTTGCTTTAATATTTTTTGGAGGTAAACACCATGTCCTTAATTTTGCCAGAAAAATACCAACCAACTCTAACTATTCGTGATACAGAAGCCGCAATTGTCTTCATCCGCGAACGATTCCAAGAAGTCTTAGGGCAAAAATTACATTTACAAAGAATGTCGGCACCGCTTTTTGTTGAGAAAGATACCGGATTGAACGATAACTTAAACGGGGTTGAACGACCCGTTGCCTTTGATGCAAAAGATCTACCTAAAGATGATACAGTTGAAATTGTCCATTCACTTGCCAAATGGAAGCGCATGGCGTTAAAGAAATACGGTTTTGGTATTCATGAAGGTCTTTTTACCAACATGAACGCTATCCGTCGCGATGAAGATTTGGACAACTTCCACTCAATTTACGTTGACCAGTGGGATTGGGAAAAGATCATCGCCAAAGAAGAACGGACCGAAGACACATTAAAAGAAACGGTTAGAAAAATCTTTTCAGCAATTAAGCAAGTAGAAACTGAATGTGCCGAACGCTATCCTGCTTCTACCTACCGACTCCCAGAAGATGTTCACTTTGTTACTACGCAAGAACTTGAAGATGCTTGGCCAGACTTAAGTCCTGAGGAACGCGAAGACAAGATTGCGAAAAAAGAAAAAGCTGTTTTCATTATGAAAATCGGTGATAAGTTAAAGCGCAGTGGTCAACCACACGATGGCCGTGCTCCTGACTACGATGACTGGGCATTAAACGGTGATTTGATTTTCTGGTATGAGCCTCTAGGTCAAAAACTTGAAGTTTCTTCAATGGGCATCAGAGTCAGTCCTGAAAGTCTCCACGAACAACTGGAAAAAGCTGACTGCCTTGACCGCGAAAAATTGCCTTTCCATCGTCAACTACTTAAAGGTGAATTACCTTACACCATTGGTGGCGGAATTGGTCAATCTCGTTTATGTATGCTCTTACTTGGTAAAGCCCATATTGGTGAGGTTCAGGCAAGTGTTTGGCCAAGCGAAATGCTCAAAGAGTGTGAAGAACATCATATTCAACTTCTATAATTAAATAGTAAAAAAGAAAAGCCCCTAGCTTGGAAAATTCCACCTAGGGGCTTTTACTATGTCTTAAATTAATAACCGAACTGAAGTTACGTGCTTTAAAAATTGCACTAATAGATTCAGCTTCTAGCCTATTTATCAATTGTTAGTGCGGGAAGATAAGTGTACGGATAATCGCCATCGTAATTAAGCCAGGCTTTTAACTCCTTAATTGATTTCAGAGCAATTTTTCTGTTATGACCATGAAGTTTCTTGGCCTCCGCTTCAGCCTGTTTCAATGAAACCTTTTTTACGTCAGATTTTTGATACATAGCCTTTGTTTCAGCCTTAATCAATTTCTTTAAAGCTTTTTTCTTAGCATCTACGTGATAGAAGTTTCCATTAACTAAGCTAATCCAGCCTTGCTGCTTCCCACTTTGGTCAACAAGGTGGCCCATAATTTCTACCTTTCCCAAACCAAATTCTGTAATCTTGAACTTAGTCTTCTTTTCTGCCATTTTTTCAACCCAATCCTTATTGTATGGTTGAACATCATACTTAGAAGAATTAGGGCATTCAGGATATACAATGGCCTTTGGTGAAAGTACAAACACATAACCATCTTTTGCCAAACGTCCTGCAGGCACATAAGTTATATCTGGTTCTTTGACCTGATTAGTTTCGGCTGACTGCTCCACACTAGCTGCTTTTACTTCAATTGAATGACCCAATATTGTAAAAGAAGAGAAAACGGCTACTGAACATAGAAGGCTTTTCAAAAATTTATGTTTCATTTTTTGTTCCCCAAATTAAAATTAAATAATAAATTACATAATTTTATTTTACATTTATTACAAAAACATTTCAATATTAACCACTTATTAATTACAAATAAATTACAAAATATTAATTAACCGATAAGTGTATAGTCAATTTCCCCTAAGTTTTTGTTCACTAAAAAGTTAATCTTCGCAGCTAAAAGCAGTATAGTAGATGGGAACACATTTTTAGAAAGGACATAACCATGATTGATTCAACCCAAATAACAGAACTTAAAGATGATCTTAATCAGGCACAACACATTACTTTTTTAACAGGTGCTGGTGTTTCTACCCACTCAGGTATTCCCGACTACCGCTCAAAAAACGGGATTTATGATGGAGTTAATGAAAGCCCTGAGACCATTTTAAGTGAGGAAACACTCTATCAGCGACCTGAATTTTTCTATCAGTTTGTCATGAATAATATGTATTTTCCTGATGCCCAACCTAATAAAATTCATCAAAAAATTGCGGAACTTTGTAATGAAAAAGGCGACCTAATCACACAAAATGTTGATCACCTTGACCATAAGGCAAATAATCACCATGTAACAGAATTTCATGGTAGTTTATATGATATTTACTGTACAAAATGTCGTCAGCCTGTTTCATATCAAGAATATGCTAACTCTTTCCGCCATAAAAATTGTGGCGGCATCATTCGTCCCGGTATTGTCTTATACGGTGAGCAAATCGACCAATCAAACCTTTCTAAGTCAATTAATGCTATGAGCATGTCAGATCTAATAATAATTTGCGGCACCAGCTTTGTAGTCTATCCTTTCGCTCAGCTTCTTTCTTACCGTCAGCCGGACGCAAAGGTTTGGGCAATCAATAAAACGGCTATTCCTGCTGCAGGCATTTCCACCATCATCGGTGATGCACTGGATGTTTTCCAGCAAATCTAAGTCTATAATTTATTTCACTTATTAGGAGCACATCTCTTGCCTTGTGGTAAAATACTAGCAATTGTTTAATGCGCGAACTGATTATTTATTCAGTTTGAGCACTTAGAAAAGAGTTTTTTAAATGTCAATTATTAAAATGTATGCTCCATTTTTTAGTGCTAGCAATTGGCTGCATGTTTTAACCAGTGGCAAGGACTGGCTAATCATTCTGACACTTATTTTAATGGAATGTCTGCTTTCAGTTGATAATGCAGTTGTTTTAGCCGCACAGACTAAGGTATTACCCACCAAGAAAGAGCAAGAAAAATCGCTATTCTATGGTATGTGGGGAGCCTATATTTTTCGCTTTATTGTAATCGGAATTGGCACTTACCTAATTAACTTTTGGGAAATTAAGTTAGCGGGTAGTTTATACCTGTTTTACCTAGCCTTTAAGTTTTTCTACGATCAGCGTCATCCGCAAAAAGCGCAAGCTGAAGAAAAAGCCGAAGGCGAAAAAATTGCACAACATTCACCCAAAAAGGGCAAACACTTTTTATCACTCTTCTGGCGAACAGTTATTTCAATTGAAGCAATGGATATCGTCTTTTCAATTGATTCTGTTTTGGCCGCACTAGCTGTCTCGAGTAATCCAGTTGTTGTTTTAATTGGTGGCATGATTGGAATTTTATGTATGCGAGGCGTCGCCGAAATAATTATCAAATTAATGGATATTATTCCTGAACTGCAGCCAATGGCCTACGTCCTGATTGCAATTATAGCATTAAAATTGCTTGTTTCATTACCACCACTTCACTATGAATTACCAAACACTGTTTTTGCGATCATTGTTTTTGGTGTCTTAATTATCACAATTGCGTTTCACTTTTTACGGCTTAAAAAGCATGGTCGTTAACTATAATTGAGAAATAATTTTTTCTTTGAGCACAACCGCCTGGTTATGCTCTTTATTTTTAGCACCGTATAAAAACAACACGTCTTGTTTCTGCAACTGCTGTTTCACTAGAGACACAAACTCGACCATGGCTGAATTTGCTTCAAGTTCTGCTAGATACCTTTGCTTAAATTGCATAAATTTATTATCATCATGATTAAACCACTTGCGAAGCTCTTTACTGGGTGCAAGTTCCTTAGCCCAAACATCAAGTCTGGCATCTGTCTTGCTTATACCTCGTGGCCATAATCGATCCACTAAAATGCGGTACCCCGCAGGTTGCTCTTTTTCATAAATTCGAACTAATTTTATCTGATTCACTTTATTCACCTCTTTGTTAAATCTAGTGTACTACTCAAGGGAAAAATGGATTATTCAACTTACTTTACTAACCACTCAACTGAAGAAATTGGTGCCGATCTACTTGGTCGACCATTAACTTACAACGATGGCAAGCGCACTCTCGGCGGTTACATTGTCGAAGCAGAAGCATACTTAGGAAAAAAGGATCGTGCGGCACATTCTTATGGTGGTCATCGTAGTCCTGCAAACGAAGGTCTTTATGGCCGCGGCGGAACAATCTATATTTATGCTCAACGACAATACTTCTTTTTCGATGTTGCAACTCAAGCAAAAGATGAACCACAAGGTGTCTTAATCAGAGCAATTGAACCTGCCTGGGGAATTGAACAAATGATTAGTAATCGCTCAGGCAAAGACGGAGTTTTATTAACAAACGGCCCCGCTAAAATGATGCAGGCTTTTGGCATTCATGATAAAAATTGGGATCTACATTTTTTAAGTGATTCACCCTTTGCAATCGACTTAAATGATCAACATCAAAAAAGACCGCAAGAAATTGCTAAGAGTGCCCGCATCGGTGTCAACCAATCTGAATTGGAATGGGCAAATAAACCATTACGTTTTTTTGTTGCCGGCAATCCATATGTTTCGCGAATGAAGAAAAATGATTATCGTTCTAATAATGGCTGGCAATAAGTGCTAATTTTAAATATAAAAACTGGTAAGAGTACACATTTGATTTATAGCTGTTGACAAGTTAACCTTTTTAGCCTATCCTGTTGATTAAGTTAAATAATTTCCAATGCAATAGAGGTTGCGGTAATTACGAAACTAATCTGAGTGAACGAACACAATGAAGATTAGTGTAAGAGTTATCGCCGAAACAAAAGTGCTATTCGTTTTAATGCTTTTGTTGGGCTGCAGGAGAAGATCTTGCAGACTGTCCTAGTTAATACTGGGGAGCGCTATATGATTTGTCTAAAATATGATCAATTATAACCTCGTTGTTTTGTAAACAGCGAGGTTTTTATTTACGCTTTTTATTGTATTGGCTTTATTTGAAACAGATTTCTCGGAGGTTTTCAAAATGAAGTCAAGAAATAAGTGGATTACCGCTCTAATCACGGTGATTCTTAGTTTCATCATTACAAGCAATTTTGGTATTACACAAGTTAATGCCAAAAAAGATGATGGTGAACTAAAGGTAGCAATGGAGGCCAACTACCAACCATATAATTGGACTCAAACTACAGACAAAAATGGTGCGGTGCCAATTGAAGGCTCACGCACATATGCCAACGGCTATGATGTTAAAATTGCAAAAATAATTGGTAAACAATTGCATCGTAAGGTTGTTGTAGTTAAGACTGAGTGGGATGGTTTACTTCCAGCTTTAACCAGTGGCAAAGCTGACCTGATTATTGCCGGAATGAGTCCAACTGCTGAGCGTGCAAAAGCGATTAATTTTACTAAACCATATCGAAACAGTACTTTTGTTGTTATTACAAAAGTCAACAGTAAATACGCCAACGCTAAAACGTTAAACGATTTTAAAGGTGCTAAGTTAACCGCTCAGCAAGGTACTTCGCACTATGCACTAATTAAGCAACTTAAAGGTGCCAAGAGACAACCCGCAATGCGTGACTTTGCTGCAATGCGTCAAAGCTTAATTTCTGGTACCATTGATGGCTATATTGCCGAAGATACCGAATCAACCTCATTTAAAATGGTTGACCCTGACATCAAGGCAATTCCAATTAGTAAAATGGCCGGCTTCCGCATTTCTAAAGAGGATTCAACTACTGCAATCGGAATCGCCAAGCCAAACAAAGATTTACTCAAGCAAGTTAACCAAGTCTTAGCCACTATTCCAAATTCTGAAAGAACCAAGCTAATGACTACCGCCATTTCACAACAACCAAAAACTGATGAAACTAGCAAGAAAGGCAAACAAGATCCTTGGCTCGTCAGTGTTTGGAAACAATTTGGGGGCATGATTTTAAGTGGTATTGGTATGACCCTTCTTCTTGCTTCAGTTGGTACGATTGCCGGTTTCTTCATCGGTCTTTTCGTTGGTATTATTAGGACTATCCCTACCCCAACTAGCAGAGGTAAAAGATGGTTTTCGAAGTTTATTAACTGGCTCCTATCCGTTTATATTGAAGTTTTCCGCGGTACCCCAATGATGGTACAAGCAGCCGTAATTTATTATGGAATTGCTCAATTCTGGCACATCAATATCGATCGTACACTTGCTGCACTAGTAATTGTTTCTATTAACACAGGCGCATACTTAGCAGAAATTATTCGTGGTGGAATTATTTCCACTCCAGAAGGACAATTTGAAGCTGCCAGCGCACTAGGAATGACCCATAACCAAAGAATGTGGCATATTATTTTGCCTCAAGCTATTAAGAACTGTTTACCTTCAATTACTAACGAGTTCATCGTTAATATCAAGGACACTTCTGTTTTGAGTATCATTTCAGTCTCTGAACTTTTCTTTGTCGGTACAACAATTGCCAGTCAGACCTTTAAGTTCTTCCCAACTTACCTGACAATTTCAGCTATCTACCTGATTTTAACCTTTACAATTACCAGAATCTTTAATCTGATTGAAAAGCACTTGCAAGGAAACAAAAACTACAACTTAATGGCTAATCAAGTTCAAGTAGGCACAACTCAGGATATGGAGGCCAAAAAATAATGACTGAATCAAATGAAACTATTTTAAGCTTACAGCATTTGCAAAAAACTTTTGGACAACACCAGGTGTTACGCGATATTTCACTTGATATTAAAAAAGGCGAAATCGCAACTATTATTGGCCCGTCAGGTGGTGGTAAATCAACCACTTTACGCTGCATTAATTTACTGGAAGAGCCCACAGCTGGTGAAATTCACTTCCACGGTGAAAACGTCCTTGAGCAAAACTATAATCGTAATATTTACCGTGCTAAAGTTGGGATGGTTTTCCAACAATTCGATCTTTTCGAAAACAAAAATGTTTTAGCTAATTGCATGGTTGGCCAAGAGCTCGTCTTAAAACGTTCCAAGGACGAAGCACGTAAAGTCGCCCTTGCCAACTTAGAAAAAGTTGGAATGGAACAATACATCAACGCCCGCCCAAGTCAACTTTCTGGTGGACAACAGCAACGTGTTGCCATTGCTCGTGCTATTTCGATGGATCCGGAAATTTTATTATTCGATGAGCCCACAAGTGCTCTTGATCCTGAAATGGTCGGTGAAGTTTTAAGCGTTATGAAAAACTTGGCAACAACCGGTTTAACGATGATTATCGTAACGCACGAAATGGCATTTGCTAAAGAAATTTCTGATCAAATGTTTTTCATCAGTGACGGGGTAATTGCCGAGCAAGGTAAACCAGACCAACTATTCAATCATCCACAAAATGAGAAAACAGCGAAGTTCTTGAGTAATTTTCAAAACAACTAACTTTAAATAAAAAGATGTTCCAAAAAAATGGAGCATTTTTTTAGTTATACTTTGGTAAACATCATCATAGCATGTTTTGGAGGTCAAAATGACTAAAGACTATATCAAAGAACTAAGACAAAAAGTAGGACATGACCCTGTCATCTTAGCTTTTGCAGGTGGCGTGTTAGTCAATTCTAACAATGAAATATTATTGCAAAAACGTAGTGATTTTAATTGCTGGGGTTTACCAGGTGGAGCTTTAGAGTTTGGCGAATCGGCTGAAGATGCCTGCAAACGTGAATTTCGCGAAGAAACCGGACTAGAAGTTACAGTCAAAACTCTTCTTGGTATTTCTACCAATCAAATTCAACACTACCCTAACGGTGACATTGCTCAAGCTGTTGTCATTAGTTTTGTCGTAGAAAAAGCACGCGAAGTTACACAAGAACTGAGCTCTGAAACCTTGGACTTAAAGTACTTTAAATCCACTGAGCTGCCACCAATTTTCAACCAACAACATCAAACAATAATTGAGCAGTTTTATGCTGGTACGTTCCCATTCTACAATTAAAACTTTCAACTTTATATAAGCTATACAAACTGCCTTATTTATAAATAATTACATTATCACGGCTCTATATCTTGCTTAATTACGTTTGACAAAAATCTATTTCTATTATTATATATAGATAATAGAACCCATCTTTTATATTAGCTGGTTAAACCAGTTTCTTTTACCTTATCAACAGGAGAAAAATTCATGAAGAAAAACGGCTACAAAATCAGCACCTGCGTTCTCGCACTTTTACTTATCGTAACATTAGGCTTTTTGCTCTATACCACTAGAAAACCGCCTACCATTTATGGTGGTTTTACTAATACTGCAACGCCAGGAAATGCTTTAAATCCTCATGTAGAAATTTCGTGTGGCACGAAACCCAAATATGCCATATACATAGACGGGCATAAATTTGAAAGAGGTACTTATAAACGTGTAAGTAACAGCACTTTCACCTTAAAAGATACAGATGGCAAAGAGTCCGGCGTCGTCTTTTTATCAAATAATGGCTCTTACTTGTATCATTCCAAGCTAAAGAAAAAGCTGATAAATATTAAGAAACTTCCGGGTAAACCTACTGAAGAACCTATAAATATCCACTAATTAAAAGTATAAATGTTATTAGTTGTAACAAAAAAGGTATTAGATTCCTGATCTAATACCTTTTTATATACCCTCTTAGCTTCGCCCTAATCATCGTTTTCTCTGTGCCATTCTTTAATCTGCTCCAGCCTCTTTTTAAAGCGGTCTTCATGACCTTGCGAAGTTGGCAAATAATATTCATGACCTTCTAAACTCGGCGGCATAGTTTTCATTGTCGTTAACTTGTCTTTAGCATAATGAGCCAGTTGGTAATCTTTGCCATAACCTAGGTCCTTCATTAACTTGGTTGGTGCATTGCGAATCTGTAATGGCACTGGTTCATCAATCGTCTTTTTGACATCATCTTCAGCAGCTAATCTAGCTTTATAAACCGCATTTGACTTTGGAGCAAGTGCCAGATAAATCACTGCTTCAGTCAAATGCACATCACATTCAGGCATCCCTAAAAACTGACAAGCCTGAAAAACATTGATAGCTACATTTAATGCATTAGTATCCGCCAAGCCAATATCTTCACTGGCAAAGCGCACCAATCTGCGAGCAATATATAGTGGATCTTCTCCACCTTCAAGCATCCGCGACAGCCAATAAATTGCCGCATCTACATCGCTGTTACGCATCGACTTGTGAAGCGCTGAAATGATGTTGTAGTGCTCCTCACCGTCTTTATCATACAAGACTGACTTTTGCGTGATTAACTGCGACAAGCTATCCATGGTTACACTGACCGTATTGCCAGTTTTATGACCGTTTAAAACCGCCATTTCCAGCGTGTTCAATGCTGTTCTCGCGTCACCGTTAGCAAACTTGGCAATTGCTTTAACTTCTTGGTCGCTAATTTTAACTGACAGCTTGCCAAAACCATTAGGATTGGCCAGCGCATTTTTCAATAGCTTAATAATGTCAGCAACTTCTAGAGGCTTTAAAACAAACACTTTACAGCGTGATAGCAAAGCCGAGTTGACTTCAAACGAAGGATTTTCAGTAGTAGCTCCAATTAAAGTGATACTGCCACGCTCAACGTAGGGTAAAAATGCATCTTGTTGTGCTTTATTAAAGCGATGAATCTCATCAACAAAGACTAGTGTCTTTTGTCCCATTTCGTGTTCTTGCTCAGCTTGCTTCATAATTTTACGAATCTTGGTAATACTGTTATCAACCGCACTAAAATTGAAAAAGCTGGCCTGACTTTGCCTAGCAATAATTTCTGCTAAAGTTGTTTTCCCAACTCCCGGTGGACCCCAAAAAATCATTGAAGAAACTTGATTATTATCAATAATTTCCCGCAATATTTTTCCTGGTCCCAAAAGTTGTTCCTGTCCTACAAATTGATCTAGATTTTGGGGACGTACACGGTTAGCTAATGGCTCATTTTCACCATTATTTGCAAACAATGATTCTTGCTTCATTATTACATCTTCTTTATTTACATCTAAACACTTACTTACCCTAATTATACAAGTATTTGTCCGCTAGCAAAAATAAAAGAACATTCGTTTGCTCTAACTTTATTAACTAGTCCACGTTATAATTATATTGGGTACAACATCACATATAATGAGGTGAAAATATGAATTTTTAAGAAAATTGGTCTTGGTATAGCCGCAGCAGTATTAACAATTAGTCCACTTCTGCCAAGTCTAAATCATGTTCAAATAGTCCAAGCTGCGCCAAAAACAAAAAAACTAGCTAAAAACAGAATTACTTTAGTTAATGACGCACCCGTATATAATCAATATGGTCAAAGACTTAAAGCAAGAAAAAACGGGAATTATTCTGTAATTGAAGTAGATGTTAATGGTTTCTGCTATGTTTCCTCTTTTGATGTCGACTCCTTAGATTATTACGGCACAATAATGATTAATGGGCAAAAATACTATAAAATTGGTCAAGGAGAATATATTAATGACGGTGATGTCAATAACGTTAACGGCAAAAGCTCTAAGACCGGTAAGCTGGTTTTGAATCACAGATCTGCAATCTATACTAAAACCGGTAAACTAAAAGGCGAAACTCTACCAGTCAAATCTGTCGTTAACTATCAGGGGCAGGTTAAGCAAACTCAATCCAAGCAAAAATATTACTTTGAAAAATTTAACGTTTCTGAGCAAAAGGCAACCTTTTATTATTTGCCGACAGAAACAGTTAATGGTAAAGACTGTTATGCAATAGGGAAAAATCGTTATATTAGCGCAAATAACGTTGATAGCATAGATGGGTATCCTCTTATGTATAATGGCGTTACTTATGCTACTGTTCTCAAAAAGACGTCAACTCAAACATTAGCCAATGATTCTACTAAGCACGTTCTAAAAAAGGGTCAAAAAATCAAAGTTGATTTAGCGGTTGCGCCTTGGGCAGAAGATTTTGAAGGCTATATCTATCGCCTGCACGATTATCCTAACGAATATATTGGTCAAAGTTACATTAAATTGAGAAACTATTTGCCAACATCAAGTTACGATGAACTTACATTCACCTATGTAAGGCCTAATACTACGACAAATACTAAATTCTATAATTTTGACGGTACTCCAACAGGTATCAGTTACAGGAACCGTGAGCAAAACCTCTTGACCGTTGATGGTCTTTATTACTTATGGGTACCTAGCGAAAACAAAGCAGAACTGTTTTATCACTTTTTAACCTACAGAATAGACAGAAGCTATTTTGTTAATAACGACGGCACTGACCTTAAAAAACCAGAGTTTGATAAAAACAATAAACTAATTGAATCGACAGAAGATAAGATGCGTTATACTAACAGCTTCGTCAAAGCTAGTGAAGTTACTTTTGCAAGCGGAATTAAACTTACTCCTCTCAATACTGCTAAAGATGCTGAGAACGATCAGAAAGTAGCAACAAATAAGGATAAGCAAGAATTGCAAAGAAAATTTGAGGAAAATAAGAATAACAAGAATGTTAAGTGTGAGCAACAAAGTGCAGTAAGCAATTATAATAATGCTTTGATGATTGCTTCTTCTATTTTACAATCTCCAAAAGCAACGATTGCACAAGTAAAACAGACAATTTGGCTACTTGACACAACCAAAATTCAATTAAGTACTTTAAACTTCGCTGAATGGAGTTAAATTAAAAAAATGGAGTTAGTCCACCAAATAAGAGTGGTTTAACTCTATTTTTATTGCTTAATTTGAAAACTAACTAAATCACGCGAAAATATTGAAAGCCACGCAAAAGTTTAGGTAATTTATATAATAAAACCATTTTAAATATCAGTTTAGGGTACAATGATATTAACTTAAGAGATTTTTTGTGAGGTCATAAAATGAAATTTTTCAAGAAAGTTGGCATTGGCTTAACAGCCCTGGCCCTATCCACCACTCTATTTTTGCCATATACCGCTAACCCCCAAACAGTAGAAGCAGCTCAGAAAATCAAAGGAAAAGTCACGCTGCTTGAGAGCGATTATGTTTACAACCCGTCAGGCCATAAAATAAAATTGAAGCAAAATCGGGGTACACATAGCTATAACATTCCTAACGGCTTTAGCGCTGATCCCAAAGGCTATTTAACTACAGAAATGATAGTTTATGATGATGACAGTAGAACCAGTTATCCCTACTACGGCACTAAAAAAATTAACGGACAAAAATTTTACTACTTAGGGCATAACTATTACATTAATAGTGCTAATGTTTTAAAAGTCAATGGGCGCAATATCACACAAGGTAAATTGACTATCAAACACGATGCACTGATTTACACCAAGACTGGCAAAACAACGGGAAAGAAACTAAGAGCTAATACAGTTGTTAAGTACCAAGGAAAAGCTAAGACTGCTACTAAAACACCCAAATATTTTTACTACCTTAAGGATGTCGCAAGGTACTTCCAGCCTAAATACGTATCTACCCACAAAATAAAAGGAAAATATTTTTACTCTTTAGGACATAATAGTTACATTAAAGCAGCTAACGTCGGCTACATTAATGGTCACATTGCTCGCTACAACGGTGTTTCGTCAGCGACTGTTCTTAAGAACACCGCCAGCATAACGGTAAATTATTCTGCCGTTAAACGTAAACTGAAAAAAGGACAGAAAATTAAACTTGATTTAACTGTTATTCCTTACCAAAATGATGGCTTTGAGGGTTATCTTTACAGACTGCACGACTATCCGGATGAATATGTTGATGAGAACGATGTTAAATTGAAAAAGAATTTGCCTATCATTGACTATCGCGACTTAGTTTATACTTACGTTACGCCAGTGACAGACAACAGCGCTGAACTTTATGACACAGCTGGCAAGACAATTGGTAAACGCATTATAAAGCCACAATACAGTAATCTGAAAGTTGATGGCTTAATGTATCTCTGGGTACCCGAGGAAAATAAGGCGGAACTGTTTTATCATTGTTTAAATTACAGTGACGCTAGTGTGATTGATGCCAACCAACCAAACCCGGTGCCAAATTCAGAGCCAACTTACCCTGCAAAAAAGCAAGCACTAATCTATGGCAATAACTTTATTAAGGTGAACGATGTGAGATACATCAGCGGGTTAAAGCTTAAAGCCCTGAATACAATTGCGCAGGCTGAAAATGGGCAAAAGATTGCGACAGGAGCTGACAAACAGGAACTGCTCACACTTTTTAATGAAGGAAAAGATCTAGCACAAAATAGCGCTTATCATGATCTTATGTCTAATTATGATTGTGCCTTAAGAAACGCTTCTGCTATGTTAAGGTCTGATAAGGCAACTGTCACACAGGTAGATGAGGCTGTCTGGTATGTTAAAACCGCTAAAAAGCAGCTGACAACTATGTCTACTCCGCCGGGTGATTAATTTTTTAACATAAACAAAAAGACTAATTCGTAATTAAAAAACGAACTAGCCTTTTTTGTCTTATCTATTTAAGCTTGAACCCTTCAGGCAGCTGGGGCTTTTTGCCATTATACATGACATAAGTTTCTTTAGGGCTCTTTTTAGCCGAATGGTTATACAGTTTAAGTAGCTGCTTTACAGTATACTTTTTGCCCTTAGGCTTAGTAATTGTACCTTTGCCAACAGCTTGAATATGTTTAAATCCTTGACCTACTCCTGAACTCTTACGTATGCGATAATGCCCGAGCTTGACAACAAAGCCTTTTGAATTACCAGCATTTTTCAAAATCTGACTATTATGGATATTAAAATGGCTTAAATCAACTCCAGCGAGCTTTTGATCATTAGCAAACATTTCCGTTGAATCATACATTTTTGGTAACCGCCAGCCACGTAGATCAACAAAAACAAGATTATCACAGTCCATAAACATTTGGCTAGCTCTGGTAACTTGGCGTGTATCCCAAGTATGCAGGTCAAGCTGCTCAAGACTTTTTGCGCCCTTAAACATTCTAAGCATATCAGTAACGTTGGTAGTATTAAAGTGTCTCAAGTCAATGTCTTTTAGACTGCTGGCGCCATTGAACATTGAATTCATCCAGCGTACATTCTTGGTGTTCCAGCCCGTTAAATTGAGTTCGGCCAAAGAGCTGTCTCCAGAAAACAGCGAGATCATATTAGTAACGCTACTGGTATCAAAACTACTTAAATCCAAACTAGCAACCGTCGGATTGTGGGCGAACATTTTTTCCATATCTTTAACTTTACTAGTATCAAAGTGGCTGAAATTTAGCTGATCTAAATGAGCGAATTTTGCAAACATTCCCGACATATCTGTAACATTACCAGTATTAAAGCCACTTAAGTCAAGTTTAGTTAAGTCAGAACACCCTTGAAACATACTTTTCATGCTAGTGACGTTTTTGGTGTTCCAATTAGCTAAATCCAGATGATTGATGGCACTACCCGAAAACATTCTCTCCATATCAGTCACTTGACTGATATCAAAACTACTCAGATCAAGACTTGACAGATTTTCGGTACTGAAAAACATTCTAGACATATTTTTAACTTTACTAGTGTTAAAGTGCTTAAGATTTAGTTCAGGAACTTTTACTTCAGCAAACATACCAGCCATGTTAGTGACATTACTAGTATCAAAATTAGCTAGATCAAGTTCTATCACCTCGCTATCCGCAAACATCTCTCCCATATCGGTCACTTGGCTGGTATCAAAACTTTTCAGATTAAGATGTTTCATCAGGCTGTTTCTAAACATACCACTCATATTTGTGACTTTACTTGTATTAAAACTGCTCAAATCTACTTCTGTTAATGCTGTGTTGTCAAACATTCGTTCCATGCTAGTCACTTGACTGGTATCAAAGTGACTAACATCAGCTTTAGTTAGGGCTTTGTCATTGACAAAAAGCAAAGACATATTTGTCACCTGACTAGTATCAACTTTATCGAGGCCCGTAATATCCTCCAAATGCTCAAGACCGGCAAACTTTTCTGCCGAATTCGGAGCCATTTTAACCGGCGTTTCAAATACAATATGCTCAATATTGCCAGACCAGTTAAACTGCTCTAAAAACGGTGTGCTTGATAATTGACTGCTCTTTTGCGGACCACTAATCCGCAGGGTTCTGCTAATAATGTCATATTTCCATGTGCAGCCACCATCAGTGCCAGTCCAAAGACCGGCATCAGATAGCAAGTCAGTCGCACTAATTGGGACAACAGTAGGGGTCTCTGCTGCAGCAGCTACAGTTAAATTGGTTTGCACCGTTACGACTAAACCTAATGCCATTGCTGCAATGCCTATCCCTGTCTTTTTGACTAAATTGGGTAATTTCATCTTGACGCCTCTTTTCTCTTACTCTAATTATAAGGGTATTTTATTTAAAACTAATTAATAATTTAAAACTTAAGTTAAACTTTGCCAGACTGTTATTCTTTTACTGTAAGACAGGTACTATTCTACCTCTATATTAAGTTATAATAAATTTAATAGAAAGGATTAGTAAGGAGATAAATCATGAAACTAACAAAAAAGATTGAATTGGCTATGACTGCTTTGATTTTAGTTACCACTCCATTTCTAACTAATTTTAGCCAAACGCAAATAGTTGCCGCTGCTAAAAGCAGTAAAGTGGCCGCAAAGGGGAAAATCACGTTAATCTACGATGCCCATCTCTATAATAAATATGGTCATAAAATTAAAAATAAGAACAAATATCTGCCTTATGCTGACGATGATGTCAATGGCTACAAGTACATTCCAGAATTTAATGCAGATGTTATGCAATACTACGGCACCAAAATAATTAATGGTCAAAAATTCTATAATATTGGTAGTGATTGCTACATTAGTATGGCTGATATCAAAGAAGTCAACGGTAAAAACAGCAAAAAAGGCAAATTGGTTTTAAATCAAAAATCAGCCGTATACACTAAAGCCGGTAATAAGAGCAGTTATACTTTACCTAAACGAGCCATTGTTAAGTATCAAGGCGCAGTTAAAGAGGCCAAATCCAAGCCAAAATACTATTATAGTAAGTATTATAAATCAGATGGTAATGAGCATTATTTCTATCTTCCACTCACTAAAATTAAGGGCAAAAATTATTATGCAATCGGACAAAACCATTATATCAAAGCCAATAATGTGACAAGTCTTGATGGTTACCCCCTAATTTATAATGGTGTCACAACAGCCACCGTCTTAGAAACGACAGCAACCCAAACTATCAAAAATCAGAAAACAAAACGTATTTTAAAAAAGGGACAGAAAATAAAAGTTGATTTAGCTGTTAAGCCTTGGGCCGAAGATTTTGAAGGCTATATTTTCCGCCTGCATGATCATCCTAACGAATACATATATGAAAATTATATCAGTTTGAGAAACTACTTACCTACTTCCGATTACCTTGCTCAAGTCTGTAGTTTCGTTAAATCAAAGGCTTCTACAAATGTTAAGCTGTATGATGTCACAGGTAATCCTATTGGGGTTAGTTTTAATACTGCAGAGCTGTCTGTTTTCAATGTTGATGGCTTATTCTATATTTGGAATAAGGCTGAAAACAAAGCTGAATTGTATTACCATCTTCTAAGCAGCAGCTTTAACAGAAAAGACCTCAACAATAATGACGGAACGCAATTAAGCAGTCCTACAGATGATGAAAAGACCAATGAGAGTACTTTATCTACGACTGAAAAAATAATTTCCGTTAACAGTTTCGTCAAAGCTAGCGATGTGAACTTTTATGACGGTATAAAACTTTCGCCTTTAAATACTCCATTAGAAGCTGAACAGAAACAAAAAATAGCAACTGACAACGATAAAGCACAGCTACAGAAAGCCTTTGATTCTGAGCAGCAAAATGATACTGGCAGTAGCCGCCATGCTGGGCTTGCACTTGGTTATGACTATGCTTTAGTCAACGCAGCTGTTGTTTTAAGGTCAACTAAAGCAACATTGGCACAGGTAGACGAAGCACTTTGGCTATTAGAAACCACTAAAACACAGATAAAAACTTTATACTTCGAAGATTTTAGTTAAAGTTTGCTAGAAAGACAAACTAAAAAGGATTAGTTCAAAGCTGAGCTAATCCTTTTATTTTGCTAAAAATTAAAAATGAAATGATTTTGGCAGTTGCGGTTTTTTGCCATTATACATGACATAGGTTTCTTTAGGACTCTTCTTGGCAGAATGACTATAAAGTTTTTGTAGCTGCTTTGCAGTATACTTTTTGCCCTTAGGGTTTCTAATTGTTCCTTTGCCAACAGCTTGAATATGCTTAAAGCCTTTACCCACTCCCGAACTCTTGCGCAACTTGTAGTGTCCTAACTTGACTGCAAAACCTTCAGGATTGCCAGCTTGTAGTAGTATTTGACTGTTATGAATATTAAAATGACTAAGATCAACGCCAGTCAGCTTTTTATCATGATAGAACATTTGCGTTGAATCATCTAGCTTGGACATTTTCCATCCACGTAAGTTAACGTATGTTAGATTAGGACAATCCATAAACATTCTAGCAGTTTCAACAACTTTACTCGTTTTCCAGCCGCGTAAGTCTACAGTTTCCAATTTGGTATCATTTCTGAATAGGTCAATCGTGCTGTAAAGATTTTTAGTGTTCAGCTTGCCCAAATCGACATTAACTAAATTTTTATCGTTTCT
The DNA here is from genome assembly GCF_003692845.1 of Lactobacillus sp. ESL0263. NCBI lineage: Bacteria > Bacillati > Bacillota > Bacilli > Lactobacillales > Lactobacillaceae > Lactobacillus > Lactobacillus sp. ESL0263. The sequence goes on along the minus strand of NZ_REHL01000002.1, from coordinate 37,932 downwards.
AAACATGTTTCCCATATCCGTCAAACTCTTGGGGTTCCATCCCTTCAAGTTTATTTCCGATAAAGCTGTACAATTTCTGAACATATTGAAAGTACGCGTAACTTTGCGAACATCAAAGTGACTAACATCAATTTTCTTAACGTTTGCAACTTTTTCAAACATACCAACCATATAAATGACATTGCGGGTGTCCAATTTACTTAAGTCCAGTTGATCAAGATGGTTAAAGCCGGAAAACATGCCTGTCATATCCTCAACCTTACTGGTATTCAAATTGCCCAAGTCGAAATCTGTTAGGCTATTCATATTTTTAAACATATACTGAGTGTCTGTTAAGTTACGTGTATCCCAGCCAGTGGTATTTACCTTTACTAAATCAGATGCGTCTGCAAACATATACGCCATTGTTGTTACATTTTGGGTATCGAAATGGCTTAAATCAAGACTAGTTACTTTTTTAAGCTTCTCAAACATGCCGTTCATTTTAGTAACATTGTGAGTATCAAAATTACTCAAGTCTAAATCAGTTAGGCTGTCATTTGCAAACATCCCACTCATATCTGTCACTTTCTGCGTGTTAAAGTTTTTAAGATTAAGTTGTGTAACCTTGGCATCCGCAAACATTTTGGCCATGTTAGTTACGTTACTGGTATCAAAGTGGTCTAAGTCCAATTGATTAACAACAGTATTGTTAAACATATTTCCCATATCGGTTACTTTGGATGTATTGAAATTCTTCAAATCCAACTGGTTGGCCTTTGCGGATTCAAACATGCTGTTCATGTTCACTACATTTTTGGTATCAAAGTGACTGACATCTAGTTCGGGCGCTCCTAAACCAAAAAACATTTGGCTCATATCAGTTACCTGGCTAGTGTCAAAGTGGCTGACATCAAGATCCGTTAAGTTCGAATCGCTTAAAAAGAGCTTTGACATATTAGTTACTTTACTAGTATCAACTTTGTCTAAGCCTTTGATATCTTGTAGTGAACTTAATTGAGCAAATTTTTCTTTTGAATCAGGTGCCAGCTGTACAGGATTTTCAAAAGAGATATGTTTAATATTTCCAGCCAAACTGAGCTCTTTAGTAAAAGGTGTGCTGGAAAGTTGTGCACCTTTAGCACCACTAATAGTCAATGTATTAGTCAGAACATCATATTTCCACGTGCAATCTCCATCTGTACCTGTCCAAAAGCCCAGCTGAGTATTAGCAGTATTTGTGTTAGCCAGTTGTGTGCTATCGGTTTTATCATTTGCAGCAGGTGCAGTAGCGGCCGCAAAAACATGCGAGGTAAGGCCGCTTCCACTCGTCATTCCTAAGAGTGCCAAAGCTACACCAATGCCTATTTTTGGTAGATTAGTTCGTTTTACTTTTTGAAATTTCATATTTTATTCCTCCTCTTACAACTTATTTTAGTCCTTTAAAATCAAATGATATCGTCTTTTTCCTTTTCTTGGGCTAATTTCCAGCCCGTCATAAAGTGCTGTTCACGTAAAGAACGCAACTCGTTATAGTCACTATCCAGGCTATCAATTGCATCCTGTAACTTTTTATTTTGCTTACGCATCTGATTTAGTTCTGGATCATTGACCACACCCTTAAGATGCATTTTTGCCGCTAATTCACGTCTTTTTTGTTCAAACTCTCCTTTAAGTGTTGCCAATGCATTTTCATACTTTACCAGCTTCTGGTTGACTTGGGGAATCTGGCTGTTCAGCTTAACAAACAATTCATAAGGCATATTAGACTTAATTCGATTACATTCCTGACAAGAAAGAATCAAATTATCGAGGTCATTATTGTGTGAAAGGGAAACGGGATCCTTATGATCAACACTGCGTCCCCTTCGGCCACAGTATTGGCAGCGATAATGGTACTTGGCCCGAATACGCTCACGATCAATATAGTCGACTTCATTAAGTTTAAAATCAACACTCAAGCCCATTTTTTCAAGGTTTTCGGCAAAGGTTAATTCAAGGCTGGGAAGAAAGTCGCTTTTTCCTGTTTCACTGTCAATTATTGCTTGATTAAACTCGGTTCGTTTAAGCTGCTGTTGGGCCAACTCATTTCCATCGTAATCTTGGATAAAGGCCTCATAACGTTTTCGCTGATCTTTTTTGGTCACCAAAAAAGCGGCCTCTTCATCATCTTCTGTTGTTTCATTTTTGCCAATAAAAGTATAGAGCAGTCCTTGGGCAAAGATTGCAACCGCCATATTGGCAAAGTCCGCTGGTTCTTTTCCACTTTGAATACAGATATCACAAATGCTGGTCAATTGTGGATTCATTAACCCCGCTTGTTTAAAGTGTCTTGAATTGATGCGCAATCCGCATGCACTGCATTGAAATTTCACTTTACCACTGCTCCTTTTGGCTAAATGCTTCTTAAGTCAATTTTACCCCAAATTATGGTAAGAAAAAAAGCGGATCACAATTGATCCGCCTTTATCGTTTTTATTTCAGACTATTTGTTTTCGTCTGCTTTGGCCTTGTTCAAGAAAGCAACAACTGCTGCTACGTGAGCAACACGCTTCTTACCGTTTTTCTTGTTCTTAGGTCTTTGGTTTGGTTCACAACCAGTGTTGTAATTTTCACCTTTACGCATAGTACTATACTTCCTTTCAGATTTTCGAAAATCTCATTTAGTTTACCACGTAAGGCTCAAGCAGGCAAGGATGCTTCTTTAAAAGTAACTTATTACCATTTATTTTTTCACAAAAACAAAAAGACAATCTAAATTAGACTGTCTTTTCGCATTTAATTAAAAAGTTTTAGCGTATTAGTTGCCATTATTTTTACTTATTATATTCATTAACTGTGACAGCACCGTCAATCACGCCGCCATCGTCTGCAAGACTCATTGCTGCATTCTTTTCATCAACAACTAAGTCGTTACCTAAGTATTGCATTTCAGCAGGACTAGTATATAAGTCAAGGCCTGCATTGTTCTCAACTTCAATTGTAAAGTCAGGGTCTTTTTGATCCAAAATCACAAATTGAAAACTTGAACCAACGGTGCATGTACCACCAACGTCAGAATACTTATTAGAACCATCATTCAATGATAACAAAACTACTTGGCCATCTTTAACTTGGCCCTTAATCTTATCTGCAGCTTCAGGTTTGATATTTACTTTAACAGTTTCTGAATTACTCATAATAAAATTACCCCCTAATCTTTGTCTGTTTCCCTAAGTATAGGGTATAGTAAGTTGTGAAGTCAAAAATTATGTTTATTAATCTTGCAGCCTTTTTGCTAGCCAAAAATATATATTGCGCACACAGAAAAAAAAGCTCAAAATAGACTTATTGACTTTGGATGATTGTAATGTGTGAAAGGGGACATTTTATGACCGTCTTAAAAAAAGTTTTTAGTGACCGCATTTTGCAAATTACTGCAGTGGTGACACTGATAAGCCTTTTTTTCGCTAGACCACGTCTCGAAGACATTAATTTACATACGATTTTTTCTGTAGCTGCAATGCTAACTATCATTCAAATCTATGCTTACTTGCATGTTCTTGATGTTTTAGCCTATAAATTGACTAGTATTGCTGATAACATGCAGAAACTGAATATCTTGTTCACCTTATTAGCAATCATCTCTGGAATGTTCTTAGGTAATGACATAACTGCTCTTACATTGATTCCACTATATTTAAATATTGCCAAAAGATGCGATTTACCACAAATTTTGCCGGTTACGTTAATTGGCATGGGCGCAAATATCGGTGCCGCGTTTACGCCATGGGGTAATCCACACAACATTTTTCTTGTCAGCAAGTACTCTGTTAATGCCCTTGAGTTTTTCTCGTGGTCATTGCCATTACTACTTTCTGCCTTGGTGATTGCATTCATTATCTTTCACTTTATTCCGCGCACCAAGATTCCAGTTCAAGATATTAAACAAATTGATATTAGTGTACGACCGACTGTTGTCACTACCGCAGTTTTCGCTCTGTTTTTTTTGGGTGTCTTTAAAGTTATCAATGTAGTAATTCCAATGGTTGTTGCGATTATCTTAGCTCTACTAATTAATCCCAAAATTTTACTAAAAGTGGATTACGCGTTATTACTAACTTTTACCTGCTTTTTTATTTTCATTAGTGATATCCAACAGATTCCAATCGTCGTTAGTTTGATTCACGCAACGGTGAATTCTGAAACTTCTACCTACTTTACTTCCATCCTCTCAAGCCAAGTCATCAGTAACGTACCTGCAACTATCTTAGTCGGCAAGTTCACCACTCACGCCAAGGCACTGTTTCTAGGCTCTAATATCGGTGGCTTTGGCTCACCAATTGGCTCAATGGCCAACATGCTAGTACTCAAGACCTTTACACAAAATGCCTCAGTTTCACGCAGTGAATTTTTCAAAAAATGGATTGTGATGCAGTTCGCCGGTTTGCTTATTTTGACTTTAATTGGCTGGATACTGCTCCTAGTTTAAAAGTTAATTATTTATTAGGTTTTACCAGTAAACGCTGTGTAAAGCCTTTTTTTATATTCAAGTGCACAGTTATCAGTTATAATTAACTAATATTATTCTAGGAGGAAAAACAATGTCTAATCTTACCTTAACAATTTGGATAGCAGTAATTATTGTCGTATTAATATTGGCAATTTATATCGCTATCTACAATGGCTTGCAAAAAGCCAAAGTATATACTGACGAAGCTTGGAGTCAAATTGATGTTCAGCTAAAGCGTCGTAACGACTTAATTCCTAACTTAGTTGAAACCACCAAAGGTTATGCTAAGCATGAAAGTGAGACACTAGAAAAGGTAGTTCAACTGCGTAATCAATTAACTAACATTCCTAGTGATGATCACGCTGAAACTTTAAAGGTATCGAATCAGCTTTCAGATAGCTTAAAAACTATTTTTGCTTTATCAGAAAACTATCCTGACTTAAAAGCAAACCAAAACTTTGCTAAATTGCAAGAAGAATTAACTAACACTGAAAACAAAATTGCTTATTCAAGACAGCTTTACAACTCATCTGCTGCTCTATATGACCAAAAGCTATTAACCTTCCCTTCAAATATTGTTGCTGGAATCCACGGCTTCAAAAAGGTTGATTACTTGCAGACAGCCGAAGCTGAAAAAGAAGTTCCTAAGGTTAAATTTTAGATACTAATCTCATGTTATTTCAACAAATTGCTCGTAATAAACGAAAAACAGCTGGCATCATGGTGGTGTTTACGCTCATTTTAGCTCTTGCTGGCGTTGGATTCGGCTATCTTTTTGCGGACAATCCAATCTTGGGGCTGATTATTGCCCTTGTTGCTTGTGCAATCTATTTACTAATAGTTTTGCCCAATCCAGCTAACTTAGTAATGAGCTTGAATCATGCCCAAGAAGTTCATGAAGCCGACAATCCCGAGTTATGGCATGTTGTTCAAGACATGGCTCTTGTTGGTAAAGTTCCGATGCCGCGTGTTTTCATCATTAATGATGCTAGTCCAAATGCCTTTGCAACAGGGCGGGACCCTGAGCATTCAGCGGTGGCAGTTACACAAGGACTCCTCGACATGATGAATCGTGAAGAACTCGAAGGCGTTTTAGGACACGAAATCTCTCACATTAGAAACTATGATATTTTAGTTTCAACCATTGCCGCTGTTTTAGTAGGTGTTATTTCATATTTATCTGGTATTGCCAGCCGCTATATCTGGTGGATTGATGATGATCGTGATAGTGACAATGATAGTAACAACGCTATTGTAATGGTTTTTAAAATTGTTGCGATTGTCTTTGTTCTTATTTTGGGACCACTTTGTGCTAGTCTTGCGCAAATGGCATTATCGCGTAATCGCGAATACTTAGCAGATGCTTCCTCAGTCGAATTAACACGTAATCCGCAAGGATTAATATCTGCTTTGGAAAAAATTGATGGTTCCGATCCAATGAAACAAGCAGATCCAAGTAGCGCGGGAATGTACATCGAAAACCCACTTCATAAAAGGGGTACTACACATTTATTTGATAGTCATCCACCTACAAAGGACCGAATTGAGCGGTTAGAAAAAATGTAATTTTAGTTATTAAAAAATGCATCCCTTAATAGGGGTGCATTTTTTGCTCATTTTATTTCAGATTAATATTGGCCTGTCTAAACAGTTCAGCCCGCATTTGAACAGGCGTTTCATGATAGTACTCACCAAACTTTTTATAAAAGAATGATTTTCCATTGTAGCCTACCCTAGTAATAATTTCCTTGACTGAAATGTCGGGACGGGCAAGTAAATTGCGCGCTTCTTGCATTCGTCTCTCGTCAACGTGTTCGACAAAACTTTTACCAGTCTTCTGCTTAACCAAGGTCGAAAAATAATTCGGATTCAAGCCAAAATGCTTGGCCGCTTCATTCAAAGTAACATCGGCAAAGTTCTCATCAATGTATTGTTCCAAGGCTGTTTGTGCAAATTTAGGTGCAGCAGTCGGCGCCTTTTCAAAGTCCTTGTTTCTAAGTGCTGCTACAAATAAGATACTAAGCTCGGCAAGCACCATGTTTTCAACAAAAAGATCCTGATTAAGATATTCATCGATAATTTTTTTCATTATTTGTGCAGAGCGCGACATTGCTGAATAGTTTAGATTTAATAGTCTGTTTGTTGTCATTAGCTTACTGATGTGATCAATTACAGCTTTTTCTTGCTCACTAAAATGCTGTTTCTTTTTTAGAGTAAATTGTTCGGACAGCCTTTGACTAAGTTCTATTTTAACTAGCAAATCTTTTTTGCCCTGCCTTTCCACCTCATATTCACTCTTTTTTTGCAAAAGAATAATATTACCAGCAGAAATCGTGAACGCCTGACCGTTAATTTTGGTTTTTGTAGTCCCAACAGCTTCATAAAGAATCGTTAGTCCTGTTGTTTGATAACGATGAACACCGCCGTTATGATTTTCAAGGTTAATTGTAAACAAGTCAAAGTCATTACTGCCTGGACTCAATCTTATTTCATTGGAATCAGAAGTAGTTGCATCAATTACACTTGTTAAATACTGTTCCTGTTTTACCGTTGCCATAGTTATCACCCGCCTATTAGTATCTTTTTTTCATAATTTTATTATATCGTAATTTTTAGCCCTAAGTCGGACTTGAAATATCATTTTTAACAAAAACCCGTATGCCTTTTTTACTTCTTGATGCAATCTAGACAAGTACTAGGTTCTTTTTGTATAATAATCATGAATATACTAAAGGGGTGCCGTTAGGCTGAGAACATACCCATTGAACCTGCTTTGGACAATGCCAGCGAAGGGAAACTAATTATTTTGCGCCGTTGAACATCATTGTTCAATGGCTTTTTATTTATCTTGGTAAGAAAAATTGATCAGAACAAACCAGCTCTCATTTTCATATGACGAGCAACAGAAAATACTTAATAACATTACACTCGAAATTCCAACCGGCAAATTTTCACTACTTATTGGGCCTACTGGCTGTGGTAAGTCCACTTTATTAAAAATTTTAGCCGGACTTTATCCTAAATATGCTGGTAAAGTTAGCGGAACAGTTGAACTAGATGGATTACGTTCCGCGATGATGTTTCAAAATGCCGGTGAGCAGTTCACTATGGCAACACCACGAGAAGAAATAATTTTCGCTCTCGAAAATTTACAACTAAGTCGTGATCAATATCTAGAGCGGCTCAACGATGCAACAAAATTTACGCAAATTGAACAGTTACTGGATCAGAAAATCACGACACTATCGGGTGGTGAGCAACAACGAGTTGCACTAGCTGTCTTAGTCGCAATGGATGTTGATTTGTTTTTACTTGATGAGCCGTTTGCTAGCTGCGATCCTGAAGCACGTCAATTTTTAATTACTAAATTGGCGCATTTAAGGGATAAAGGAAAAACGATTATTTTAACTGACCATGTTTTGACCGGCTATGAAAACATTTGTGACTACTTGTTTCAATTTAAACGTGATAATGTCACGCTGCTAGATGAAGCAAGTAAAAATGAGTTATTACATGATAGTCAACAGAAACACACTTATACTTTTGCCCTTCCTGAAAATGAAACACCATGTTTTGTTTTAACTAATGCTCAAGTTGAACAAAATCGTATTCTGTTAAAGCAAGACCATCTAAACATCATTGCTGGCAAAACAACACTAATTACCGGTGCCAACGGTGTTGGCAAGACTTCATTATTTAATGTTCTGACTAAAATGCTTCCATACAGAGGAAGTGTTACCTACGACAAGCGTGAGATCCGTAACCAGACGACAAGAAAATACTTACTAGAGGTTGGGCAAATTTTTCAAACCGCAACCGACCAATTTATTGCCGTTTCGGTTGAAGACGAAATCAAGCTCAGTCTGAAGCAAGCAAAAGATAGCTACTTTACAGAAGAAAAAATAGCCGAAATGTTGGATTATCTAGACTTAAGTCAAACCAAAGATCAAGTTGTCTATTCTCTTTCAGGCGGTCAACAAAAGAAGTTGCAGATTTTATTAATGTTAATTTCCGGCCAAAAAGTGTTACTGATTGATGAGCCATTGAGTGGCTTAGATCATGAATCGGCACAAAAAGTCATGAACTTATTGCATGAGAGTCAGAAACAGCGTCACCAAACGTTGCTTATTATCAGTCATGAATTAACTAATCTTGCCGACTGGTGTGACTACCATTTAGTTTTTAGTAATCATTATTTAACATACAGTAATAAGTGAGGTAAAAGATGAATCCTAGTTTCAAATTTCTTTTAGCACTGATCATTTCAATTGAGTTATCGCTTAAAACTAGTTTAACAACTAACTTATTGGTAATTGTTTTTGCCGTTGTCTATTTACTTACGCAAAAAATCAAATTTAAAAGTCTATTATTTACCCTGCTTACGCCATTAATTGCGGCATTCACCATTTTTGCGACTCTTTACTGGTTTGCCCCGCAGCCTAACCTCGAAAATGCACTCAGTCTATCTAGCCGTATTTATGTCTACACACTAACAATCTGTTGCGTATCGATCAAAACAACTGCTGAAGAATTAGCCCGCTCACTCGAACAGAATTTTCATTTACCAAGTAAGTTTGCTTATGGCGTCTTAGCCGCATTAAATATCATTCCCCAAATGAAGCGAGCAGTTAAGCAAATTCGCATTGCTGGAATGATGCGCGGAGTTTACCTCAGTTTTTGGTCACCTGTTTTATACTTCAAAGCCATCTTGGTAGCGCTGAATTCAGCTGAAAATCTGGCGCAAGGAATGGAATCTCATGGCTACGTCGAAGGGGCGAAACGCTCGGTGATTGTTGCAGTGCCACTTAAAGCCAGTGATTGGCTATGGAGTGGTGTCATCTTAATATTAGTCAACCTTGCACTGTTTACCTTAAAGTAACAAAAATAGTTCCATTCATTGTGGGGGTATGCTCTGATTCCCCTCATAGTGTAGGTTTCGCTCTATTTCCCCTCATAATGTGGATTTTGCTCTACTTCCCCTCATGGTGTGGGTTTTGCTCTACTTCCCCTCATGGTGTGGGTTTCGCTCTATTTCCCCTCATGGTATGGGTTTTGCTCTATTTCCCCTCATAATGTGGGTTTTGCTCTACTTCCCCTCATGGTATGGGTTTTGCTCTATTTCCCTTCATGGTGTGGGTTTTGCTCTACTTCCCCTCATGGTGTGGGTTTTGCTCTATTTCCCTTCATGGTGTGGGTTTTGCTCTACTTCCCCTCATGGTATGGGTTTCGCTCTACTTCCCCTCATGGTGTGGGTTTTGCTCTACTTCCCTTCATAGTGTGGGTTTTGCTCTACTTCCCCTCATGGTATGGGTTTTGCTCTACTTCCCCTCATGGTGTGGGTATTACTTTTATCCTCTCATAGTATAGTTACGGCCTTGATTCCCTAATTAAAAGATTACAATTTTTAGACCAATAAGCTTAATACTATTTGCTTAAATTATACGCAGTTATTTGAGTCATAACTGGCTTATCTGCAGTTAAAACTATCCTTGGCTCATTCTTAGTATAGTAGCGTTCTGAAAAGACTAATTCCCCATCATTTATAAAGAACTCAACCGAGCTTGTATCGATAAAAATGCGGAGTTTAAGTTCATCACTTGTATTCACCTGGCCAAAGCGCTTAGCGTCATTTGGCTTTTTATCGCTGCGCTTTATAACGACTTCATTTGTAGCACTATTAAAAGTTAGCATTAAGATGTTGCCCGCGCTTTCTTTCAAAGTAAATACTATCTGCTTACCTTCCCAATTCTCTAATGAAAAGTTTAACAGTAGTTCTACATGTTGGTCGTCAGAAACATTAATCTGTTCATTTTCCACAGCAAGTTTCTGGTCCACTTCTTTTTTCTGCCGCAATGCTATTAGTTCTTCCACCGGTGTCATCAGCAAGCGATTATCTTTTAGCTTCAGTTCACGCGGCAAAGTTAATGCTCCTGACCACCCGTCTGCCTGCTCGGGAAAGTTTGAATGCCACATGTCCATCCAGCCAAATAGAATTTGCCTGTTATCTGGCGTGCGCATTGTTTGTGCAGCATAAAAATCATGTCCATGATCTAGTTCGGTAAAGCAGCCATGTTCAAAGCGATTATTTTGATAATCCATCTGGCCAACAAAATAACCTGTTTGGTGGCAATTTAAGTACTTTTTACCTGCTGAATCGATGCCTTGTGGTGAGCAAAGCAAAATATCCTTATCATTTAAAGAAAAGAGGTCAGGGCACTCCCACATATAACCTTCTTCAGCAACATTTGTGGCTTCAGCGATTGGCCCTAAATATTGCCAGTGGTATAAGTCATTTGACTGGTAGGTCAAGACTCGTCCCAGTCCTTCTTTACTTTGACTTCCTATTACCAAATAAAATTTGTCGTTATGGCGCCACACTTTAGGGTCACGAAAGTGTTCCGAGTTATCAACAGGAGCAGACTCAATAACCGGGTTATGGTCATACTTTTTAAAATGCACACCGTCTTCACTAAAGGCCACATTTTGCGTTTGACAGAATTGCTCGTGCTTATTGTCACAGTAGCGATTTCCGGTATAAATAAGAAAGAGACGACCATCTTTTTCGATTGCACTTCCTGAATAGCAGCCGTCACAGTCTGGTTCGCTGTCAGGAGCAAGCGCAATTGGTAATTCTTCCCAATGCACTAAGTCCTTACTGCGATAGTGTCCCCAATGCATTGGTCCCCATTCAGCTGAGTAAGGATGATATTGATAAAAAATATGATAGTAGCCCTTAAAATAAGAAAAGCCATTTGGATCATTCAACCAACCTGCAGGCGTTGAAATGTGATAATTTAAGCGATAACGCTCGTTTGTTACTTGGACTGCTTTTTTCATCATTTACTCCTTTCAACCGAATAAATTCATTCACCGTCATTAAAGCAGAACTTTATTAATTAAACAAATAAAAAGGGAACAAAATAATTTGTTCCCTTTTAACGTAGCAATATCCCTAACTCAGCTAATACTACTTATGATAAGGACTGCCATTATTAATCATAAACCCACGGTAAATTTGCTCAATCAGCACGACGCGCATTAGCTGGTGTGGCAGAGTTAATTTGCCAAAGCTAATCAAATCATCCGCACGCTTATTCACAGCCTGACTTGTTCCGAGACTACCACCAATTACAAAAGTTACGTCCGAATGACCATAAAGAGCCAAGTCACTCAGTTCTTTTGCAAAGTCCTCACTAGTACGTTCCTTACCCTTAATTGCAGTTACATAAACGTACTCACGCTCCTTTATTTTGCTTAAAATTCTGTCACCTTCAAGCTCCTTGACTTGCTCCTGCTGTGCCTCACTGAGCTTCTCAGGTGCCTTCTCGTCTGGAACTTGCACAATTTCTATTTTTGCAAAGCGACTCAGTCTTTTTTGATATTCCGCAATTGCGTCCTTGAAATACTTTTCCTTTAATTTGCCTACGCATACAATCTTAATATTCATGATTCCTATTTTATCCCCTAATTCGCATTGTTTCCACCTAGTTTTTCCACACCTGTGAATAAACTTTTTCTATATTTTGTGCCTCTTTTGCAAAAGGGACCGATACCTAGTGCTACTTAAAAAAAATTGGCTCGGTTTGTCAAATTTACCCACATTTTGTCTTTTGATAATTATTATTCACAAACTTTAGGCTCTAATCGTTGTTGCACCGGTTTGAACAGTTGTTTGTTTTAACTACTTAGTGTTATTGTTTACACACAAGTCACAGGTTATGCACAGTGGTCTTACAACTATTACCCCATATTTATGCACAATCCACAAAGTTTTCCACAGTTATCAACAAGTTTTGGCAAAATAGTTTTTTCTTGACAGCTTAAAAAGTCGAACTATTTAGTGTTTCGCAATTATTTTGTTAGCAAAAAGGCTATACCAGCAATTAAAATCGCTTAATATAGCCTTTTTTATCTCTAATTAATGAATATTCTCAAAACTAGTTGGATTCAAGTTTTGCACGTAAATTAATTTCTTTTCCACCACGGTTAACGGTTAAAGTGACCGTATCACCAATTTTGTGATTATACAAAATGGTGTGTAACGATGCCACATCTGAGACTGTTTTGTTGTCAACCTTAATTATTACATCGCCAACTTTAATTCCTGCATGTGCGGCAGAGCTATTCTTATTCACAGTTGCGACATATATTCCGTCCTTTAAATTGGACTTAATATTGAGATGTTTGCGATAGCTTGAAGGTATTCCTTGAAGAGCAATGACCTTAACGCCAAGTTGTGGTCTAACGATCTTACCCTTTTTAACAAGTTGGTTAACAATGTTGACTACTTCGTTTGAAGGAATTGCAAATCCCATTCCTTCAACTGAAGTACCATCACTTGATTGCGAAAGTTTCATTGAGTTAATCCCAATCACTTGCCCAGCAGAGTTAACTAGCGCACCACCTGAATTACCTGGGTTGATTGCGGCATCCGTTTGAATAACTGTTTGTTGGTTAGCAGAAGAGGTTGTAATGCTACGTGCAGGCGCTGAAATGATCCCTTGCGTAACCGTTGAGGCGTATTCACTGCCAAGCGGTGATCCAACTGCAATAACCGTTTGTCCAGCCTGCAGGGTCTTAGAATCGCCAAATTCAGCTGTCTGGGTGACGTAGCCTGCATCGATTGCTAAAACTGCCAAGTCAGTTGTGGCGTCAGTTCCAACAATTCGCGCGTCTACTGTTTTACCATTAGACAACATTACCTTTACCTTGTCACTACCTGAAACAACGTGGTTGTTAGTGACGATATAGCCTTTATTCCCCGTTTTCATGTAAATAACGCCGGAACCTTCACTATAGGTTTGGAGCTTACCACGCTCTTTTTTACCGTCATCTTGGTCATCGCCAAAAATATCAAAAATTGAGTTACTGCTACTACTTGATTGGCGCTTTAAGTTAATGACAGAAACAACAGCTCCTTTAACATCATTATATGCAGGAGTCATTGTGCCACTTGTTTTAGCACTATTTTTTGAAGTCTTTGAACTACTAGAAGTAATACTTGTTTGTGCATCATTGCTATTTAAATTAGCATTATTCATCTGATCAATGGCAAAGTAAGAAGCTCCACCACCAATTAGTCCCGCAACAACGCCAACGATAGCCGTCTTAACTAAACCATTTTGTCTATGTCTAGGGTTTCGATTGTCCATTTTTTAATCTCCTTTAAGTATTTAATCTAGTATACTGAAAATTGTTATTCAATAACCTTAAATTTGTTCTAAATTCGTCGGTTTATCCGCGTCAGTCATGATGAGCTGCACATCGGACGGCAAAGGAGCATCGCCATTTATTAAAACCTGCTTAGCAGCATCATATGCTAGCTTGGCTGTGTTGTTATGTTGACTACGGTGTGCCATGTAAATACGCTTTGTCTTATTTGAAACAACATCTAAGAGCGCCATGGCAGCATCCTCATTCGACAAGTGACCAACATCAGACAAAATACGCTGTTTTAGATTCCAAGAATATGGTCCATTACGTAGCATCATATCATCGTAGTTGAATTCCATCATATATGCATCAGCGTCGGAAATGACATCCTTCACCTTACTAGAAACATAACCCGTATCTGTCAAAAAAGCCATTCTTTTGCCACCACTAGTGAAAACATAATACTGTGGTTCAGCAGCATCATGACTAGTTGCAAATGCAGTTACATCAAGGTCACCAAACGTCTTTGTTTGCCCCGGCTCAATAACATTTATTTGTTCGACCGGAATTTGACCAATTTTCTGTGACTCAGTCAAATATGACCAAGTTCCACTATTAGAAAAAGCAGCAATTTGGGGATAGCGTCTCATTAAGACACCTAAGCCCTTGCTATGATCTGAATGATCGTGACTCAAAAAAACCATATCGATCTCTTTGATATCAACTCCAACATCTGCCAGCAGAGATGCAATCTTTTTTCCTGACAAGCCTGCATCCATTAAAACTTTATGCTGTGGTGTTTCAATCAGGCTGGTATTGCCTGTTGAACCGCTAGCTAAAACAGAAACGCGCACACGTTTTTTCCTTTCTAATTTTTCTGCACATTATACGATCCACTCTGTAAAATCTGTGCCGTAAACGCATTGACGCGTTTAACCGTAACATTTTTAGTCGTTTTGTTTTCTACTAGAATTAACCAAGTTGGCAACAAAATGGTACTACCTCGAACCTCAGTTAACTTGGAATAACCCAGTTTAACTTGAATTACACGTGAATTATTGGCAATTTCACGGTCCGTATACATCGCTTTAACTGCGTGCCATGCACTAATAATCAGCTGCGGTTCGCGCACAGAACTAACTGGTCCCATATAAGAAATTGTATAGTTAGTGATTTGACCATTGTGGACGTTAATAGTTAATTGGGCATCACTGTCATAAATTTGCCCATAGCTGGTTTTTTGAATGTAACAATATGCGCCTTCACCCGACATGCTGGCGTCATAAGTAAAGTCCTTACCATAAGGAACATTAGCGGGATCGTCTTTAAACTGTTCTAACTGCTCCAAAATCTTTTTATGGCTACCGTTTAAAAGCACCGCTGTCTTCGGCGTACCCGTTAACGAATTATCGCTCTTAGAGTAGTGGGTCGATACTTGTGTCAAACTATTTGCTGTATGTGAAAGATGATCACGGTTTTTCGCAGCTAAATAGTAACCTGATTGTTGCTTATGCGAGAGATGAACTGGGATATCTATCCCATCTGCGCGCATTTCCGCACGAATACTAGTAGAAGCATTACCGGCTGTAGTACTCAAGCTAATTGGTGAACGCCAAATCTCAATTCCGAGATACAAATCGATTAATAAGAAAACAATGAAGAAGAGCCATTCAATTCTTTTTCTGTCCATCTTACTTCTTTGCCTCCTGTCTTGCTAAGCTAGCGATATCTGTCTGCTTCCATTCCTCGACACTCTTCCACTGATCATAAGCTTTGACGAAGTAGACAGGGATCAAGTTAACCAAGTTGTCGTGGCTGCTGTCTTTTTCTACCCTAAAAGCGACAATAACGCGCTGAATTTCCGCTTTCTTTAAGCCGTTATTTACGAGTTGCTGAACAACTTCATCCGTTGGCTCCAGTGTCCGCGTTTGGCCATCAAAAGGAATCGGTATTTGCAAATCTAGATTGTTAAAAGCAACTTCTACAGTGTCCTGGGTCAGCTTTGTACTAATTTGCGGATCATGCTGGCCCATAAAAACCGGCATCCCTTCAATATAGTTACTGTAGCAAGTAATTTCATTTGAAGAGTCAAAATATCTTAAATCCTGTTCACTCAAGCCCAGTTTATGTACCAGCTCAATACTATTTAGTAAGCGATCGTTGACCGTCATTTCCTTTTGCTTTTCATAACGGGTATAAAGTAAATCATTACGTTCACTTGCTGCACTTGGCACACGTAACTTCGTGTAGTAGTTAAGTGAATAAGTTGTCCAGCCCTTTTTGCTAGCCCTTGAAGTGACATTTGTTGTGCCCAGCAAACGCGAAACAAAATAAGAGTCGGTCTGCTTAGTCGTTAAGTAGCTGTATACACGCCAATTTTCTTGTTTTGTGTAAAAAGTTTCGTAGCTATCTTTCGTGCGCACGAATTTAATTGGCTTTTTACCTTTGATATTATCGGCATAATCACGAAGACGACTAAAATCAGCGTTAATTAAGTTAATACGATAGATCGTTGTTGTTTTATCATTACCAAGATAAAGGGAATCATTACTTGCTGAAACAAAAGCACGTCGAAACTTTTTATCCTTATTTGTTAGCTCTCTTTTAGTAAACAAATTAACGCTAATTTCGTTAGGAAAAGTTAATTGCAAATAGCCCGGATTATTGAGCATCTTTTCATAAGATTTTTGATCTGAACTAATTGTCTTAATTCCTTCGAACTTAACATTTTTAAGTTCTTTGGCAAATTCCAAAGGCAAGTTCTTTTTGGCATCATATAAACGATATGGCTGCCCATTTTCAAAGCCATATGAGCTTGTTGGTACATACAGATTGTCAAATATTCGGCCACGTTGGCTATGTGTATGTTGAGTAACATTGCTGGTCTGATCGATGCGACTAAAATACTGGTCGTTTGTCATAATGAAGGTCCACAAGACAATCGAGAGCACAAAGACAATGACCGTTCCTAGTGACAACAGTAGATCACCGATTTTGAATTTAGACTTCATCCCAATCGTCCCCCTCACTCATTGGTTCATATGGCAAGGAAATGTAGAAAGTTGAGCCCTTACCTTCACTACTGTTAGCCCAGATTTTACCATGATGCTCATTGACAATTTCTTTAGCAATGGCAAGGCCAAGACCTGTTCCGCCTTGCTCACGTGATCTTGCCTTATCAACCCGATAAAAGCGATCAAAAATCTTACCAAGATCCTCACGCGGAATTCCCAGTCCTTGGTCACTGATACTGAGAACGATTTTTTGTTGCTCCTGTCTTAATTTAACAGTAATTACACCACCATCAGGCGAATACTTGATTGCGTTGTTCATAATATTATCGATGACCTGTGCAAATTTATCGGTATCAATTTCAACCCATAGAGCCTGTGATCCGAGCTTCCGTTTAATGGTATATTTTTTCTTACCTTCTTTTGCATCTGTTTTAACGATCATATCAAAACGATCTAAAATATGAGCCACAAAATCATTAAAGTTAACCCATTCCACGTCAATCTTTGAAACACCACGGTCCATTCGTGACAGACTTAGCAGCTCATTAATCATCCGAATCATACGCTCAGTTTCTTCTTGGGTAACCTGTAAAAATTGCGGTGCAATGTCAGGATCTTTCCATGCGCCCTCATTTAACGTTTCAATGTAAGCATGTAAACTAGTTAGCGGCGTGCGCAACTCATGCGAAACATTGGAAACAAATTGCTTTTGTGAATTTTCATTTTTTTGCTGTTCCGTAATATCGTGTAAAACACAAACGCTACCTGAAACAAAGCCCGTTACTCGCTTAATAAGGGAGAAACTCGCATGCAGAATTACCTCGTCACGCGTTCCTTTATTAATAGTAATAACCTCACCTTTTTGACTGGCAATTAAATCTTGCGAAGTTTCATCTAATCCTAGAACGGAAGCGATAGGTTTATTAATAATTTCTGCTTCAGTTGTGTTCAAAAAGCTAAGTGCCATTTGGTTAACGACATTAACGTTGCCGTGACGATCAGTTGCTAGCACGCCATCACTCATGTGGGACAAAACGCTATCTAATCGTCGCTGCTCACTTTCGGATTCTTCTTGCGATCGTTCAATTCGAACCGATAACGTATTAAAAGCCTGCCCCAATTGGCCCAACTCATCATTTGAATAAATCTTAACCTGGCTCGAATAATCACCATCAGCGATATTAAGGGCTTGACTCTGCATTTCTTCAATTGGCTTCGTAATCGCATGCGAAACAACCAGCGATAAAACGGCACCCATTACCGCGGCAATCAACGATGTTACTAGGAACATCAAAGAAATATTCCGGAGATCATTAAAGACACCCTGCATTGAGGCACGGACATAAATTGCGCCAACAGTGTTAGCGGAGCCGTTACCCGCATTAAGCGGCGTCACTTGAATCATGTAGTCACCATGATCACTAACTACCTTAGTTGCTTGCCTGCCAGTTGAAGTTACTTGCTTGACCAAAGTGTTATTTACACGCTGCCCTATCCGGTTTTTATCATTAATATTAGAAACTGCACGAATAATGTCTTTATTGTCGACTACAATAATTTCACTAATGGTACCAATTCCGTTACTATAGTCACTAACAATCCGGTTAAGGTTACTGTCAGTGTGCTTATCATCTTTTAACAGCTGCGTAGACAACTGATTACTGACAATTGGCAGCACCTGAATTGAAGATTGAAAATTTTCAATACTATTTTGTTCCAATTGTCTTGTAAAATAGGCACCAATTACTTCAATCGTAGCAATTATCATTGCCATAAAGACAGCAGCTAAAGTAGTATTAATCGAAATCGTTAGATGTTTAAACTTGTTTTTTAATTTTTTCATATTCATAGAAAGCTAAATATAAAAAGAAAGCCGCGCATAAAGTAGTTCTGCGGGCTTTCTTCATTATTCCTCAGTAGGCTGTTTTACATAATAGCCAACACCACGACGAGTCACTAAAATCTGCGGTTGGATTGGGTTATCTTCTATTTTTTCACGTAGACGGTGAACAGTTACATCAACAGTGCGGACATCACCAAAATAGTCGTAGCCCCAAACTGTTTGTAACAAGTGCTCACGTGTCATTACTTGGTCCATGTGCTGAGCTAAATAGTAGAGTAACTCGAATTCACGGTGGGTGAGTTCAATTTTCTTACCCTCTTTTTCTACTATATAAGCATCTGGCATAATCACCAAGTTACCAATTGTAATATTTTTAGTAGAAGTATCTTCATTAGTACTTTCTACTTTTTCAGCGATATTGCGGCGCCGCAAATTAGCCTTAACTCGAGCAACAAGTTCGCGGTTAGAAAATGGCTTGGTAACATAGTCATCCGCACCCATTTCTAAGCCCAGCACCTTATCGATCTCCGTGTCTTTGGCCGTAACCATGATAATTGGCAAATCATGAGTTTGCCGAACTTCACGTGCAACATCTAAGCCATCCTTTTTAGGCAGCATTAAATCCAAAATCATTAGATCCGGATCATATTCATCTACTTTTTTAATGGCTTCTTCTCCATCATAGGCAGTGTCGACGTCGAAGCCCTCCTTGGTCAGATTAAACTTAATAATATCTGATATTGGTTTTTCGTCATCGACAACGAGAATTTTCTTTGGCATCGAAAGCCTCCTTTGCTTACCATTATACTGTTTTTTCCCTTATTAGCCAAAAAAGTCACAAAAACTTAATAAAAAGTCTTGCATTTTAACCAATTTAATAGCATAATAGTTCCCGTCGGCTGTACAAGACAGCATTTGGGTGGCTAGCTCAGTTGGTAGAGCAACGGACTCTTAATCCGTGGGTCCAGGGTTCGAGCCCCTGGCCACCCATCATAAAGGAAAAAGCAACAATTGCACAGAATTGTTGCTTTTTTGTTTTCTAATAAACGGACTATGCCGCACTTTTTAACACGGTCAAATATCCAGCCAAATAGTAATTGGGCTATAGTTAAACTTAGTTTTTAATTACATACTTACCTTTATTTGTGTGCAGTTTGCGGCAATAGTCCTGACTTATTGCTGCTTTTGGCAGCTGCATTATCTTATTACCTTTGCCAAGTGCTAGTCAATTTTTTAGCTTACGCATTTCAGCAAATTAAGACACTCAGTTATTGCATACGGAAAAATAGGTCAATTAGCGCAAAATTCATAATTATTTTTGCTAAACCCCTTGTCAAAGTATGAAATAGTTGCTATTATATTTAACTGTCGGTAAGACATGGGTGGCTAGCTCAGTTGGTAGAGCAACGGACTCTTAATCCGTGGGTCCAGGGTTCGAGCCCCTGGCCACCCACCATAATGGAAATGGCACTGCAAGTAGTCGGTGCTTTTTTTATTTTCTTTTTTAATTAAACAAGTATCAGACGGCTAATTAACTTAGTCGTCTTTTTGTTTTCAGTCTTTTTATAGCATAGTAGTAATTTATGCTTGCCTACGAATCAATACTAAATTAGAATATTATATAGCATATAATATAAGGAGGGAGCAAAGCATGGCAATCCAAATACCAACACGTTTATTGGATGGTGCTGTTTTAGCTTTTTTAAAGCAAGATGACTTGTATGGCTACGCTTTGACACAAAACGTTCAAAAAGTTTTCGATATCTCCGAATCAACCATTTATCCGGTATTACGGCGCTTAAAGAAAAATAATTATTTAACAACTTACGATGAACCATACCAAGGGCGTAACAGGCGCTACTATCACATCACTGATGATGGCATTGAATTACTCCAAACAATCCAAGATGAGTGGCAGGGTTTTAGTACAAATGTTGATCAAGTGTTAGGAGGACAAAATGACCAAAGTAATTGATGATTATATTTTTGAGCTGGAACAAGACCTAAGCGGCTTACCAGAAAAAGAGCGTCAAGACGTGCTCGAATTTTATCGTGAATTTTTACTTGATGGCGATTTTGTCAGGCGCTCAACCATTGAACAAGAGCTAGGTACACCAAAACAGTTATCAATTAAAATACTAGCCGACTATTCAACCAATAGCGATTCTGCTTCAGTTAAAGCAACGGCGCCTCGGTCAAATTTAAAAGCTATTTGGTATATCCTGCTAGGAATTTGTGCCGCCCCTATCGGTATCCCGCTAATTTTACTGATTTTTGCCTTCCTTGCCGTTTGTTTAGCTTTTTTAGTAACTTTAGCAGTTATCGTCTTCACATTCTTCCTTAAACAAGGCTTTCTCCTAGTTAAGGCCATTGCTCTTCTGTTCACGGGTAATTGGGCCGCTGGTAGCCTTTATTTAGGACAAGCACTAATCGCAATCGGGATTGTTCTTTTACTTTTACCGTGGCTTGTCAAGCTTGTCGATTTTCTTATCGCCAAATGTACAACAGCAATGCGTAATTTAGGGAAAAATGTTTTAAAGAAAAACTATTTTCAGACCAATAAAAATCATAAAGAGAATTAAAAATGAAGAAGCTTTATAAAATTGGTGGGTTACTTATCATCATTGGGCTATTTTTATTTGGCATAAGTAAAGTAGTAACCAGTCATTCACCTCAGCCTGCACCAGCTCGGCAACAACAACGGCAAAGTAGGAGTCAGAGTCACACTTTTAACGTGAATGAGTTTGATCGAATTCAGCTAAAATGTTATCGCCCTGATATCAGAATTGCAACGGGGAAAAATTTTCAAATTACAATTAGTGGCAGTCATGGTGCAGACATTAAGAAAATAAAAGCTAAAGTTAAAGATCAGCAATTAACTATTTATGACCAACCCGAACATCATTATAATGACGGTTTTTACCAAGTTAGCATTTCCGTTCCTAAGAGATCCTCCCTGAAAAAAGTTGCCGGTTTCTGTGACGCTGGAGACATGCAACTAACAAACTTAGACTTGTCTACCATGGAACTAAAAATAAACGACGGCGATTTAGTTATCAATGATGCCAAAACAAACAACTTACAAGCTCAGGTAAACGACGGTGATTTTAAAATAGCCGATTCAACTATCCTAGCTAGCAAGCTAAAAGTAGCTGACGGCGACTTAGCAATTGCCAACAGCAAACTTCAAACTGCCACTAAGCTAGCTGATGGTGACATTAAAATCAGAAGTTCAGAATTCACCAATGATAGCTCATTCAAGTTATACGATGGTGAGTTCTTAATGACTGACTCACCTAAAATTAGCTACGTACTTTCGACTAGCTCTGACGAGAATATCCGCTTTTTTAATAAATACTATTCAGGACGCTTTTCTCAAAAAGTTAAAAATAAACCCGCTCTTCACGTTAATAGCACAGATGGAAGTATTTTAATCCATTAAATTTTATAAGGAGCCCTTTATAATGAAAAAAATCTACGTAATTGGTATTACTGTTCTTACATTAGGTCTTGCCTTACTTATTATTGGCAAGGTAAATCATGGTGAACAAGAGGCCGACCTTGCCAATTCAGGAAAAAGGTCTTCAATGATTGAGCGTGCTAGCAACTTCTTCACTCATGGCGAGCAAAGTACCCATAAAGTAAAGACTGTTACTAAAATCACGCAAGTTAAGCCTTTTTCTAGCATTAAACTCAACGTCGATCAACCAGATGTGCAAATTGCTCACGGTGAAAAATTCCAAGTCACGGTTGTTGGCCACAACCCTAAAAAAGTTGGAATAGAAGTCACAGACCATCAATTAATTATTACTGACAATGGTTCATATGATGATGGCTATCGCATAGCAATCACTGTGCCAAAAAATAAGGACCTAGAAAATATTGATGGCTCTTGTTCTGAAGGCGATTTTAGTCTACGTGATCTGACTATTGGCAAAGTTGATTTACAGCTTCAAGACGGCGACGTCACTGTTAATAATGTTAAAACCAAAAATGCTAACTTCTATCTCGATGACGGTGACATGATGCTTACCGATTCATCTCTTTTTCAAAGCATCCTCAACTTAAATTCTGGCGACCTAACTGTCACAAATTGTCACCTTAAGACAACTGCTTCACTTGATGATGGCGATGTTAGCATCAACAACTCAAAAATTATTGATGACTGTTTATTTAACTTAAATGATGGTGATTTTCAGGCAAGCCAAATTTCTAAAACCAGCTGCCGTCTTTCAATTGCCTCATACGACGACGATGATGATGAAAATATCAACTATCATGGCCATAGTTACAGAAAGTACTTTAGCGAAATCATCAAGGGTACTCCACTTCTTAAAGTAGTCTGCTCAGATGGCGGAATTAAAATTAACTAAGGGTGTTTTTCACCAAGTCAAAGTCTTGCACTAGTTTTTTATACTTGTACAAGGCTTTTTTATATTGCTCAGCCACTGCTTTCAATGCTATGATTAATTAAAATAATAATTAAATTAAGATTAAACAGAGGCATTCACCTATGAGCAACTGGTTTGAACACGGAAACAATTCTCAAAATAGCAATTTTAAATCTTACCATATTGATTTACCCTCATTCATCAATATTAAGGCTAATCTTTATCTTTTTAGTGTTAATATCCATGCAGGTACAGACTATCAGGCAACAGTATATGATAAAGATCAAAGTCGAATCAGTTTTAGTGTTGAAGACCAAACACTATTTATTAAAGAAAAAGATGAAAATAGAAAGCAGAAAAATATCCATCTGTCAGACATCCCTAAGTTAATTATTACTATTCCTAATGGGACTTCACTTGATTCTGTCAAAATCGGAAATAATGTAAGTGATATTAACTTAGCCGGTTTTAGTATGCGGCAACTTGACTTGTACTTATCTGCTGGCTCATTACAGTTAACAGAAATTACCGTAAAAGACCGTGCTAAAGTCATTCTTGAAGCTGGCAGTTTAAGCATTTCACACTGTAAGACAAACTTGAATGCAACACTTTCTGCTGGATCGGTTAAAATAGAGCAATTACGCGGAAACAATCACTTTGAACTAGCCGCTGGTTCATTAAAAGCAACTACTGATGATGATCAAGAAACAGAGTATAATCTCACAACTGTGGTGGGTTCGATTAATTATCATGGCCACAGAAAACTGCACCATTTTTATCGAGAAGGTGCGGGCAAAGATTACTTAACGGTCCAAAGCGCAGTAGGATCAATCAAGATTATATAAAAAGAAGTCTTACTTTAACAAAAACAAGTTAAAGTAAGACTTTTTTATGTCTAAAAATTAGCGTTGAACATCAATGACAAATGAATTAATGTCTCCACGGTACTCAGCGATTGAGTACTCGATTGGCTTTTCGTCTGCAGTCAAACCTTGAGTATGAAAATAAAAAATCGGCTTATTAACTTCAATATTTAACAAATTAGCAGTTGTTTCATTGGCTTCCATTACTTCCAATTTTCTTATTACACGCGTTACCTTTAGCTGATATTTTTCCAACGTATCATATAAAGAAGCCTGTGCAAAATCATAGTCAATTAATTCTGGCACACGCGCTTCAGGAACATAAGTAGTAACTAAAACTGTCGGTTGATCATTGGCGTACCGTAACCGGACCATTTTAAAAACCGTTGCATCTTCAGCCAGCTGTAAGTTTTGGCTAACTTCTTCAGTAGCTTTTTCCACATTGAAATATAGTAAATTGGTTTTCGGATATATTCCCTTAGCACTCATTTCTTCACTATAGCTTTCAATTAAGTGCGTAAACTCCTGCTCAATTTTCACTCTTTTAACTAAGGTGCCCCGCTTACGTCGCCGTTCTAAATAGCCACGACGGACCAAAAGCGAAATAGCCTGCCTCATTGTTGGGCGACTCACTTGGTAGCTGTCTGCCAATTCAGTTTCAGGTGGAATAAGTGTATTTTGCGGGTAAAAACCAGTTTGAATCTTGTCTAAAAGATCATTAGCAATTATCTGATATTTAGGAAGCTCTTTTTCTGCCAATTGTCCCAACCACTTTCTACTAGTAATTATGTGTGCATAAGATTACTATACCATGCAAAAAAACAGTGTAAAGAGTAGCACTACGCTCAGTTACACTGTTTTTTTCTAAATCTCAATTGAACTGATATTATCTTCATCAAACCGCTTTTTTAGTGAATCGATAATCTTTACACCCGAACTAGTCCCAATCCTTTCAGCACCCGCAGCAACCATAGCTAGAAAATCATCTGTGTTACGGATTCCACCAGCAGCCTTAACCTTCACATCAGGACCAACAGTTTCTTTCATCAACTTGACATTCTCGACAGTAGCACCAGCCGTGCCAAAGCCAGTTGAAGTCTTAATAAAATCTGGCTTAACATCCTTGGCTATTAGAGCAAGCTGTTTAATTTCCTCTTCTGTCAAATAGCACGTTTCAAAAATCACCTTGCATGGCACATCCTTTTGGTGACAAAGTTCAACCATTTGTTGCATTTCATTTTTAAGATACGACCAATTATGTGCCTTCACTTGCGTCAAATTAACGACATAATCAATTTCATTAGCTCCATTTTGTAAAGCATCTTTAGTTTCAAACAATTTGCATTCAATCGTCGTTTGACCTAAAGGAAAGCTTATCGCTGCCCCCGTGTCAATATCGGTTCCCTGTAATTGCTCTGCACAGAATTTAGATTGTACTTCATTGACTGCTACCATTTTAAAATGATACTTTTTGGCTTCGTCGCAAAGCTTTTTCATGTCATCTTTAGTTGCATCAGCATGTAAATTAGTATGATCGATCAAGCGGGCAAAGTCATCAATTGTATATTTCATTGTTTTCCTCCTTTATGTAATTACATATAATGATTTTAATGCGTTTTAGCTCTGCTTGTCAATTACATGTTAGCAACAATAAAATCAGTAAAAGTCACCAATTTAATCTCATAAATTATGTATTTACAAATTTTAATATGTAAGATTGAACACTTATACTTAGCCCATAACGTCTTTTAGCTTTAACTAGATCTACTTTTAAATAGTGGAAACTTATAGCTAGTTCTATTTTAATTAAACTCATCGATAACTTTTTATAAAATGGAAAAAATATTAACATCTTTTTATTCTTACAAGATTCATGATAAAATTGTTTAATATTGTTATTGAAAGAAGGGTTTCATGGGTAAGCATACATACTACTACCAACACGAAACTGATGATTTAGTCGATAGCCATAATCAGAGTTATCAATTGCCTGATGACTATTCAATTTTTCCTACTTCTCGCATGGGTAAAATTTGGTCAGTCATTGTGCGTCCACTCGCACATCTAGTTAGCTTTGTTTACATTCGCGTAATCCTCAATGCCCGTATTGAAGGCAAGGAGAAGCTAGCAAAAGCTCGCAACCAAGGCTTTTTTCTTTATGGCAACCATACTCAAGCATTTGGTGATGCAGTTTTGCCCCTAAGCATTATTGATGCTAAACGCTATTACGCAATAGGGGCTCAGGCAAATTGGGGCATCCCAATATTAGGAAAACTCGTTTTGCCTTATTTTGGCCTGCCAATCGGCGAAAACCTTGAACAATCAGGTAAATTAATTCGTGCTGTTTCCACTGTTATTAAAACCGCTAAGGTCGTAGTCATTTATCCCGAAGCTCATGTTTGGCCCTACTACACCAAAATTAGGCCATTCTCTTCTACTAGTATGCACTTTCCGATTGCTGCAAATGCTCCTAGCTTTTGCATGACGACGACCTATTCAAAGCCTAAACACGGCTCTAGACCTAAAATCACTGTTTTTATTGACGGTCCTTTTTACCCAGATACTAATCTTGATAAAAAAGAGCAGCAACAAAAACTGCATGACCAGATCTTTTCTGCGATGCAAAAACGTGCAGAAAAAAGTAACTACGAATACTGCACGTATCACAAAATTTAGTTTAAGGAGTTCAACATGAATATTCTTTTTTGCGGCGATCACAACGCCGAAAATGGCATTCTTATTGCTATTCTTTCTTTATTAAAAAATAGCGGCTCAGAAGAACTCCATATTTATATTCTGACAATGTACACTCAAAGCTTTAAAAAGAAGTTTAGTCCGTTCAGTAAGCATGCGGCAGACTATTTAAAATCGCTCTTAGTTAAGCAGAATCCAAATAGTACTTTAAAATTAATGGACTGTACGGGCCTGTTTGTCAGAGAACCATTGGTAGCAAATATGAGTACGCGTTTCACTCCCTATGCAATGCTGCGCCTCTATGCAGATGAAATACCACAGCTACCAGACAAAATTCTTTATCTTGACGCTGATGTAATCGTCAGACAAAGCCTTGCCGAGTTTTACCATCAAGACCTAACAGATACTGAATTTGTTGGCGTACTCGATTACTGGGGACGTTTCTTTTTCCATAATCTGCACCAGCACCGCGCCTTCGATTATGTCAATTCAGGGGTTCTTTTGCTTAACTTGCCAGAAATTAGAAAAACTAACTTGTTTGCTAAAATCAGGCACCTCTTGCAAACCAGAACTGTTTTAATGCCAGATCAGACCGCACTCAACCGCTTTGCGAGTGAAAAAAAACTTGCACCACGGCGCTATAACGAGCAATACAAACTGCAACCTGATACAGTAATTCAACACTTTACAACTAGTTTCCGCTTTTGGCCCGTTTTTCACACTCAAACAGTCAAGCCGTGGCAAGTTGATCAGGTTCACGACGTGCTGAAATTGCATGAATACGATGACATTTTGACGGAGTACCTTGACACCAAAGATAACTTGGTTGAAGATAAAGACTAAATTTTTAAAATGGAGAAAATATAAATGACAATTCCAGTTTTTTACGCAATTAGCGATGACTTCACTAAATATGCCGCTGTTTCACTAAATTCATTAGTAAAACATGCAAATTCTCAAAAGGACTATACGGTTTACTTCCTGAGCCAAGACCTCTCTGCTGAACACAAGCAAGACCTGACTGATCTGGGTTCTGACAACGTCCACATCGAATTTTTCAAAATTAATGATGAAATTGTTGCCCCTATTCAAAACAGAAGCGAGAACTACTTACGCGCTGATTTCTTCACTATGTCCATTTTTTACCGTCTCTTTATTCCTGACCTATTCCCACAATATGACAAGGCCATTTATATCGATAGCGATACCATTGTCAACGATGATATTGGCAAGTTATATGACACAGAATTAGGCAATCACCTTTTTGGTGCATGCACAGATACATCCATTCAATTTGTTCCTAAAATGATTGCTTACATTAAAGACGTTTTGGCACTTGATCCTAAGAAGTACATCAACTCTGGAATGTTAGTTCTTAACTGTAAGGCATTTCGCGATGAAAAATTCATTGAACATTTCATGGATCTGCTTGAAACATACCACTTCGATTGTATTGCACCAGATCAAGACTACCTCAACGAAATGGGTGACGAGCGTATTCTGCACCTTGATTCCAAATGGGATGCGATGCCAAATGAAAATACAGCTCCGTTTGCTAATCCAAGTTTAATTCACTACAACCTGTTCTTTAAACCATGGCGTTTTACCAATGTTCAATACGAAAAATACTTCTGGGAAAGTGCAAAAGAAACCAAGTTTTATTCTGAATTGAAAGCAGAACTTGATAATTACACTGAGGAGCAGCGTGAGCAAGACCGTGGCAAGCTTGACCACATGCTGGCTAAGGAAGACAAAACAGTTAAGGACCCGAACAACTGGGCACAGGTTAAAAAGCGAGGATCAGTTAGCTTATGATTATCGGCGACGATCGAGTAAGAGTAATTAAAAACATTGAAAAAGCTGTTGCTAAAGGTGATTGGAGTGCCAAAGTAGAAGTTGGCGATCCGGTTTTATCACTAGATGAGCGTAAAAATCTAGTTAATAACTTTTGGGCTGAACAAAGCACTTTTAAAGGTAAAACTAACGACAAACTGGGACACCTTTTGTTCAATACTTTAACTAAGGTTTTAACTTCCGACACCACTTTCACCGGTCTGGAAAATCTCAATGATCTACCTGATGGTGGAGCAATTATCACAGCTAACCATTTCAATCAGATTGACTCTCTTCCGATTAAGCACTTAGCTAATAAAACTCACCATCACCTGGCCATTGCAATCGAGGACACCAATCTCAAGCTTCCTGGCATCTTAAGTTACCTGATGAATTACGTTGGTACTATTCCACTGATCAAAAGCCCAAGCTACATTGGTACTGAATTTCCCAAGCATCTTCATGATGAGCTAGCAAAAAATAATTGGGTTTTAATCTTCCCTGAGCAAGAAATGTGGTGGAACTACCGCAAGCCACGTAAACTTCAACGTGGTGCGTATTATTTTGCCGCTCAACAAAACGTCCCAATTGTTTCAACTTTTGTTGAAATTCAAGAAAAAGATAAATTGGAAAAAGATCATCCTAACTTTTATCAAACTAAGTATATTGTTCATGTTTTACCAACAATTTACCCAGATGTTAAATTAAGTGCTAATGAAAATTCCAAAAAGATGCTTGCTCAGGACTATCAGCAAAAAGTTAAAGCCTTCGAGGAAGTCTATCACCGCAAATTGGACACAACTTTTACCCCATGGGACATTGCCGGTTGGCGCTATGACTATCAAAATAGCAAAAAAAAGAAATAGACTTAATTGTTTTTAAGGATTATCATATAGTAATAAACTAAATTATTTTAGTTCTAGAAAAGGGGTTTTTCTGATGGAGAAATTTACAAAAGAATCATTGGCAAAATTTGATGGTAAAAATGGTAATCCAGCATACGTTGCAATCGACGGCGTCGTTTATGATGTAACTGGTAACCCACACTGGGCTGAAGGTGAACACCACGGCAATTTAGCTGGTCAAGATTTGACTGTTGCAATTGGCCAATCACCTCACGGTAAACATGTTTTAGGCAACTTAAAAGAAGTTGGTACCTACGAAGGTTAATCTTCTATTAGGTTCAAATTTTAAAAAGTAAAAAGAACACAATTTTCGCAAAGAAAGTTGTGTTTTTTGTTACGGCAAATTGTAAAGTTTAATCAAACTGCTTATTCATATAAGTTTGACTGCTGCAAGCTGATAATACCATATATACACATATTTTTAAAAATATAATTAAAATAAAATTGACATATTATTAAATAGTTATTACAATGTGCAATTATAGCGCAGTTACTAATGATAAGGAGATAGATTATGACAAAAACACTTTTTGCTAATTTTTCATTATTTGATGGCACAAAAAATGAAATTCAGGATAACGCTTGGTTATTAGTTGATAACGACACCGGTAAAATCACAGAAGTTGGAACAGCTAATTCACCTGCAGCAGACGAGAAAGTCGATTTAGCTGGTAAATATGTTATGCCAGGTTTAATCAATTGCCACACACATGTGACTATGAACCCCAATCCCAGTGATGGCGACACCATGGCTAATGTAGTTGCTTCAACTGTACGTGGTGTTAAAAATTTACATACGCTTTTAAAATCAGGCGTTACTTATATTCGTGAGTGCGGTAGCATTTTTGATATTGATATTACCTTAAGTAAGCTAATCGACGCTGGTTTAATTGACAAAACTCCTGAGATTCTACCTTCGGGTCGTCCTTACTCAATGACTGGCGGTCACGGTGACTTCCCAAACTTTGGCCATTTGGTTGATTCCCCAGACGAAATGCGCAAAGCCGTTCGTCAAGGGCAAAAAATTGGTGCCAAGGCAATTAAGGTTATGGCTACTGGTGGCGTCATGACCGAAAATGACTTCATGGATGATCCACAGTTAAGTACAGAAGAAATCAAAGCTGCTGTCGAAGAAGCCCATCATAAAGGTAATATTGTTGCTGCCCATGCCGAAGGTAATCCAGGTATCATGAATGCAATTAAAGCAAATGTTGATTCTATCGAGCATGGTTTTTACGTTAATGACGAAGAAATTGATTTAATGCTTGCACAAAAAACCTACCTAACGCCAACAATTGTCGCTGATTGGGCCATTCCAAAATTCGGTGAGGGCCTTTTACCCGACTGGGAAATTAAAAAAGCCGCTGATGCACTAGACGATTTATGCAAAAATATCGCTCACGCTCATGATCGCGGTGTTGCAATCACTTTAGGGACAGATGCTGGGACACCGTTTAACGACTTTTCAATGACTCCAGTAGAACTGCAATTAATGGTCAAAATCGGCTTTAGTGATTATGATGCACTAATGACTTCATGCCAAAATTCTGCCAAGCTACTAAAAATTGATAATGAATATGGTACTCTTGAGCCAGATAAGTATGCTGACTTCTTAGTTTTAGATGATAATCCATTGGAAAGTGTTAAAGCCGTACAGCAGGAAGACAAGGCCGTTTATAAAAAAGGCCAACGTGCTTACTAATTAATAATAATTAAAAACCTTCTAGTTTGAACAAATATGTTCAACTCTAGAAGGTTTTTTTATCGTAAAAATTAATCAACTGTTAAATAATTTATACTATTTTTGGACACTGGCTTTTTCTTCAGCCCTGCCAAAATGCGTATTAAATGCTAAATTCAAAACAATTGCTGCCAAAGCGCCAATCGTAATCGGTGACTTTAAGAAGTATTGCAAGAATAATGGTGCTTGAGCAATTACTTTAGCTGGAATAAGAACTAAAGCAAAAGTTAATACCATTGGAACTCCTACCACGTAAATTTGGTTACCGTTAGCTTCAGGAATAGACTTTAAGCCATTCAGCATAATAATCACACAGATAATCGCAAAAATTCCACCAATTACAGGACTCGGAATAGCTGCTAAAAAGGCTGAAAGCTTACCAACAAAACCTAAAACCACAAACCAAATTCCGACTGATAAAAATACTTTACGACTAGCCACCCCAGTAATTGATACAACCCCTGCATTTGTGGAATAGCCTGTCATCGGCGTGCTTCCCAGTAAAGCGGCAACTAAACAACTTAACCCTTCACCAACTAGGCCACGATCCCATTGTTTTTTCGTGATTTCGATTCCTGTCACATTGCTCATCGCAAACCAAGTACCCATTGTTTCAGTTGTTAGAACAATATAAATAATCACAAAGGTAAGAATTGCACTAAGAGAAAACTTAACGCCATAATGCAAAATCGTAAATTGTGGCCATGAGAACCAGGCAGCTTTTTGCACACTCTCCCAGCTGAACATGTGCATGCTTGCCGCTGCAACGGTCCCAACGAACATCGCAATAACAATCGAACCTGCTTTTAACATGTTCTTTAGACGACCAGCATAATTGCTAAGGATAAGCACAATTAGTAATGACCCCATTGTAATTCCAGCTAAAGCAATATTTCGATTTAAGTTACCGCTAGCTTGAAGGATATTGTCATTGAGTGCTGAAGGCATGAGTGAGAGGCCCACACAAGCAATAATTGTACCGCCAACTACTGGTGGTACCAACTTATTAACAACCTTCTGATAAACGCCACTTAAACCCAGCAGTATTACAAGCAAGGCACCAACAATTGTTGCCCCTAGAACCGTTGCCATTCCGCCATTAGGACCACCATTAGCCAAATAAACGCCAACTACTGCACCAACTGGTACATAAGAAGGTCCCTGAGACATTGGCATTTTCATCAAAAGTCCTGTTTGGATTAACGTGCCGATTCCGCAAGCTAAAAATGCAACTTGTAAAAACCCTGTTTTTTGCGCAGCTCCCATTGATAATAAGCCTGCGATGATTAATGGTGGCACATAGACGTCCATTGCCAAAACATGCTGCAGACCCAGTAGGCCAGCTTCTAGAGTAGGAACATTATCATCTGGACCGTAGATTAAACCATTATCTTTCGTCTGCATTATTTTTCTCCTTGCTTGCAACTACTTGGCCTTGTACCATGACCTGATCAATATTTTCTTTAGTGGTTTGATAAAGCAACTTTTCAAAGCGCATTTGTGGACTTTCATCTTGAAAGGCAGTCCAATTTTGATGAACAACTTGTAAGTCGGCATAACAGCCAGCTTTGATTTCTCCTGTAGGCAGTTGTAAGCTCAAAGCTCCTCCAACGGTAGCCAGATAAAAAGCATTTTTCATCGACAATATATCGTCTTTGGTACCGCGCACCTGCGGATCTAATTCAGCATCAACCCCTTCGTAGCGTTGATGTGAAGAGACCACTGCTTGGCGGATGTTTTGATAAATGCTTGGACTGTAGCCACCAGAAATATCAGTTCCTAAACCAATCTTATTACCATTTTGTAAGATTTGTTTTGCAGGCAAAACAGCATTGCCAAAGTAGACGTTTGAAATTGGACAATGCGCCAGCCCAACCTCTTTTTCTCTAAATAAAGCTATATCAGCATCGTTTAATAAAGTGCCATGTGCCATTACGGCCTTATCTGTCAATAACCCAAACTGATCTAAAACTTCAGCATCTCGCTTATTGTAATGTTCTAACGCATAGCCATTTTCCCAATCGCTCTCACTACAATGAGATTGCACTGGAAGATCATACTTCTGCGCCAATTGCCCTAGTCCAAGCAATGCTTCGTCTGTACAGCTTGGCAAAAAGCGTGGCGTAATAACAGGTGTAGCTGGAATAGTCTCACTTTCATTTAGCTCAAAAACAGCCTTGATAAAAGATTCAGTTTCAGTTAGCGCTTGTGCAGCAGTTTGGTCACGATAGTTTTCAGGCGTTTGTTCAGGATTATCCATCACAACTTTGCCGACAAACCCACGCTGGTGGTACTTTAGACAAGCCTTGACCAATTCCAAGTTACCAGAATTGTGAACTGAACCGAAATAAAGAGCGGTGGTGGTTCCCTGAGCCAGTAGCTCCTGAACTAAATCCTCATAGACTTTTTGCGCAAAATCCGAACTTTTGTATTTTTCCTCTAATGGAAAAGTATAAACGTTGAGCCAGTCTTCCAGTGGCAAATCCAATGCTACTCCCGCATTAGGCCATTGTGGTGCATGAATATGTAAGTCAATAAAACCTGGTAAAATTACTTGATCATCGTCTAGTTTTAGCAAGTAATCTCCCTTACTTGCTGAAGCTTTAACTTCTTGATAGTTAGCATCCCCCGACTGAATAATTTCAGCAATATAGCCCTGACTATCAATACAAATTAGAGCTTGCTCTTGATACTCAATCTCATCTGGACTGATTGCAGTATAATAATTTCCTTGAATAACAGTTGAAAAATTAATGGTTCTCTCCTCCTTAATATCGAACATTTTTGTTATACAATAGTTTTAATATTCGCATATTAATTGTAACAAACTAACTTAGCAGAGGACAACTTTATTTTCAAAAGTTATTCATTACTATAAACCAAGTGGCGTATACTGATTGTGACAAAACATTAAACTTTAAAAAATACAGTAAAATCGACTATGACTAATTCAATTACTCAAAATGCCCTTCGGGCGCTTTTATACGAAGTTGTTACACAACCTAAACCAGGCCTCGTCGATCCCTTAAGCCAGGGACCGCATCCCGATATGAATATTTATACTTTTATTGATAGTAGCTTGAGCTTAGAGCACTATTTTTCTGAAGCAGTTGAGATCGGTCAAACCTTTCAGTCAACTGATTTAACGCAAATGTTTCAGCAATTAAGACAACGAGGTATTTTGGCTGAAAAAGAGATGTACACCGCTACTAAAGGAATAAATACTCATAAAGGTGCTATTTTTTCTTTAGGCATTTTTGTTTGTGCTGAAAGTTACAGTAAGAAAAATCAAACTGAAATATTTACAACAATTAAACGGATGTGTCATGGCTTAGTAGAGCACGATCTAATTAGCAATAATAAACTGCAAACTGCAGGTGAAAAAGAATACCAACAATATGGTACAGGCGGTGCGCGCCAACAGGCTGAACAAGGCTATCCTATTATTAGTGATATCGCCTTACCTTTTTTAAAAAATAGTTCTGGGAGTTTACAAGTGCGTCTTCTAGACACATTGATGAAAATTGCCACAATTACTGTTGATAGCAATTTAATCAAGCGAGCGGGCAATTATGATGCTGTTAAATGGCTTCAAAAACGCGCTCTTAGGTATTTAGAACTGGGAGGCTATGATTCCCCATTAGGTAAAAAAGAACTCTTAAAATTAAACCAGGAGTGTTTGGAAAAGAACTATAGCTTAGGAGGCTGTGCCGACCTATTAATTGTGACTATCTTTTTGGGTTTAGAAAAAGGCTACATTGTCTAGAACAAAAAAATACTAGCTAATCTATTTAGATTAACTAGTATTTTTCATTTAAGTAAAAATCACAATATGATTAATGGTGTGACGCACCACTTACTGCATCAGTATCTTCAATTTCACTGCATGCTGTATCAGCAGCAATACGACCAAAGGTAAAGATATCAGCCAAGGAGTTACCGCCAAGACGGTTACCAGCGTGCAATCCACCGGCAACTTCACCGGCCGCATATAAGCCAGGAATCACTTGATCTTTTCCATCAAGTACTTGTGCCTTCGGATTAATCTTTAAACCACCCATTGTGTGATGAATTGCTGGTTTACGTGGTGTTGCATAAAATGGTGCAACTTCACACTTAAGGTTGAATGCACTTTTACCAAATTCTGGATCATTTCCGGCATCAACATATGAATTATAATTCTTAATAGTATTAACTAATGTATCTGGATCCATGCCAGCTTTTTCAGCTAATTCTTCTAATGTATCAGCTTTTAGAAGAGTTCCTGCCTTAACTTGAGCTTCGAGTGATTCTTCTGTGGTATTGTATGCTGTCTTTTTAATTTTATCGTCTGCAATTAAGTAAAATAGAGTTCCATTAGCAATTGCGGCTTTGGCAAGGGTATCACGTTCTGCAAATTCGTTCACAAAACGCTCACCTTTTTGATTAACCATAATAAAGTTTTCTGGTGGTGTTTGAATTCCAGTAAACAATTCACCTGTCTTAGGATCTGAAACAGGCATCAACTGAATAAAGCCCATGCCAACTAAATCTGCGCCTGCTTCTTTACCTAAGGCAATACCGTCACCTGTAATTGCTGGCGAGTTAGTTGTCGCAATATCATCATCAATGTGTTCCCAGTATGTATTGTACTTTTGTACCATTTTGGTATTTGCACCGAAACCACCAGAAGTCAAAATAACCTTCTGCGCATGAATAGTGATCTTATTGCCATTACTGCCTTGGGCAACGACACCAGTAACTTTGCCATTTTCAATGATTAAATGTGTTGCCCTTGTTTCAGTTAAAACTGTAGCACCATGGTCTTCAATCCAATCACCTAAAACATGAATAAAGGCATAACCCATTGGCTCAACAGGCTTGTGGCCACGACGCCATAGTGCCCCAACTGGCATTGTTACGTCCGAACGATCAAATTTAACACCTAAATCTGTTAGCCACTTAACTGAATCAAGTACATTGTTAACAAGTTCAGTAACTAAAGCGTAGTTACCGTGAATTTCATTGCCATTTAAGTCTGTTCTTTTACCACCTAAATAAGTTTGAATTTCATGTAGTAAAACTGAATCAAACAAGTAGTCAGCGCCAGATTCAACATATTCATTAATTTGTTGTTGTAGTTTCTTAAAATCTTCCTGATACTCAGGGTCAATTTCTTCAATTGGTGTTTGAGCAAGCTTTTCAAGACTTTCTTTTTCACCAGAAAGAGCTTTAAATTGATTTTGCCATTCTGGCTCAGCTGCATTAAGTGGACCACCTGCTCTTGTAGTATTACCACCAATTTGAGGATACTTTTCAAGCACAACAACTTTTTTGTTATTTTGAATTGTTCGTGCTGCTGCAGTTAAGCCTGCACCACCAGCACCAATTACAACAACATCGGTATTATATTCCTCATCTTGTCCTGCATCTGCACTAGGCTTAGGACGATTAGCCCATTCTTCTGGATCGCCGCCGGCCTGTTTGATTGCTTGACTGACGCCATCAACAACGCCATGACTTGAAATTGTGGCACCACTGACAGCATCTACGTTTAAAGTTTGATTATTGATAATTTGTTCTGGCAAACGTTTAAAAACTTCGTCTGCTACACCTTTGGTTTCACCACTTGAATCGACTGTTATTTCTTCAATCCGATCTTGTGAAAGTGTAACTTTCATTGGCATAAAACTTGAGCCATGTCCCTTAGCTTCTACAGCATATGTACCTGGTTTCATTTCGAGTTATTCCTCCTTATTTACATCTTTAATAACTAAATTTTACTAGCTTTCAATATTTAGTTGAAATACTTTTATAGCAAGTAGGCTATAATAAAAATGTTATCGGAGGAAGAATATGAAAGATCCAGAAATTTTAATCCATTATCTTGATGTTTTATTAAAGGAAAGTAATTTTACGCGCGCAGCACGTGAACTCTATATTTCTCAACCTTATTTAACGCAACTAATTAAACGGATTGAGCGCAAGCTAGGTACTAAAATACTAAATAGAGATGTTGCACCCTATACTTTAACCAAAGCTGGCGTAATCTATTATAAATATCTTGAAACAGCTATTACTAATAACCAAAAGCTAGAAGATAAACTTACGCCTTATACTGATCCCAACAAAGAAATCGTTCGAATAGGGATACTGGAGAGCCTAGGTACCTTTTTACTGCCTGAACTCTTACCTGAATTTCTTGCTCAAAATCCTAACATCAAGGTTCAACTAACAGAGACTTACCCTAGAAAAAGTGAAGCTCAAGTTCTAGCTGAACAAGTAGATTGCTATATTGGCCAAACACCTGAATCACTAAGCAGTGGGCTGGATTTTTATGTTAATGGTGGTGAAAACTACTACATTATTATTTCGCCAAAATCAAAGTACTTTAAAAAAGGGCGCTTTATCCTTGAACCAGATGAATATGATATCAAAACAATTATCAAGGAACCTTTTGTTGTCAGTTCTTCAAATTCAGCTATTCGTCACCAAGTTAATGGTGTATTTCAAAAATTTCATGTTAAACCAAATATCGTATTAGAAACTAATAGTATTCTAACCGCAACCAACTTAGCCATTAAAGGAGTTGGCTTGACTATTTCAGCCGCAAGCATAATCAAGCGTATGAACCAAACACCAATTAATCTTTTACCCTTAAATAAAAACATCATTACCGTTAAGTACTTTATTGCAGTAAAGAAAGGGATTAAACAAAAAGAGGGGGTCAAAAAACTGATTGCGAAGTTCATGGAAAAGAACATTCAGCCAAATATCCGATAAATATGAATACAACAAAAAAGAGGATCAATTAAGATCCTCTTTTCTTGTACTTTGCTCCGGCTGTCAGACTCGAACTGACGACATCTTGATTAACAGTCAAGCGCTCTACCAACTGAGCTAAGCCGGAATATTAAAAAAGCACGGCAGCGTCCTACCCTCGCAGGCAGTCTCCCACCAACTACTCTCGGCGTGAAGAAGCTTAACTGCTGTGTTCGGCATGGTTACAGGTGTTTCCTTCTTGCTATTGCCACCGTACTTTTTT
>NZ_REHL01000001.1:0-97801 GCF_003692845.1 Lactobacillus sp. ESL0263 | reverse complement strand
GTTCCAAGATTTGCATCTCGGATTTATTTGCTTGCGAAATTGACTTCGCTCTTTTGTTTTGGGTTCTTTAAACCCGCACATTTTTGCGATAACATTGTTCAGTTTTCAAGGTACTACCTGCTGCTTACTGCAGCGCCTTAGATATTTAATCAGATCTTGTTCTCTTTGTCAAGAACTTTTTTCTGACCGTTATCGCCGGCCTGCCTTAGCAGCGTTTGTTATCTTACTAAACCTGCTGACTTTTGTCAACTGGTTTTGCTTGATTTTTTTGTCACCTAAACCCTCAAGCTGTTGTGCCCTATGTCCTGACGACAGTTATTAATACTAGCAACTATTTCTCTTTTTGGCAAGTACTTTTTTCGATTTATTCCTGATGATTATCTCTTTCAATCATGTTAAAGTTATTATATCAGCGTTTGGAGGGATTTTAAGGAAATGAATCTTCATTATTTCTCACAATAATTAAGTTGATTTGGTTATTTGACTAAAAGAAAAAGGCAAAGGATTTTAAAATCCTCTTGCCTTTATTCGTTTAAGTTAATCATTATCATTGTCTATCTTCTTGTTTAGTAGCTTCATTTACTCTTCCCCACATAATCTTTGTATCTGAAGCTTTTATGTAGCATTCATTATTCTTTCTATGATCCAAATCTATATATTTATTTGCTAAACGATAGAAAGGTTCACTTTTACCAGTAGACTTATCTGTAATATTAATTTGGGAAGTTACTGTAATACTACTTCCTTTAGAATACCGTGGCTTATTATTTTTCTCTGCCACCTTTTCACCCTTTGCATTATATAAATAACCATCATTGATAAACAATACATCTGCATAATTGGTATAAGTTGGTAAAGTGTGTTTGATTTTTTCTACTTGATAGCAGTTAATAAACTCATTGGTTCCCTTTATTCTGTAGAAGTTAGTTCCTCCATTATATCCGTCACCTTTTTCAGTAAGATCAAAAATATTCGCTTGTCTATCTAAGGTAACCTTTTGACCAATTTTTAGTGTTTTAGAGGTTTTGCTACCATTGCTGTCATAAACTGGTACATTAGTTGATGATAACCAAGCCTTGGTAGTTGTCACTACTTGATTAGTATAAATCCAATTACCGTTAATTTTCTGAACATTCACAGCTTTAATATAGCCGCCATGTCCAATGTTATAGTACTCTTCGCCTTTAATTATCTTGTAGGGTAAATAAAACCAATTCCAATCATCATCAGGAAATGAATAGCGTTTATCTTCTGGACTAGCTATTGCTTTTACTGTACCAACATATTTAACTTCTGCCCCATTCTTCAATAAGCCGTTGCTACCAAGATAGGAATATCTTTTTTGCCCCTTATTATTGTAAATGCGGGTTTTATGATTTAGTGTTAGTAATCCTTCTTTAGTTTTTGAATTTGTGTCAGCACTTTCTACTGCGTAAACTTGGTTAGTACTGGCAGTTAAAGTAGCTGCAGAAGTTATAAACAATATTCCAGCTGTCAACCTAACAAGTACTTTAATAGTTTTTTGCATTGATATACCTCATATATCTTAAAACTTTATTAACCGTAGCTTTTATAGCCAATTTTAGTCCATGCTTTTCTCAATGTCTAATTTTCTATAGCTCCTGCAAATATTACATTGTTGCTTTAATAGTTTAAACTTTATCCGCTTTGTTAACGAAAATTAACCTTTTTCACATATCTTTGTTAAAGCGAACGTTCTATAATACATCTTAATAACTGTAAGGGAGAATATTATATCTTGAAACGTAAATTTATCGCTTTGGCTACAGCATTAGTTATTGGTGCTTCCGCGTCAACTGCTCTTTCTACTACTTCGGTTAGCGCGGCACCCACAACTAACAGTCAAACCGAAATGTACAATTTTGTTAGGAATACTTTTAAAAAGCATCATGTTCGTGGCATTGTGACTGTGGTAAAAGATGGTGTGCCACAAACAATTAGTTATGGCTATGCTTGGTACGGCAAACGCATCGGTAATGGCAGTAAAAATGTTACCTATCCGTCCGCCTCATTACAAAAAGTAGTTACTGCCGCAATGATTGTTCAACTAATTAATGAAACCAAAAATACAGATCAATCTTTTACCCAAAATACAAAGATTTCACGTTGGTATCCTAATTTAAAAAATGCTAACAATATTACGGTGGGCAATCTAATGTCACATACTTCTGGTATTACGGCTACGCAAACCGAAATTGATCGGGGTGTTGTTTATTCCGAAGCAGACTCAATTGACTGGGTTGTTAAAAATATTAACGCTTCTAAAGCAGATAGTGTAGGTAATTATCATTACAATAATAGTAACTACATTTTGCTTGCTGGCATCATTCGCCAAGTCACCGGAAAGTCTTATGAAGATAACTTTGAAAGCCGCATCGTTAAAAAGCTTAACTTACAAAGAACATACCTTTATCAAGGCATCCCTAAGGGAATAACAGATCCCATTTCTTACTATTCAAATGGCGGCAAGAACTACCAGCAGTCTAGTTACGTTAAAGCCAGTCTTGCCTCCCAAATTCCTGGTGCCGGTAACTTATTTACCACAACAGACGAATATTACAAAATACAGGTTGGCTTAAGTGACGGTAGTATCCTAAGTAAGGATGATTTTTACTACTTAACTCACTTGAAGAGTAAGGCTACAGATTACTGTGGCGGAATGTATTTAAGAAATAAAGAAACTCTCAAATCCGCTTATGGTAGCTTCTATGGACTTCACTTTGGTACTTGGGTTCAACTAACAACCGATAATCA
The DNA here is from genome assembly GCF_003692845.1 of Lactobacillus sp. ESL0263. NCBI lineage: Bacteria > Bacillati > Bacillota > Bacilli > Lactobacillales > Lactobacillaceae > Lactobacillus > Lactobacillus sp. ESL0263. The sequence goes on along the minus strand of NZ_REHL01000001.1, from coordinate 95,026 downwards.
AAACGGCATTGTCATGTTTTTAAATCAGACTAATGATGTTGAAAACGACGAAAAAGATGTAGGCTACGAAATCCTTCAGCACATCAAGCCTAATACATTTGTTTCAAGATAAATTATCTATTTAAAAAAGCTTCTTTAATCATAAAGAAGCTTTTTTCTTATTCTTCAAATAGTAGTTCATACATTTTGGCTTCAAGTGGATGTTTAAGTAGCAAATTCATTCCAACCGCAGCCTTTTTCTTTGGACCTAATTGCTCTTCTTTAACGGTCTCTTTTTGAATTTCCGCTTGGCCAAGATAGAAAAATTGTTTACCAATTGCATCACTTTTCTTAACAAATAGGTGAAGCTTCATTTCGGGTGTATTCAATAATCTTTGAACTTCATCAGAATCTATATGACGTGGCGAGCGCGTGTACCATCTTAAGCAGCGACCGTCTTCTAGAGTATTGTTGTACACAGCATTCCGCTTTTTTGATGAGTCCTTTTTATAAGTAATAAAAATCGGCGTTTCATCTTTATCAACACGATAACCATACATTGGTGCAGAAACATCCTTCGGCCAATTAAGCAGCCTACAAGCATCTTTTCGATCATATTGCTCGTAAAGCGTGAATTGCTTTTGGTCATCATACTTTTGGTTAAGCGCCAAACCAGTTTTAACAACATCGGTAAACAATTGCTTAAACTGCTGGTTATGATTAAGTGCTTCCTCTAATTGCGGCGCTAGTTGATAAGTGAATAAATCTGGTCGTTCAATAAGTGCTTGATCGCCATATTGCTCTTTCTTGGTAGTCTTTCCTTGCTTAATATCAAAGAAATTCAATGTCAAAATATCATCAACTGAGTTTAAAACAGCAGAATTAACATACGCGCCATAATCGCGCAGCACCTGCTCGTACTCAGTTTGACTGACTGACTTGTCTGTCAATAATTGTTTGAGCAGTAGCAGTTCGTGCGGTCTTTTTCCATTCAGCAGTTCTTTCGTTACAAACGATAAAACGGCACTCTCATATTCAGTCAACTTTATCGGCTCGCCCATTTTAGCTAAAAACTCACCGTAATGAGCCAAAGCGTGGTTGTTAGCAAAAACTTCAGGCGAAGTCGAGCCATAACGATAAAAATCATATAAAAGCGGTGGTCTACCCGTTTTTTCTTTTAGCTCAATATAAGACTGACGCAATTCCTTTATGCTATCGAGCTTTATTCGGTCGAGCGATGCCAATATCTTGCTGGAAGCAACTTGCGTAAAGTTAATTGTTGAAACATCAATAAAGCCAGGCAAAGTACTCTCTTCGCGCACACGGTCAATGTCTCTACTGTCGTCTTGATTCAAAGAAATCGGAATTAGGTAATTATTTTTATAGTTACCAATAAAATCAATGACAGTTACATAGTCTTTTCCAGGATACTTACGCAGACCTCGGCCAAGCTGCTGAATAAACACAATACTTGATTGCGTATTACGCAGCATCACAATCTGATTCAGTGCCGGAATGTCGATTCCCTCGTTAAAGAGATCAACTGTAATAATATATTCAATTTTTCCCTCTTCGAGTTGGTGCACGACTTGCAGTCTTCTTTTTTCACTATCTTCATTAGTCAGCGCAATTGCTGGATGTCCTTTAGCTGAAAAAATTTCTGCTAGCTCGCGTGCTTCTTCTTGTCTACTGCAAAAAATCAATCCTTTAGCTTGGTCACCACAGTAGCCATAATAATCAATTTGCTTTAAGATGTAGTCCACTCGTTTGGGTGCTAATAAACGACGGAGATTGGCCGTTTCATCAATGCTTTCGCCATCGACTTCGTAATCCTCAACCCCAACATAGTGAAATGGTGCAAGCATTTTTTCTTCTAATGCCCCACGCAAGCGAATTTCATAGGCTAAATTGTAATCGAACAACTGATATACATCCTGGTTATCCATACGCTCAGGGGTTGCAGTCATTCCCAGCCAAAACTTAGGCGTGAATTTATCAAAAACACGTTGGTAACTCGGTGCAGCCGCTCTATGTGCTTCGTCAATTAAAATGTAATCAAATTCAGTTGCCTGCAAATTATCCAGTACTTCAGGTTGGCTCAACGTTTGAACTGTTGCAAAAGTATATTGGCAATTTAAATCATGCTTATGACCTGTCAATAACCCATAATTTTTTCGTTCCCCGCCAATAACCTGATAAAAGCTATCTAGTGCCTTTTTAGCAATTTGCTCACGGTGTACCACATACAAAAATTTATGTGGCTTAAAATTACGCACAGCAAAAGCACCCAAATAAGTTTTACCTGTTCCAGTCGCTGAAACAATTAACCCTTTATTTTTACCCTCTTCAACCAAACCATCTAATTCCTGTAATGCAGCCTTTTGCATTTGATTTGGCTCAATTATTTGATTAGCTGCTACTTTTTGGGATTTCCTTGACTGATATTGAACCGGTTTTACCCAATTATCTTCATAATTTTTCAGCCATTCCAGTGATAGCGACTGACTCTCTTGACTTAACTTTTTCAGTTCAGTTGCAAGCTGCTCCGCTAATGCAGCATTTTCCTTGGAACTGACTTTTAACGCCCATTCATAATTACTGAGTAATGCCGAACGAGTAAAGTTTGCACTACCAATGACAACTGTTTGCCAATTTTCATGCTGGAAAAGGTAGCCTTTGGCATGAAAACCCCGTGGAGAAGCGATTTTTACCGTTAAATTTTCAATTTTTAAGAGTTCATGGAAAACTTTTGGATCGTTGAAGGCAAGATAATCACCCGTAATTAAAGTTCCCGAGACACCCTTTTTAGCTAAATCAGCCATTACTACTTTGAATGGCACAAGCATATCTTGCGTGATAAATGCAACCGCCCATATAAAGCCTTGGCAGCTCAAAAGTTCTTGCCTAATAGTTAACCAGATATTAGAGTCTTTTGTATTCTGCAAAAGCTGCGGATTGAGTAGTTCATGCCCCGGATACGTTTGATCATATAAGCCATTAAGAATCGCATCTTGCAACGGTTTATTCATCTAATTTCCTCAAAACCTTCTATATGTAATAAATAAAAAGAAAAGAAATCCAAATTCATGGATTTCTTTTAATCTATGTTTTATAAATCAATATCTAGCAAAATTGGACAATGATCGGCACGTGCGCCAGTATCCATCATCTCTGAACGCTTTACCTTGTCAGCAATTCTGTTACTTGTAATCCAGTAGTCTATTCTCCAGCCAGAATTATTGGCTTTGGCAGTTCTAATTCTTTGAGCCCACCATGAATAAACACCTTCAACATTACCATTAATTTCTCTAAAAGTATCAGTGAAGCCAGCATTAAGCAATTTAGTAAAGCCTGCACGCTCTTCATCGGTAAAGCCAGCAGAATGATGGTTATTATCTGGATGCTTCAAATCAATTTCTTCATGCGCACAATTATAGTCACCACTTGCCAAAACTGGTTTTTTATCATCTAAAGTTTTTAGGTATTCAGTATATTTTTCGTCCCAAACTTGACGCTCTTGTAATCTTTTCAAGCCATTACCAGAGTTTGGTGTATAAACTTGGGTAACAAAATACTCTGGAAACTCTAATGTAATAATGCGACCTTCTTGGTCCATTGGCTCTGGAGCACCAATTTCTGGAAAAGTCACTTCAGGCTTAAGTTCCTTTTTGTATAGATACATTGTTCCAGCATAACCTTTACGTGCCGGCTCTTCTGAAGAACGCCACACTATTTCATATTCAGGAAATTCCGTTTCTAAAACTTCTAAGTGCTTTTTAGTTGGACCAGTTGCACGCAATTTAGTTTCTTGAATTGCAATAATGTCTGCATCCTGATCATGTATTTTTGCCAAAACTTTTCGTGTTTCCTCAGCTCTTGAAGAGGTCCCCGTTAAAGCGGCATTCAATGAATCAATATTCCATGAAATTAAGATCATTTTTTTCTCCTTTTAAAACCGTCTTCTACATTATATAGTTTTTTATGACTGGCACAAAGATTCATTGAAAAATTTACCTAATATTATTAAAAGTTGCACTATTTACATAAAAGAAAAATTGTTACCAATTTCACGACTTTTAGAAAAACTTATTTAAATGAGTATTCTAGCTTAATTAGTTGGTACTCAATAAATGTAAGCGCTTGTTAGAAAATCAACTTTTTCCGAAAATTATCTTTTTCACATTTTTATATTTTTAATTCAGTTAGCACAAGTGTATAATAGCACAAGAGAAAGTAATAACGATTTTTGGAGGTTAGATTTTATGACTAAAATTTATGCTTATGCGATTCGTAAAGACGAAGAGCCTTATGTTCGCGAGTGGAGCGACGCTCACAGAGATGTTGATGTTGAATACACTGATCAACTTTTAACACCTGAAACTGCTGAATTAGCTAAGGGTGCTGACGGTGTTGTTACTTACCAACAATTAGACTACAAAGCTGACACAATTGAAGCTTTAGACAGACTTGGTATTCGTAACTGGTCAATCCGTAACGTTGGTATCGACAACATTGACTTAAAGAAGGCTAAGGAACTTGGCTTTAAATTAACTAATGTCCCTGTATACTCACCAGATGCTATTGCTGAACATGCAGCTATTCAAGCAGCTAGAGTTTTACGTCAAGATAAGGCTATGGACGAAAAGCTTGCTAAGCATGATTTCCGTTGGGCACCTACAATCGGTCGTGAAGTTCGTGACCAAACTGTTGGTGTTATTGGTACTGGTCACATTGGTCAAGTATTCATGAGAATTATGGAAGGCTTTGGCGCAAAAGTTATTGCCTACGATATTTTCCAAAACCCTATTCTTAAGAAGAAGGGCTACTACGTAGATACTTTAGATGAACTTTACGCTCAATCTGATGTAATCTCACTTCACGTACCTGATGTTCCTGAAAACATCCACATGATTAACGACGAATCAATCAATAAGATGAAGGATGACGTTGTTATTGTTAACGTATCACGTGGTCCTCTTGTTGATACTGATGCAGTTGTTCGTGGCCTTGACTCAGGCAAGATCTTCGGTTTCGTAATGGATACTTATGAAGATGAAGTTGGTATTTTCAACGAAGACTTCTCTAATAAAGAATTACCTGACAAGCGTTTAGCTGACTTAATCGCTCGTCCAAATGTTTTGGTAACTCCTCACACAGCATTCTACACAACACACGCTGTTCGTAACATGGTTATCAACTCATTTGACAACAACTTGAAGTTAATCAAGGGTGAAACTCCTGACACTCCAGTTGATTTGGATAAAGAATTTTAATTTCATAAAAACTTATTTCCCTTCTTAAACACATTTAATGATTTGACTTTAATAAAAAGGCACCGATTCTACTTATTCGGTGCCTTTTATTTTGTCTTTCATTATTAAGTAATTTTGCTAAGAGTAGTTAAAAACAGCAAATACATTATATAAAATTAAAAAATATTTAATTTTTAATATAAATAATGGTATTATATTAAAATGATGAATTTATTATCAGTTTTAAAGAAGGTACTTTTAATTATCGGAAAGATTTCTACAATAATTTAGAACAACTTATTTTTCTTCTCCTAATCACTGGATAGGAGCTAGTGAATACCGAAATTTAATTATTAGTTAATGATTTAAAATAAGCAATTACTACTAATACTAGGCAAGGAGAAATTATGATTGTTAGATATTATAATAAATGGAAGCTTGCAGCGCTTGTAATACTTGGCATAATTGCTAGCACACAAAATATCGTGATGGCTTACGTGTTAGAAACTATGACAAATGCATTAGCGGATAAAAACTTGCATGCGCTTCCTCACATGTTTTTAGTTGCCCTAATTTTATTCTTAATCGTTTTAGTAGCTGAGTTAGGCTACAATTATTTAAAAAATAATGCTGTTCAGGAAGTCAATACCAGTTTGAGAACCAAAATTCTCGCAGGAATGTTAGAAACGTCTAAAGAAGATAATGCTTCAGCTTTAGGGTTTTTAACCAATGATTTTAAATTGTTAGAAACTAACCGATTTAATGCCGAAATTAATATTGCCTTTTATTTTGTGACAGTTGTGATTTCATTAATTTACGCATTATATATTAATACGATTTTGACGATATTTTTCCTAATCGGTTCTGCTCTTCCAATACTAGCTTCAGGTTTATTACAAAAGCCGATACGTAAAGCTTCAAATCAGTGGACCGAAGCTAATAGTAGGTATGTCAGTCAAATAAAAAACATCTTAGCAGGAACCGATTCATTAAAGCTATATCACAAGCAAGCTAATGCTGTGGCTTCAAATTTACCAAAAGTTTCAAAATTAGAAGAAACTCTGTGTAAGATGAATCTGCTGAGTAATAATATTCAAACAATTGTCGGCTTTGTAGGAATTTATGGTACGTTTGTTATTCCAGCCTATTTAGGTGGGTTAATGGTATTACACGGTCAAACAACGATGGGAGTCCTATTTGCAATTGTTCAATTAGCAAATTCGTTTATTAAACCAATTATGCAAATTTTAGAAGAACGCAATCACTTATCAACGACTAAAGATATTGTAAAAAAGGTTAATTATTATTTAGACCTGGCAGATACCAAAGAGTCATCAGTCAACTGTACTTTCACTAAACAAGCAAGTTGGCAAAATATCTGTTTAGAAAGGGACAAAAAACAACTTTTCGGTGGACTTGATTTAACTATTAAACCTGGAGAAAAGATAGCAGTTATTGGACCTTCTGGCAGTGGTAAGTCCACTTTGCTGTATTTTATGATGTCTAATAAATTTGGAACAGCAGCAAATATTTTAATTGATAATCAAAAAGTCAAAGCTGATCAAATATCAAATCTATTTGCATATTCCAGTCAATCACCGGTTATTTTTGCTGATACACTTTGGTTCAATTTAACGTTAGGTGAAAAACTACCTGTGGATGAAGTTGAGCAAGTTTGCAAGCAATTAGAGTTAGATACCATGGTAGAAGAGAAAGGCTTTGATTATCAATTAGGGGATAATGCCGACAAGCTATCTGGTGGGCAATTAGCGCGAATTGAATTAGCAAGAGCAATTTTATCAAAACGTCCAATTTTGTTACTTGATGAAATCAACGCTTCGCTTGACCAAGCCACTTCAGCCGCAATTCATCAAATATTATTGGATTCAAATTTAACCTTTGTAGAAGTAATTCATCACTATCAAGTTGCTGATTTAGACAAGTATGACCAGGTAATCAATTTAGCGGATTACCAAGCTAAGTAAACAATAGACAAAATAAAAGGCACCGATTTTACTTACTCGGTGCCTTTTATTTTGTCTTCCTATAATTAAGTAATCTTGCTAATTTTTACTTAGCCGAAGCATTAAGTGCCTGAATTAATGCTCCACGAAAACCTTTTTCTTCTAACTTATTAACGCCTCTGATGGTAGAGCCACCAGGAGTAGTAACCTCATCTTTTAATTCTTCAGGCAACTTACCACTAGTTAATGCTAATTTAGCAGTCCCTAAAAGCATTTTTTCAATGATTTGGTAGGATTCTGCTCGTTTTACCCCATTTTGAACAGCTGCGTCGCTCAGCGCTTCGATCATTAAATCAACATATGCTGGAGTACAACCTGCGACAGTACCATAAATGCCTAATAAGTCGGCTGGTACAACGTAAACATCACCCATTTGTTCAAACAGATCTTTTACAGTCTTGATTACTTCAGGCTTTTCTCCTGCAGCAAAACTAATTGCCGTAATTCCTTCACCGATTTGAACTGGTGTATTTGGAACAATTTTGACAAAAGAAGAGCCATTAGGTAATTCATGGTTTACCTTTTCTAAATCACCACCACCAGTGGATAAGATAATGCCATGGTATTTTTGACCAAGTTCTTCAAAAATAGTTTCCACTACTGAACCACCCACTGCAACAATGACAGCCTGGCATTCTTTAAAGTCTGCATAGTCATTAATTAAATTCAAGTGCAATTCAGCTGCAACTTTTTCGGCTGATGGATGTCCACCACCAAAAACATAAATATCTTGGTTAGCGATATCTCCTTGCAATAAACCCAAAATAATTGCTTTACCTATTTTACCGGTACCTATGAATCCTATTTTCATTGCTCTTCACCTTAATTGTTAACTTTAGAAGTTTGTTTTATCAGGATCAGTTGCAAGGTCAGCAGCACCATGCAAACCGTCCAAAGTCTTCATATCTTCTTCATCGATTACAAAATCAAAAATATCTACATTTTCTTTTATTCTATCAGTATGAACAGATTTTGGAAGTGGTGCAAACTGATGTTGAAGTGACCAACGTAAGAGTACTTGAGCAGGAGTTTTACCATAATGCTCAGCCACTTCACTAACAGTTTTATTTCCAATTAAGCCGCCTGTTCCTAATGGACTATATGCTTCACTTAAAATGTTAAGTTCATTATTATATGAAACAACGTCTTCCTGCATATCACTCGGATTTAAGTAGATTTGATTGACAGCTGGACGAATAGAAGCGGTTTTTAGTAATTCATCCATGTGCTCACGTCTAAAGTTTGAAACCCCAATCGCACGAAGCTTTCCTGCCTTGTACTGATCTTCCATTGCGCGCCAACTCTCTGCGTTTAATTCTGCCCAATGATCACGCACTGCTTTTGGATTTGGCCAGTGAATTAAGTACAGATCAAGATAATCTAACCCTAGTTTTTCTAAACTTTCGTCAATTGCTTGAATTGTTTCCTGATAGCCATGCTTATCATTCCACAATTTAGTTGTAACAAATAAATCATAACGGTTAATACCACTTTCCTTAATGCCCTTACCGACACTCTCCTCATTGCCGTAAGCAGCAGCAGTATCAATCAAACGGTACCCCGCATTAATTGCATCAATAACGGAGTTTTTGGCAACATCACCGTCTGGTGTTTGCCAAGTTCCGAAACCTATAGTAGGCATCTTAGCTCCGTTATTTAAAAAATATCTATCATTTAAAGAACTAATTTTGACAGTCATTATTTTCACCTCTGTTATATTATATCGAATAATATATATGCTGCCACATCAAATTTAACAAATTGCTAATTAATTCTTTCAAAGTCATTTTTTAACAGTTTCACGAATTCGGGATATGTTTTCACTTCACACAGAGGATGTAAATTCATGTTATTTTTTCGCCCGCGATGGTTATACCAGACACTGCTAAAACCATAGTTTTCTGCACCTAAAATGTCTGATTGTAAACCATCTCCAAAAAATACTGTTTCTTCAGGGCCATATTCCGCCCGGTCAAAAAAGTAATCAAAAATTCGAGCATCAGGTTTTGAATAACCTGCTTCTTCAGAAGTAATAATTAAATTAAAATAGTTCTTAATTCCAGCTAGCTCTAAGCGATGGCGTTGCATATAGGCTTCACCATTACTTAAAATGGTCAACTCGTACCCACTCTTTTTGGCAAAACGAAGCGTATCTTCTACACCAGGTAGCAACTTATAAGCTTGACTGAAGTATGAACGATATTCATCCATAACGGCAAGTCCATCAACATTAATATGATAGTTTTCTTTGATAAAATTATGAAAAACCATTTCACTCAATTGATCATATGTTAATGCACCAGTTTCAAGCTGACGCCATAAACTTTGATTATATGAGTGGTAACGCCGCTGTAAGTCCTCTGTTAGTGGCCAGTGGTGCGCGTTAAAAAGGCGATGGAGCGCGAAATTCTCCGTATCCGCGAAATCGATTAGTGTGTCATCTACATCAAAAATAATTTGTCTAAAACGCAAGTATTTTTCATCCTTTCCAATTATTTCCCGGGAAATAAATACTGCTATGGAAAAATATTATACCAGTAAATTACTCATAAAAAACATAATTATCTTTTTGTTAAATTTAGGTAAAACTCATTTTAAGTAAATGCGCTTGAGGTATAATTGCTTACCAAATAAATCAGGAGGAAATACTAGTATGCTTACTTTATTACTAATTTTTGCATTGATCTGGGCACTGGCTAAACTAGGTGTTGGGATAATTAAAATTTTATTATTTATACTGGCATGCGGTTTAATCTTCATTTTCTTTATTCATTTACTAATTCCTTTTGCTATTTTGGGAGGAATACTTCTCCTGCTCTTTACAGCAATTGGTCGTTAACTCTTTTTTATTAATCTTTTTGAAGCACAATAAGCTTTTTTAGTTTATTGTGCTTTTTCTATACGCCGATTGCTATATGATTTTTTTGAAAATCTTTTTCTCCTACTGCTGCCTTAAATCATCTTTTTTTGTTCGGATTTGGCTGCTGCATATCCGCTGGTAAATACAAGATATTGTGTTATAGTCTTTTTATACACCATACATGATGTGTATGTGAAACAAAATGTTATTTTATGAGGAGATATTTTGTATATGAAAAATGCAAGAATAAGCTTGGATCAGGCTTATATTGATCAAGTGAAACAAAATGTTTCGCCTCACTGGGGAGAACTTGGCTGGGTCACGTACAAGCGGACTTATGCACGCTGGCTTCCTGAATATAATCGCGCTGAAGAATGGGACGAAACAGTTAAGCGTGTTGTGGAAGGCAACATTAACCTTGATCCACGCTTAACTGATTCGCCTTCTGAAGATGTGGTTGAGGAACTGACAGACGAAGCTAAGCGTTTATTCAAGCTTATTTATGGCCTTGCTTCTACTCCGTCAGGGCGGAACTTGTGGGTTTCTGGGACTGATTACCAAAGACGTAATGGTGATTCCTTAAACAATTGCTGGTTTATTGCTATCAAACCACAGAAATATGGTGATAGTCATATCGTGCCTGATTATTTGGACAAAAATCAAGAAGCTCTTTCAATGCCATTTTCTTTCGTCTTTGACCAATTGATGAAAGGTGGCGGCGTTGGCTTTTCCGTCGTTCAGGACAATATCCAAAAAATTCCCTCAGTTGACAATAAAATCGATTTAACGATTGTAATCGACAAGGCTAGTGCTTCTTATGACGACTCCGTCAAGCTTGGAGCAACTGATAAAAGTGAGTGGGTAAAGCAAAATCAGAATTCGGATGACTATATCTATTACAATTTACCCGACACCCGTGAAGGTTGGGTTTTAGCTAATGCCCGTTTAATCGATATGCACTTTAAGGAGACCAATCCTGAAAATAAACAGAAGTTGGTTTTAGACATCAGTGGTATTCGTCCTTACGGTGCAAAAATTCACGGTTTTGGTGGTACTGCTTCTGGCCCAATGCCATTGGTCGAAATGCTGTTTGAGATTAACGATATTATCAATAATCGCGTTGGTACAAAAATCACCTCAGTTGATGGCACAGACATTTGCAACTTAATTGGGAAAACTGTTGTTGCAGGAAATGTTAGACGGTCTGCTGAATTAGCATTAGGCTCTAACGATGATCAAGATTTCATCACAATGAAGCAAGATAAAGATAAGCTATATCATCACCGTTGGGCTTCAAACAATAGTGTTGCGATTGACGCTAAATTCGATGGATACGAGCCAATTGCCGCTGGTATTAGAGAAAACGGTGAACCTGGTGTTGTTAACTTAGACTTGTCACGTAATTACGGCCGTATTATTGATGGTTATCAAGAAGGTATTGATGGCGAAGTTGAAGGAACAAACCCATGTGGTGAGATTTCATTAGCCAACGGTGAGCCATGTAACTTATTTGAAGTTTTTCCTTACATTGCTGAAGAACAAGGCTGGGACTTAAAAGAGGTCTTCAAACTGGCTACCCGTTATACCAAGCGTGTAACTTTTAGTGAATATGACTGGGAAGTTTCCCGCAACATCATCTACAAGAACAGACGAATCGGTGTTTCAATGTCAGGTATCCAAGATTGGCTCTTAAATGATTTAGGTCATCGGGTTGTTACCGGCTTTGAAGACAGTATCGACGAAGAGACAGGCGCAAAAATTAAAAAGCCAATTTATGATCCTAAGGGAATCAAAATGGTCGAAGAAGCATATCAAGCAGTAATTGATGCCGATCAAGACTACAGTAAGGCTTTAAATTGCAATCCTTCTATCAAACACACCACTGTTAAACCATCTGGTACTGTTGCTAAACTTGCAGGTGCTTCTGAAGGTATGCACTTCCACTACGCTGGCTATCTAATTCAAAGAATCAGATTCCAAGCTTCAGATCCTTTACTCAAGGCCCTTGATGCTTGTGGTTACTACTCAGAACCAGATATCTATTCACCAAATACTATTTGTGTGGAATTTCCATTAAGAGCAGCTCATGCAGACAGCAAAAACTTTGCTTCTGCTGGTACTGTTTCAATTGAAGAACAGTTTGCAACTCAAGCATTTTTACAAACCTACTGGTCCGATAATGCGGTTAGTTGTACTGTTACTTTCCAAAGCGATGAAGGGGACAAAATCACCTCTTTATTTAAGCAATATCGTAACGTCATTAAGTCAACGTCTCTTCTTCCTTACTATGGTGGATCTTTGGAGCAAGCGCCAAAAGAACCAATTGATAAGGAAACATATGAGGAGCGCAAAGCCAAAATATCTGGCGATGTTGCTACTGTCTTTGCTGAACAACATGATGATCAAAAAGACATCGAGCTAGTTGATCAAACCGATTGTGAATCGGGTGCTTGTCCAGTTAAATAATCTAAATTTATGTATTAAAAATAGGAGTTTTATCATGAAAAAAAATAAATTATCAGTTCTTGCCGGGATCGCTACTATCTTTACTTTCACTGTTGCTGGATATGGTAGCACCCAAAATGTTCAACAAGTTGATGCTGCAAGCAAAGTTCGCGTTACTTATACCCTTAAAGTAAATAATAAAAACTACAAGACTAAAAGCGTTAAAGTGCCTAAGCACTCAACTGTTATGCAAGGTCTTAAGAAGCTTTGGAAAGTAAAGAGTACTGATGGCTTCATCACTTCAATCGATGGTAAGAGTCAAAATAAAGCTAAAAAGGTTTACTGGACTTACACTATCAACGGCAAATTTGCTTCTAAAGGTGCTGCAGAGCAAAAAGTAGCTAACAAAGATAAGGTTAAATTCACTTTAGCAAAGATCGACTAATCAGCAATCATGCATGATTCAACCAAGAAATTAGCACTGCTTGCTATTTTAACTGCCATGTGCGTAGCCTTACGCATTTTTAAAATTATTCCAGTTCCAAACGTTCAGCCAGTTACTGATATTTTGGTAATCGTAACGTTAAACATGGGCTTTACCTTCGGCTTTGCCCTAGCCATTTTGACCATGGTAGTCTCTAACATTTACTTAGGCTTCGGCATTTGGACCATCTCACAGGTCTTAGCCTATGGCGGCTGCGTTTTAACTGTTGCATTACTGGCAAAATTTACGCCGTTAAAAAAGCACTTTACTTATCAATTAGTCGTTGCTGCCTTTTTAGGTTGGGAATACGGTTGTTTCGTAGACTTCGGGATGTCGATTTTTGGTGGCTTTAATGCATTTCTAGCCTACTGGGCTGGAAGCTTGGTTTTTGATACTTACCATGCAGTCGGCAACTTAGTCTTCTACCCCATTCTATATAAACCACTTAATGTTGCACTAGATCACTACAAACGGAGGCTTTTATGACCATCAAAATTTATACCAAAGTCGGCGACCAAGGTTACACCAAGCAAGTCACCGGTAAAATGGTACCTAAGTATGACCTACAAATTGAAGCACTTGGTGACATCGATGAACTAGATTCATATTTAGGTGTTGTAATTGCTAACTTATCCGATCAGTGTCAAGAATTTCTTAACCCACTGCAAGATCGACAACGTGATTTATATGAATTAGAAAGCGATATTGCTGTTAAAAGACACGAAGAAATAACGGTGGCTACAGTCGAATTCCTTGAACAACAAATAGACGAGCTTAATCAAAAAATTCCAAAAACTACCCACTTTATTTTGCCGGGCGGTTCGATTACCGCGACCCATTTGCATTATGCTCGTACGGTTGCTAGGAGAGCAGAACGTGCAATGGCTAAATTAAATGATGAGCAGCAAAAATTAGCCCCTGCTTGCTTAAAATATATTAATCGTTTATCAGACTACCTTTTCATTTTGGCACGCTATGCTAACGTTTTAGACGGCGTAGAAGAAGTCAAAAGTAAAATCAATTAACTTAAAATTCACTTATACTTACTCATAAAAAAGAGCAGTTCCAAATCTGAAACTGCTCTTTTTGTTTTTGAACTAAATATTAGTTCCACCATAATTTGATCAAGCCTTGTGTGCCCAAGTCACCTAGACCACGCTCATCAACCAAGGTTTCATACAATTTTTCTGCCTCTTTAGTAGCTGGCAACTCAAGCTCCATTTCTTTGGCAGTTTCCAAGGCAATGCGCAAGTCTTTTAAGAAGTGCTTGCTGAAAAAGCCAGGTGTATAATCATCCTTCAAGATACGTGGACCATAATTGCTCAAACTCCAATTAGCAGCACTACCTGCTCCAACTGTCTCTAGTACAGATTCAAGATCCAAACCTGCTTTTTTGGCATAGACGAGCATTTCACACATTCCAGTCATTGTTCCAGCAATCATAATTTGGTTGGCCATTTTTGTATTCTGACCTGCTCCTGCAGCACCAAAGTAATGCACGGTTTTGCCAAAGTCTTTAAAGACTGGTTCCAAATCTTGATAAGCTGCTTCATCTCCACCGACCATAATTGTCAAAGTACCATTTTTAGCTCCTAAGTCTCCACCTGAAACCGGTGCGTCCAAAACTTTTGCTCCTTGTTGCTCCCCTTCACGGAAAATACGCTGAGCTAGTGCAGGCTTTGAAGTGGTCATATCAACTAGATATTTGTCCTTAACAGCGGCCTGAAAAATACCTTCATCACCGAAATAAACTTTCTCAACATCAGCTGGAAAGCCAACCATCGTAAAGATTAATTCGGCATTCTCAGCAACTTTTTTAGGGCTCTCACACCAAGTTGCACCCTGAGCAACTAAGTTATCAGTCTTACTCTTGGTTCTGTTATAAACCACTAAATCATGACCAGCCTTTAACAGATTAAGGCAAATTGCGTTACCCATTACACCTGTTCCAATAAAACCTATTTTCATAAAATCATCCCTTCTATGCTCAAGCTTAACTATTTTATTCTTATCTTAGCACTATTATTCATTTTACTGATATTCGTTAAAAAAACGTTCTGCTTCTTTACCATATTCAGGCATTCCTAGTAAGTCGAAATTTTTGATTGCCCATTGGCATTTAGCCACATACTCTTCTTGATGGTCAAAGTGCTCGTTAATCATATTTTCTAAAAAGACCAGCATGTTCTTATAAAAGAATAGTTTTGGCACTATTCTGATATTCTCGGCAGCTTTAACAAAATATCCAGTTTCGTCATAGGCTCCTTGCTCAATACACACAATCAAGATATTGATAATAACACCTAAGAGATCCTCCTGTTTCCGCGTTTCTGTTGTACCTTTTAATTTTTCTGCTACCTTTTTGCCAATCTTCAAGTTGCTTTTTAAATCATAAATTGAGATAAAGTTAATGTACATACGTAGAGTTCTTTCATCAAAATCATCTTGTTCAAAAAGCCAATTCTTTAACTGCGCTTTTTTCGTATCACTCAATTCGGCTACATTATTCAGCGTGTCAGCCAAATTAAAATCGATCAGTAGCAATAATTTGTCCTTATTCTCAATATCGCTATTCTCCACGTATTGGCGAATCTCTTCAATTTTTTTAGGATTGTTTTGATAATATGCTCGATTTACTTCTTCTTCAATTTCATTAAACGCAACATTCTGCGCTTGTTGATTTTCATCTAATTGATTAAAAAATTCCCACGGCTTAAGGTGATTAAGCTGCAAAATTGCAATCAAATCCTCTGCTGTTATACGATGCAGGTTTTTCTCAACCTTTGAATAATAAGAGGGCGTAACCACTCCCGCAGCCCATTCTTTTTGCGTTTTCAATTGCTTAACACGAAACTTCTTCAGTAGTTCACCAATTGTCATCTTCAATTCCTTAACTGTGTCACATCATTATTTCTATCACTATAATAATTATAGTTTAAATCGAATAAAATTAACTTTTAACTATAAAAAAGTAATTTTATATTTGACTTAGAGTCAAGTCTAAGTATTAAACTTTATACAGTTACTGAAATAAGCTGGCTGACTAGCACAGCAAGGAGGCACTTATATGAACAAACATGAAGATTTTTTGTTAAATAAAATTACGGGACCAAAAGATGTTAAAAAATTAAGCATCCCCGAAATGGAAAAATTAGCTCAAGAAATCAGGACATTAATCGTTGAAAAAGATGCAGCTGAAGGTGGCCACTTAGGGCCAGATCTCGGTATTGTAGAAGCTACCATTGCTTACCACTATGTATTTGATGCTCCAAAAGATAAACTGGTCTGGGACATTTCCCATCAAACATATCCACATAAAATGTTAACCGGACGGGCCAAAGCTTGGCTCGACCCTGACCATTATGAAGATGTAACACCATATTCAAATCCCGACGAAAGTCCATATGATTACTATGCTGTTGGTCACACCTCAACCTCAGTCGCTCTAGCTACTGGAATGGCAAAGGCACGCGACTTAATGGGACAACATGAAAATATTATGGCTTTAATTGGTGACGGTTCCCTGACAGGCGGCTTGGCTTTTGAAGGACTAAACAATGCAGCGATTGAGCCACACAACTTAGTGGTTGTAATTAATGATAACCAATGGTCAATTGATAAAAACGTTGGTGGCGTGGTAACCTCACTGAAAAAACTGCGTGATTCTAACGGCCAAACAGCAGAAAACCCGTTTAAGGCAATGGGGTTTGACTATCGCTACGTTGCAGACGGTAATGATCTCTCTGCCATGATTGATGCTTTTAAAGCTGTTAAAGATGTTGATCATCCTATTTTATTGCACATTAATACGCTTAAGGGAAAAGGCTACGAGCCTGCAGTCAAAGACGAAGAAGCACATCACTGGGTCTCACCATTTAATTTGGAAAACGATCAGCCCCTTGCTGCTGAAAAACAAAAACCTACATCCAAGTCGGTTGCACTTGACGTTATTAAAGAACAAATTGATGCCGATCAAAAAATCATGGCCATTAATGCCGCTATTCCTGGTGTCTTTAATTTAGATGACTTTAAAAATGAATATCCAGCTAATTACACTGACGTTGGTATTGCCGAGCAAGAGTCGGTTGCATTTGCGACTGGTTTTGCCAAAGAAGGCGGTATTCCGGTTTTGATGGAAAATTCAACCTTCTTACAACGTGCTTTTGACCAATTATCACACGATACTGCTGCCAATGACTTACCGGTCGTAATGCTTGTGGCAGGAGGCACTATTTCTAGTCAATCGAAAACTCACCTTGGTATTTTTGATCAGGTAATGATTTCTAATTTGCCTAACTGGATTTATTTAGCACCAACAACTTTGGCTGAAGAAAAGGCAATGCTTGAATGGGCCATCAAGCAAAAGAAGCATCCCGTTGCAATTAAAGTTCCTGGCGATATTCCAGAAACTGATCACCAAACTGTTATTACCGACTACTCCACCATTAACTACCAAGTTAAGCCAGGTAAGGAAGTAGCAGTTATTGGACTAGGCGCTTTTTATCAATTGGGTGAAAAAGTAGCAAATAAGCTCGGCGCCACTCTTGTTAACCCACTTTCAGCTAATATTTTAGATGAAAAAGCACTAGACCAACTAGCCACCGATCACAAGGTAATCGTCACCCTTGAAGACAACATTCTCGACGGTGGGTTTGGCCAAAAAGTAGCTTCTTATCTGGGTAACAAAGACGTTAAAGTGCTCAACTACGGACAAAACCGTGTTTACACTGACCAAACTCCTGTAGCAGAAATTTATCAACAAAATCATTTAACTCTTGAACAAATCGTTGCAGATGTTCAAAAAAGTTTATAGGATTCGCTAATCCTTTTTAGGAGTCGCCGATGACCAAAAAACATAAAGTTTTCGGGATAAGTGCAATTATCGCTGCCTTATTATTAATACTGGGCTTTTATGTGATTAACAAGCCCGGCCAGCAACAGCATAAAATAGCTATTGCTACGCCAACCCTCTTTGTTCACGGCTGGGGCAGTAGCTACCGCGCGGAAGAAAGCATGACTAATTACGCTAAACGGCACAATTTTACCAACTCAATTATTCGTGCAGATGTTAGTCCTGCCGGTAAGGTCACTTTATGGGGCACCATTAAAAATGGTGCAAAAAATCCCATCATTGAAGTTAATTTGCTCAACAACAAAAGCATTTCTACAGGTGAAACTAACCAGGCCGTTGCTTTCAAAAAGAGTAGTAATTACATCAAAAACGTTATCACTGCTTTGCAAGCAAAATATCAATTCAAGCAAGTAAATCTTGTGGGCCATTCAATGGGTAACTTACAAATTGCCTATTATCTACTAAGCAATGCTGATAATCCGCACATGCCCCGTTTAAATAAACAAGTTTCTATTGCAGGGCATTATAACGGCTTTTTAGGTCAGCAAAATGCACCTAGAAAAATAGTTTTAGAACCTAACGACAAGCCCACGCAAATGGACACAGGCTATCGCGGACTTTTAGGCCTAAGAAAAAAGTTTCCCACTAATGCTACTGTATTAAATATTTACGGCGATACAGGTAAGGGAAACGATGGCTCTGTGGCAGTAAATTCAGCTCGTTCCTACCGCTATTTAGTGGAAAAGCGTGCCCACTCATATCAGGAAAAAGAAATAACTGGGCCTCATGCACAGCACAGCAAGTTACATGAAAATACTAAAGTTGATCGTTTACTAGTCAACTTTTTATGGTGAAACCTACTTTAACTCTCCTTGGTCGTATAGACTGATTTTGTGTTTTAGTCTATTGATGGTGGAATGAACGGCCTGCTCTTGTTCTTCCAAGCGATGCAGTTCTTTGACCAAAATTTGTCTTCTTGCCTTTTTAGTATCAGAACCCTGCTGCAGTAACTCGGTATATTCCAGTAAGTCTTTTACTGGAATTCCCACATTCCGCATACATTTAATAAAGCTGATCCAGTTAAGATCATTTTCACTGTAGTTTCTGACACCGTGCTCCTTTTTTACTTCTGGAATAAGACCCATTTTTTCGTAGTACCTTAGCGTTACTGGAGTTAAATCGACTTTTTCTGCAACTTCTGATATTTTCATTTTATTTTCCTTACTAATTCTATTTAAAAGTAAAAGGTAACCTATAATCGTGTTTATTATAGGCGCTTTTTATGATTTTTTACTCGTCTACCAAAATAACATTAGGTGGCCTATTACGTATTGAATTTTTTCTCAATAATACAAATTTTAGCTGTAACTTTTTCTTCAGTGAAATACTTATTAACAATCAGTCAACATAAACAAAATGCATTAAACAGGAGGTTATATGGAATTACGCGTTTTAAATTATTTCGTTGCTGTTGCCCAAGAGGGTAACATGACGCGTGCAGCTAAAAAGGTTTTAATTTCACAACCAGCGCTTTCAAGACAAATAGCTGATTTAGAAGCAGAACTCGGCGTCAAATTATTTGACCGGAAAAAGCGTCGTTTAACACTAACTCCTGCAGGTCATTACTTACTAGAACAAGCACAAGAAATACTAGAGTTAACTTCTAGGACAAAAAGAAATCTTGAAACTACATCTTTTATTAGTGGTGACCTAACAATTGCAGCAGGTGAAAGTATCGGGATGCAACAAATTATGAACGTAATTAGCCAAATCATCCAAGATCATCCCACCGTTAAAATCCATCTCTTAAACGGCGATTACAGCTACGCAGAAAGAAAACTAAATAACGGAACTGCAGATTTTGGCGTAATTATTGGTGACATTTCATTACCCAGCTATGCCTCTTTAACCTTATCTGAAAAAGATACCTGGGGGGTATTAATGCCAAGAGATGATTTACTAGCAGCTAAAGAAACAATTACACCGAAAGACTTGTGCGGTCGTTCTCTCTTGACCTCGCAGCAAGCCCTGCAAACTCACCTTTTTCAAAACTGGTTAGGTAATTATTACGATAATGTGAATTTTATTGGTGACTATAACCTTAACTTCAACGGTACGTTAATGGTCAAAAATCATTCGGCATTAATGTTAACCCTGGATAACTTGGCTGATACTTCAGAAAGTTCAGGGCTTACGTTTAAAAAATTATGCCCTAGTCTGCAACAAACGATTAGAGTAATTTGGAAACGAGAAGTTAGCTTATCGCCAGTTGCTGAGCTGTTCTTAAAATCATTAAAAGAAGAAATTTGTAAAGATTGCAGATAGTATTAACCCGGAGGTTTTCATGAATAATCAACTAGAAGAGCAATTTCAAAAATTAAGCCAGAGCTACCTTAACGACGTGGACAGTAACTGCGCTCAACACTTACAGAAAGATCGTTTTATCATTCCATTAATCGCTAGTGTTACGCAAGGAATAATGACAGCTGTTCCGGAACAGGTGGCTAAAATTTTAGATGCTAATATTGCCCCTGAAGTTCTTTTAGAGGTGCTTTATCAATTAGCACCTGTAATTGGTACCCTGAAGGTTAAACAAGCTTTAGAGCAGGTAAATAGTGTATTTGAAGAACGTAAAATCACTTTGACACCTGTAGAAAGTGAAGCAGATGAAAACTATGGAGCACAAGTCCAAGCACAATTATATGGCACTGAAATTAAAAATCTGCTGAAAGATTTGCCAGACAATGCTGGCACATTCATCCCCCACGCATTGACAGAGCACTTTTTTAACGACTTTTATAACCGGAAAGCCCTAGATGTTCGTGACCGTGAGCGCTATGAATTATTAGCATTAATTACCATGAACGTTGAATTTCAAATCAAGGCCCATGCTCGTGGAAGCCTAAAGGCCGGTAACAGCGAAAGTGAACTAATTTGGTCAGTAATTCAATTGCTACCATATATCGGCTTTCCATTTGTAATTAATAGTGTTCAAGTAATTCATCAAGAAGCACAGACATTAAAAGAATAATTGATAAAAAGCCATACAGCTCTTCAGTTGTATGGCTTTTTTTATACCAATATTTAGCTAAATTTGCTTTGACTGTCTATCGGCTAAATTGTAATCTGTTAACCGAATAGCAAAAACAATAAAAATAGTTAGCAGCACTTTTGTGCCACTAACTATTTTGGCAATATATTTATAATAGCCTTCTCTAGCTACCCGTACTCTGATATTTTTCCAGAAATACGCGCCAGAGTTGATAAATCAACACAAAGAACATAATGCAGACAACTGGAATTATCAATAGCCATATCCACTCGTGTTTAACCGCAATTCTTTCCTGTGGAATTGATGCAACCCAACCAATTGGCAATATAAAAGTCATAATTATTTTAAATCCCATCGAATAAATAGCCATGGGATATTTACTCATATCAAAAAAGTCAAAGGTTGTTTCAGCCAAATTAGCTAAACCGTTAGATAAAAGTGAAACAATATTACCTAAGATTGCTAATGCCAAAAAAATTAAGGACGTAAACAGTGAAATAAAGATAAACATAATCGTGATATACCAAGGATTATGTAATTGCACATCAACCACAATTAGCAGAAGCAAGGCAACTAATAAATCGCCCCAAGAGTCTTCATCTACACGTTCATTAACTAGTTGAAATAGCGGATTGACGGGTTTAATCAAAATCGTGTCCAATGAACCATTATGGATGTAATCCGAAATATTTAAGGCATTAATGAAAAAGCAGCGGAATATTGAAAAGGATAACGTTGCTAATGCATACGTTAGTAGCAACTGGCTGAAACTGTAGCCACTAATTCGCGGCACAATGTTAAAAATAAACCTTAATGCAACAATGTTTAGGACATTTTGGACTATCATGCCAATAATCGCAAAATAAAAATCAAGATCGTAAACGGCTAATGATTTTAAATTTACTTTGAAATACGTAAATAATAATTTTAAATATCGCATCATTAACCTCCTTGAATAACTGTAGCGTTAGCTGAATGCTTAAAAAGCAACTTAAACAACAAGCTAAAGGCAACGATGTAAATTAACTGAATTACGACGATTTTAATAAATAAATTCCAGGCGGGATGCTGGGCCAATGCCCCTATTGCGCCATATGAATATTGAAAGGGCAAATATTGAGCAATCTTTTTAAGCAAGCTGGGATAAAAATTAGCTGGAAAGGCATTTCCTGCCAGCACAAGCAAAATAGCTTCTTTAAAAGTAGTAATCCCCCAAATGCTGTAGGTATAAAAAGAAAAAGTTCCGAGTACCAGCTCAAGTTCAAAGTATAAAAAATACCCTAAAATAGCCGTGACGAAAACCATCAATATGGTGCTAAATGCAATTTTAAAATCCAAGAACCAGAAAAAGATTAACATATCAACGACACCAATTATGGCAAATTTGACTAGTGAATAACCTATTCCTTCCCATAGTAATTGCGTTGAAATAGATAGTGGCTTAAGAAGATCGATTGCAATATCTCCGGAACGTACTTTATCGTTAAGTTCATAGCTAGTCTTAGGAAACAAAACTGTTAAAATTTGCATTAACACTAAATAACTAATTGTTTCTTGAAATTCACGATTTGGTTTACCAATCAGAACTGCTTTCCATAAAAAATACTGGACAGTGGTGGATATTAGCACGGAAAAAAGCCAAAACAAGAGAGCATATTTCGATGCTAACCCTTTTTTGACACCAATTTTTACTAACATTAATCTATACTTCATTAGCACACCTCCTGTTTGGTTAGGTGTGCTAGCAAGTACTCTAACTTGTTATTTTTAACCTCAATGCTATCGACTTCGACACTCGCCGTAATCATAGACAAAGTGGACTTAAGCTCTTCCTGCATTATGCCTGTAAGTTGATACGATCCGTTTTCTAATCGGTTAATCGTAGGCCATTTTGCAGTAATTGCTTCACTTAAAGAATTTTTGCTAGTAAATGTCACGGTTGAAGGCACGTCAAGTTTGGCCAACTCTTTGCTACTTTTATCTAATACCAGCTGGCCATGACTTAAGATTACCGTTCTTGAACAAACCTTTTCGACCTCATCAAGATCATGTGAAGTAAAAATAATTGTTTTATTGGTCATTTTTTGTAAAAACTGTGTGATACTATTTTTCGATAAAACATCAAGTCCAATTGTCGGCTCATCTAAAATAATTAAATCTGGATCATGAATAAGGGCCGCAATAAATTCAGCTTTCATCCGTTGTCCCAGACTGAGTGTGCGCACTGGTTGCAATAAAAAATCAGTCGCATCTAACATTTCAGCTAGATTTTTCACTCGTTTATCAAAAATCTCTTCCGGCACTTGATAAATCTCACGATTTAACTTGAATGTGTCCATTGCCGGTAAATCCCAGCGGAGTTGGCTTCTTTGTCCGAAAACAACTCCGATTTTTTGTGCATTTTTTTGTCTATTAGTTAGTGGATCCATGTCAAAAGTTCTGACACTTCCACTACTTGGCTGTAAAATGCCTAAAATCAGCTTAATTAGGGTCGATTTACCAGACCCATTCAAACCAACTAAGCCAAGGTGTTCGCCCTGCTTGAGTTGCAAATTAATATTTTGAAGTGCAACAAAATCACGATATTCTTTATGAAATAATTTTGTTGCTTTCACTTTTTTATATCGTTTTACCAAATTTTTGGTTTCTATTATCATTATGTCTCCGCTCTTAATATCAGCGATAGCATTTCCCCAAATAAACTATCAGTATCTATCTTTGAGCCAGTCATAAAAAGTCATAGTTAATTATATACTTTTTTAATAATTAAAGCATTTTTTAATCTGTTGTATAAAAAATAGTTTCGTTGTCAGCCAATAGGTGCCCCCTTTTACTTTGAAAATAATGCCAAAACAAAGATAAGGACTATCACCAAGATATCTGCAAACTTCATCTTCTCTTTTAGGAAAATGTCGCCAAAAATCACACTGTAAAGAGAAGTCATGTTTAAAAAGATCCACGCAATGCTGGAGTTAGGCGAAGAGGTTGCCAAAGTGTAGGTTACTTGCGCAAGAAGGGTTAAAACGGCGCGACTACCATAAATAAGGAAAACTCTACCTGTTAAGTTTTCACCATTAATTTTGAGGGAATGGTTTTTATAGATAAAAGTAATTAAGGAAATTAAGCACCGAACATAGATTGTCATAATCGTAAAAAAGACCAAATCAATTGGCTTAATTAATCCTTTAGTCAAAAAAGGCGAAAATGCCGCTTGCGCAATTAGCAGTGGCGCAATAACTGTAAATGTCTTCGCCAAGTTTTTCAAATCCAAATTATCTTTGCGCTGTTCAAAGGCAATATAAATGACAACTATGATAGTTGAGATGATCGAAACTAAGTAAGAAGATTTACTGAAGTAGCCCATTGTCAGTAAAATTGCCAAGGGAATAAACAAATCAGTAATTTTACTTAGGATAACCGATTGCATGATAGTTACTTTTTTAAAGACATAACTATAACCATATGCCACTACTTGTGCTAAAAAAGCATACAAAAACACCCTAATTAAGTAGTTGCTTGTAATACGAGGGCTGGGGTAATTATGCAATATAACCAGCAACATAAAAGTTACCAAAACTGAACTGCAAATATTATTTAAAAAGTTAACATCAATTGAGCTTTGTTTGCGATAACCCATTTGGTAACGGTCAATCACGGAAATTATCCCGCGTGAAAAAGATGAAATAGTAGCAAAAATAATTAACCATAGATTGCTGGCAAACATACGTGCCTCCATGTCCCCATGTAAGAAATACAGTTTGAAATTATTATTTATATTATAGTCCACTATTAAAAACAGAAAATATTTATAATTTAAAAAACTAATAAACCATGTTTTGCTTACACTGATTTATTAGTTTTTTAGCTTGAATTATATTACTTATGCTTTACTATATGCCAGCCCTCGTTTTAATCTTTTCCAAAAACTGGTATCTTCAGTTTGTAAAATTACGCCTTGATAGATTTTACTAATGTATGCTGTTAAACCAACAATACTTACTATTAAAATCGCAAGTGACAGAATAACTTCCATATTACCAACATGACCATTAATTATACGAATTGGCATCATGAATGAGGAAAAGAATGGCACGTAAGATAATACTTGCGGCAGAATTTGCTCTGGGTTAGAAATAAATGCAAACGACAGGAAAAATGCAATCAAAGAAAGCATTGCAGTACTTTGCGCGGCCTTTGAGGAATCTTCAGGTTTAGCTACTAAAGCTCCTGAAAAAGCTGCTAATATCGTATAAATAATTACACCAAGAATCAGGAAAATGAGATTGACATTTACCAAATTGCCCAAAATTTTATTTATTACTACCTGATTGTTATGCATAAAAGAAGCCGTGATTTTTGCATGTAAGGCCCAACGGTAAGTTGCCCAGCCACCAACAATATAGATTAAGAGTTGAGTAATAATTACGGCGAAAATACCCAAAATTTTGCCTAAAAAGTATTTTGCAGCAGTTGTACTGGAAAAAATGATTTCCATAATCTTCGTGCCCTTTTCAGAAGCTATTTCTTGAGCTGTAATGCTACTGTAGGAAGCCAAAACCATGTAACCGACCATAATCACAATGATTAAAGACAACATTTTAACCAATTTATCTCCCTGATGATTTTTCTGGAGTACTTCGCGATATTTTGGCTGCTGCTGTAAGGCTTTAAATTGACGGGGCGCCAATTGCGCTTGCTGCAAATTAAGCTGACTCTGCAAGACTTGTAAATAGCTTTTTACTTTGGGTTTCAATTCATCATCAATAGGTGATGCTCCGTGATAAACTGCCTTAACCTGATTTTTTTGCGTTTCAAATATCAAGTAGCCATCAACCTTTTCTTTTTTGACAGCCTCTTTAGCAGATTCAACGGTTTTAATTTTAGCATCAACATATTTGCCATTGTTTTTAATAAAGTTTTGGCGAACTTGCTCATTGGAACTGATAACTGCAATCTGACTGTCTGGATCAGAATTAGCACCGATAGCTCCTCCTAAAACACCACAACCAATTATGAAAAATGGACTCAGAA
Source organism: Lactobacillus sp. ESL0263 (assembly GCF_003692845.1). Taxonomy (NCBI): domain Bacteria; kingdom Bacillati; phylum Bacillota; class Bacilli; order Lactobacillales; family Lactobacillaceae; genus Lactobacillus; species Lactobacillus sp. ESL0263. The sequence continues at coordinate 69,047 of NZ_REHL01000001.1, read as the reverse complement.
TCAAAAGCAGAAAAGACCAAGACTTAACTTGATGCCAATAAGTTTGCAGCATTATGGTCCATAATTTATTCATGTTGTTCACCAGCTTCCATTCTGAATATTTCGTCAAGTGTTGGCGGTTGCTGCCGGAACTCTTCAACATATTCGCCATTTGTCAATGCGTCAAAGACTTCTGGACCACTATTTTCAGCGTCAATCCGTAAAAGATATTGACCATGTGCTTTCTTTTCTACTTTTTTAACGTGAGGGAGCTGCTGCAATTCTGCAAGCGACTTAGGTGTTTTGCAGTAAATTTCCGTTTTACCAAATGAGTCACGAACGGCATCAACTGTACCACTTAAAACAACTTGCCCTTTTTTCAACATAATTAAACTATCGCAAATTTCTTCAACATTTGACATATCGTGACTAGAGAAGATAATTGCTGCATTTTTCTTTTTTGCTTCTAAGATTGCGTTTTTGAGCAAATCTGCATTTACCGGATCCAAACCACTAAAAGGTTCATCTAAAATAATTAATTGGGGTTGATGAATCAAAGTACAAATTAACTGCACCTTCTGCTGATTACCTTTCGAAAGTGTTTTTATTTTGTCACTTTTCTTGCCCTGAACATCAAAGCGTTTCAGCCAATCATCGATTTGCGGTTTTATCTCTTTTGCCGGGCGGCTTTTTAGCTCCGCCAAATAAACAATTCGTTGCTCAATAGTCATTTTAGGTAGTAAACTGCGTTCTTCCGGCAAGTAGCCTACCGTATCAAAAGTTTTTTCAGTAATGGGCTGATCTTCCCAGGAAATTTTTCCGTCGTAATGAAGAAAATTTAAAATGCTGTGAAAAGTGGTGGTTTTCCCTGCACCATTTTGACCAATCAAACCCATAATTTCACCAGGTTGAATGGTAAAGTTAACATCTTGAAGCGCTGGAAAAGTATCAAACTTTTTACTCAAATGTTCTACTTTTAACATAGCTCCCTCCTTTGTTTTAATAATAATATAATCAAACTTTACTATATTGATTCGTGTAAAAGCAATAATTTTCTAATTTAATCAGACTAAAAGTAACAATATTGGTCATAATCTGTCATTTAACTAAGTTTTAACTCAAAATAAAAGGCTAATAAATCATGTTAGCTAGACATTAATTTATTAGCCTATTAAAATCTGTAATCAAAATATTTTTATTGGAAGTTTGAAATTGCCTGTGCAATAGGTACTTCGCCATTGGCCAAGTCAAAGTCTTTTCGATGCAGCTTATCTTTCTCGATAATTTCTGCAATTACTTCTGCTACATCTGCTCGGGTAATTGTTATGGCAGAAGCGGGCTCTGTTATGTGTTGTGCTATTTTGACTTTTCCAGTCGCTGCAGTGTTGAGTAACCTGGCTGGCCGCAAAACTGTATAATCTAATGAACTGTGGTAAAGCCATTGGTCGGCATAGTATTTAGCAGCATAGTAGTAGCTTTGTGGCTCTACTGCTGGAGCATGATCTGACCAAAAACTGCGGTCATCTGACTTAATCGAACTAACCATAATAAAGCGCTGAATGTTTGTTTTTTCAGCCGCATTAATTGACTTAACTGCTCCATCAAGGTCAATCATCATAGTTGCATCAGCACCAGTTTTGCCACCTGAACCAGCAGAAAAGACTACAATGTCAACCGTTTGCATTACTTGTTCTAGTTGCTTTTGCGGTTTTGTTAAATCAACAAAAGCAGTTGTAATTCCTTGCTCTTGATAAGCCTTCTCCTGTTCAACCGACCGCAAGCCCGCAATAACTTCACAGCTTCGACTCTTTTGTAAAATATGAACTAATTGTTGCCCAATTTGTCCATGCGCACCTATTACCAATACTTTCATACACAATTGCTCCAATTTACTGACCCTTTATAAACTGATATTTAGTCAAAGAATATATTGACATAAAATACAGTTAATGGTACTATACTTATGTTAGCTAAAGAGCTAATTTTCTTTTAATCGTTTACCAAAGACAATTAATTTAATTTATATAAGTGAGTGAAGAGGTGAGACCATGAATAATCTAATAAAAAAACTACAACACAAGCTCAAGCCTTATGCTGTAGCAACTTTCTTCTTTATATTAATCGTCGTTATTGTTCCCGCAATAACAATTAACATTAATATAATTAATTTATAGCTAAGTTTCCTAGTCTCGAAACTTTCAGCTCTAATTATATAGTAAATCTAAGAAATTTTCAACTTTTTGAAATTATTTCTTACGGTTTAATTTATGTTTTAGATGGTTGTTAAATGATGTCAAAATCATAGTTTCAATACTAGAGCTTTAGCTAAGCAAAAAAGCACGTTCTTTTTAGAACGTGCTTTTTTATTTACAATTACATATCAAAATTCAGCAATTATAAATCTGCCAAAGTCTTCTTTTTTGGAGCATTCTTAGGGCTATTAGCATCGTTTTCCTTATAACCAAAGAAGTAAGTTAAAGCAAAGGCGGCAATAATAGTCACAATTGATGCAATCCAGAAGTTTAACAAGTTATTAGGATTGCCCTGTCCAGCCTTAGGAACAAATGATGGGAAACCGATTAAACTACCGGTAAAACCATACATATCAACTTTGAGCAAACCATTAACTAAACCACCAATAGCTGCACCGATACTTGAGGTCATAAATACACGACCGTATTTCAGGTTAACACCATACATTGCAGGTTCAGTGATACCAACTGCTGCAGAGATAGCTGCACTCATCGATAATCCCTTTAGTTCAGGATTATGCTTAGTCTTAAACCAAACTGCAAGTGCACCAGCACCTTGAGCAACCATTGTAATTGAGATGATTCCGTTTAAGACACTGTGTCCTGTTGCAGCAATGTCGTTAGCAATTAACGGAATTACTGCCCAGTGCAGACCGAAAATAACCAGTATTTGATATAGTCCACCAATAATCAAACCAGATAATGCAGTGTTAACTGTGAGTAACCATTGCAATACTCCGGCAATACCTTCTGAAATAAAGGAAATAACTGGACCAACGATAATTAAGACTGTCATTCCGACTAAAAAGATTTCTACTAATGGTGTAAAAATTTGTCTCAATGTAACTGGCATCCATTTTTTAATCCAAGGTTCAATTTTTGCTGCCATCCAAGCTGCAAAAATCATTGGGAAAATAGAATAAGTATATTGTGGAATGTGAATTGGAATACCAAAGAAGTTAGCGTTAATACCAACACCTGCTAGGAAATAGCTAAACTTCCCGCTGGCATATATTTTTACCAAGTCAGGATAAATCAAAAAGCCACCGATTAATGAAACAATGACAGGATTTGATCCCAGCTTTTGAGCTGCAGTAAAACCAACAATTATTGGTAAGAAATAAAAGGCTGCATCCCCCATTGAATTAATAATCGTGTAAGTTGGTGACGCCGTTGACATATGGCAAAAGTTAGTCAAGATATTGAGAATACCTTTTAACATTCCGCTCGCTGCCAAGAGTCCAATTACGGGCATCATTGAGCCTGTGATAACACCAATTAATTGGAAAAAGGCATTTTTAATTTTGCCACCAAAACTTAAATCTTGATTATCCTGTTCGCTATTATTGCTATCAGCTGCTTCTTGGCCTTGCCCTGCATATTGCGGGCCTAAAATCTTAATGACCTCATCATAAACATCATCAACAGTTTGTCCGATTACTACCTGATATTGATTATTGGCACGAGCAACGTCCAAAACTCCGCTAATTTGGTTAACCTGATCATCATTAGGAATGCTGTCATCTTTCAAAGAAAAACGTAATCGTGTAAAGCAGTGAATTACGCTTTTAATATTGTCGCTGCCGCCAATAGCTTCAACTACCTCTCGTGCAGTTACCTGATACTTATTTTCTTTAGAGTTAGCAGCTGGTTTAGTATTAGTGTCCTCTTTTAAAGTAACTTCTGCTGCCACTTGACCAGCATCAATTTTGCCTAATTGGACGTCAATACTAGTCAGAATTTCTGCAGTATTAGTTACTGCAACAACTACAACATCATCTTTTCCAGCAGATTTGATTGCAGCAAGGTCCATTGTTCCAATTTTTTGACCTGCTTCAACCTCAGCTCCAGCTGCTACCTCAATTGAAAATGGTTTACCTTCTAACTCAACCGTATCAATTCCCAAGTGAATTAGTACTTCCATGCCAGTAGCTGTTTTAAAGCCAATCGCATGCTTTGTCTCAGCAACCATCATAATTTTGCCCGTTACTGGTGAAACAAGCTGTGTTCTCTCTGGTTTAATTGCAAATCCTTCACCCAATGTTTTTTGAGCAAAAACCGGATCATCAACTCCGCTGAGATTAATGACTTCACCACTTATGGGAGCCAATAAGTTCTCTTTTTTCATATTTAAACTCCTTCAATAACTTTGTATCCTCTTGAAATCGCTTTCCAAGAAATTATATTACTTGTATAGACAAGTGTCAAATTTTTGTTTATTATTTGTTTAATTATTAGTCTTACTTTGAACTAATAATTTGTCTAGATAGGTTAAAATAGTAAAGAAGGTGCTATGATTAAGTATAAAAAAACGAGGATTACTGATAATGACAGCCAAATATTTGCAAATTGCTGCGGACTTAACTAATAAAATTAAACATGGTCAATACAAGGCTGGCGAACTCTTACCAAGTGAACCAGTTCTCTCAGAATTATATGGAGTTTCACGTGAAACTACTAGAAAGGCACTTGCCGAGTTAATGTCTGCGGGCCTAATTCAAAAGCTTAGAGGTAAGGGATCGGTTGTACTTGACCGTGCAAGATTTGCATTCCCAGTTTCAAACATTGAAACTTTTGACGAGCTCAATAAGCAAGAACAAATGCACGCAACTACAGAAATTTTGCAATTTAGCGACACTAAAATGCCATCATCTATTACCGATCAGCTAGATATAACTGAGCCTGCATCAACTTTTGTTGAGCGATTGCGTTCGATCAATCATGAACCAGTTGTTATTGATCAAGACTATATTTTAAAAAAGTATGTTCCGCACCTTACAATTGAGCAAGCGCAAAAATCTCTCTACTCCTATTTCGAGCGCGATCTAGGACTAGAAATTGATTACGCAACTAAGACAATTACAGTTGAGCCAGCTGATAAAAAAGTAATCCAAAGTTTACAGTTAGAAGACACCAATCTGGTTGTAGTCGTACGTAGTCTAACCTATCTAAAAGACACATCATTTTTTCAATACACAGTTTCTCTGCATCGCCCTGATAAATTTAAGTTTGTCGACTTTGCACGTAGAAAGGCACAACACGGGAGAATTATTTTATGAGTTTTGAAGATAAAGTTATCTATCAGATTTATCCAAAATCTTTTTATGACAGTGATGGTGACGGTTTAGGGGATCTAAGAGGTATTATCCAAAAGATTCCATACCTGAAAAGACTAAATATTGACATGATATGGTTTAGTCCTTTTTTTGTTTCACCACAAAACGATAATGGCTATGATATTGCCGACTATTATGCAATTGATCCTAGATTTGGAACAATGGACGACTTTGATGAATTGGTTAAAAAGTTAGCAGAGAACCATATCGATGTGATGCTTGATATGGTTCTAAATCACTGCTCAACAGAGCATCCTTGGTTTCAAAAAGCATTAGCTGGCGACGAATACTATCAAAAGTTTTTCTATCTTCGCGATCCAAAGCCTGATGGTAGTTTACCTAATAACTGGACTTCCAAGTTCGGTGGTCCAGCTTGGGCACCATTTGGAGACACAGGCAAATACTACCTTCACTTATATGATCAAACACAAGCAGACCTAGACTGGCATAACCCTGAAGTCAGAAAAGAACTATTTAAAGTGGTTAACTTTTGGCGTGATAAGGGCGTCAGAGGCTTTCGCTTCGACGTAATTAACGTTATTGGTAAAGACGAAGACCTAAAAGACGCACCAGAAAATGTTGCAAGTAAATTTATGTATACTGACAAACCAATTGTTCACCAGTACCTGAAAGAATTAAATCAAAGTACCTTTGGACAAATACCTGGTTCAATTACGGTTGGCGAAATGTCTTCTACTTCCATTCCTAATTCTGTAGCTTATACAAATAAGGATAATCACGAACTATCAATGGTCTTTACCTTCCATCACTTGAAGGTAGATTACAAGAATGGACAAAAGTGGACTAAGGTTCCTTTTGATTTTGCTGCTCTCAAGAAATTACTCAATGACTGGCAATTAGGAATGAGTCAAGGCGGCGGGTGGAATGCCCTCTTCTGGAATAATCATGATCAACCTTGGGCTTTGAGCCGCTTCGGTGATCCCATTCACTACCGCGAAAAATCTGCAGAAATGCTAGCAACCGTGATGCACTTATTACGCGGAACGCCATATATTTATCAAGGCGAAGAAATTGGAATGATTGATCCTAATTATGAGCAAATATCGGATTATGTTGATGTTGAAACACATAATGCATATCACGAATTGAAAAAGCATGGCGTAAGTGAACAAGATGCACTGGCAATTATTCAAGCCAAGTCACGCGATAACAGTAGAACTCCAATGCATTGGGATAGCGGTCCTAATGCTGGGTTTACTACCGGTACTCCTTGGCTGAAGCCTAAAGACCAAGAGCGAATAAATGTCGCAGCAGAACTAGACCACGGAGAAATTTTTTCCTATTATCAAAAATTGATTTACTTGCGTAAACAGCTGCCAATTATTGCTAAAGGCAGCTATCAACCAGTTGATTTGGATCATCCGCAAGTTTTCGTTTATCGCCGCGATTATAATGGCCAAACATTATTAGTTATTAGCAATTTTTACGGTCAACCTGTTACCTATCAATTGCCTGAAGCTTTCCAAGGACAAAAGGCAGAAACACTGATTACTAATTATGAGCAAAATATTACCGAAGTACCTAAGGCGCTCAATTTACAACCATATGAAGCAATGGCATTACTAATTTAAGCAAAAAAGAAAGACTGATCTAACAGCTTGCCCTGAAAGTAAAATAACTTTCGGGGTTTTTTGTTACTATGTTTAAAAGACTATTATTTTGCTTCAAATAAGCGCTTTTTACTACATTCAGAGAAAAGATAAATGCAAACTAAAAGACTTGATTCTGATTTATTATCATTATCAAGTCCTATAACAGAAATTAAAATTTGTTCATTAAAATAATATTTCAAGCTAAATTTCGTCCTTAGAATATTGTCTCATTGGTCTTAGTTGATTGATTTGATACTCCAAAGTGGTTTTATTATTTAGACTATTCACAAAAATATAGTTTTGGTCTTTGCTTGGAAATACACGCATTGAAAAAACATTTCTCCCATCTTCTAAAAAAATTTCTGCCGAAGAAATATCTTGAACAATTCGTAGCTGAATAGGCTGGCTTGAATCAATTTCACACGATCTTTCTGTACCAAATTCATCTTCAAAACTAGTGCCAGCTTTTTCACGATTAACAATAAAACTATTTTTTAATGCATTTATTATTAGCCTTAGGTGTCGTTCATTTTTTGAATCACTAAATATATCAAAAATAAAAACTGAATCTTGTTTACAACTAATTTTTAGTTTAATATCCCTTGCATTACTACCTTTTTCGACAAGCACAGTTTCTTGCAAGACTTCTTGCTTACCTTGAATCTTTGAAGTATATAGCTCCTGTATTTCTTGAATAGGTTGCTGATAAAGCCTATTTTCTTTTATTGTTAGTTCTCTGGGAAAAATTAGACACCCTGTATAACCATATTTTTTTGTTGGATCATTACCATTGCTTATACTCATCCACGCCGTCAAAAGACGTCTGCCATCTGGAGACAACATTGTTTGTGGAGCATAAAAATTAAATCCGTTATCAAGTTCTCTCATTGCTAAACAATTAAAGGCACCAGTAGCCAAATCCATTTTGTTGCCAATGAAGTAACACACCTGAAACATATTTTGAAAATGATTTCCTTTAGTTTTAAGACCTTGCGGACAAAATATTAAAACGCCCCTATTGCCTAAAAGAAAATAATCCGGACATTCCACCATATATCCTTGGTTTTGCTCTATATTAGTTTTCACTTCACCCACTTTTTGCCATTCATTTAAGTCTTTGCTTCTAAATAGTAAAGTTGTTCCAGTCAGGTCTTCTCTTTGAGCTCCTATAACTACATAATAAAAGTCGTTTATTCTAAACACTTTTGGATCACGAAAATGGCCAGTATATCCTTGTAAAGGTCCATTTATTAATGGCTTTGATATTTTTACCGTCTTATTATCTTTGTCCATCCATGCGCCCATTTGAGTTGGTTTTCGCTGCCATTGATCTTTTTCAGTTTCTACCCAAGAGTTGCCAGTATAAATAATGAACAATTTGCTGTCTACCTGCAAAGCGCTTCCAGAATAAACTCCATAGTCATCAAATTTCGTATCATTTGACATAGATTGCCCTAAATCAAGCCAATCTATTAGATTTTTAGACTTATAATGATGCCATCCTTGTTCAAAATAATTAGGATTAGTCGTAAATTTTAATGGAAAAGATTGATGAAACAAGTGGTACCATCCGTTATAGAATGAAAAACCATTTGGATCATTAAGTTGTCCCATTTTACTTTCTATGTGAAATATTTGACGAAAAGGTGAGTGAAGAACTTTTTCTCTTTCAGCTTTCAATAAACTTTTTGGTACTTCATTTAAATTTTTAACTAGGTTTTTAAATCCTTTTTTTCTATTTTCCATCATTAGAGCCTTTTCAAGTAAAAAACTGCTTAATCGAATAAAAATTAAGCAGTTCTTCTTTTAATTGATTTTAACTTTCTTTTAGCATGTCATCACTATATCCAAAGAAGTAAGTTAGTGCAAATGAAACGCCGAATCCAACAGCACATACCAAAATATAAAGTGGTAATTGCTTATTTAAGAACAATAATATCCCAGGTATTACTGTAATTGACATACCTGTAGCTGCTAAATTAAATACGCTTGAAAGAAAACCACCTATGGCACCACCTACACATCCAAACAAAAATGGCTTCAAAAATCTAATATTAATACCATAAATTGCAGGCTCAGTAATACCAAGCAAAGCTGATAGTGTTGAAGGATATGCAATTTGTTTAATCTTAGATGAGTGAGTTTTAATTGCCACGGCACAAGCTGCACCTGCCTGTGCTGCAATTGAAGCAGAACTGATAGGGTTTACTGGATCCCAATGAGTATTAGCTAATAACTGTATTTCAACTATGTTTAATGCATGGTGCATTCCTGTAACAACTATCATTTGATTGATAGCACCCCAAATCAGACCACCTAGTCCATAAGGAAGATTAACAATCCATTCAGCTGCATATAAGATTCCTTTTTCTACAGTTCTGAATACTGGTCCAACTAGAAATAGTCCAAGCATACTCATTAATAAAAGAGTAGCAAAAGGAGTAACAATTAAATCTATCGAATTTGGAACATGCTTATGTATAAGTTTCTCTACTTTTGCTCCTAAAAATCCAAGGATAAACGCTGGTAGAACTGATGCTTGATACCCAGCTACTGGAATAAATCCAAAGAACATCAAGGCAGGTTTTGTACCCTGTGCAACATCCCAAGCTGACGGTAAAGCAGGGTTAACCAGCATTAATCCAAGTAGAACTCCCAAAATAGGATTACCGCCAAAAACCCTAAAAGCCGACCAACAAACTAGTACTGGAAGAAAATCAAATGCAGTACCTGTTAAAATACTAAAATATGTATTAAATTGAGCAGGTATTTGTTGAGGAGTCAAACCAAATATTTGCAAAATTTGAGGCTGAGTAATCAGACCCTTTAATCCCATAAATAGACCCGTGGCAACAAGAGCAGGAATAATTGGGACAAAAACATCTGCAAACATTCTAATTGCGCGACGGAACCAGCCTGACTTTTCGGCAGCCACATCATTTAAATCTGAGCTGCTTGTAGTAGCTGCTCCTTCTTCCTTGACAGCGTCATAAACATCATTAACAAGCCCTGTACCAAAAATAATTTGATACTGACCTGAAGTAAAAAAATGACCTTTTGCTTTATCAATTTTGTCTAGCTTTTTTTCATCAACTTTTTTTCTATCATGAACAACTATTCTTAGCCTAGTAGCACAATGAGCCGTTGAAACAATATTGTCTTTACCACCAACTGCTTCAAAGACTTGTTTTGCTATTTTTTTATTTTCATTCGAAGACATCTTTTCCTCCTAGATATAATCAAAAATGCAAATTTTTATTTACACAAATAATTGTAAGCGCTTGATATTACTTATTCTATACATTTTTTAATCTAAAAAGATGTAAAAATTTGTCAATTGAATTAGCTATTCAATATATTCTATTTTCTTAGTTATAACATCGCGAGAATTAGGTCCAACCATTATATCGAAATAACCTGGCTCTATTTTCTCGTTGCCTTCATTATCATAAAAAAGCAATTTATTTGGTTTTAAACAAAAAGTTATCTTTTTTCTTTGATTTGGCTTTAATTCGACCTTTTGGAAATCAACTAATCGTTTAACTGGCTGAGCAATTGACGCTACTTCATCATGAATATATAACTGTACTGTTTCTGTAGTAGTCCAATGACTCTCATTAATCAGGTTAACTGTAATTTCCAGTCTACTCTTAGGTGTAATTTGGCTTGAGCTTAATTCAATACTTTCATATTTAATATCACTATAAGAAAGACCATACCCAAACGGGTATAATGCGCCCCCTGAACAATCAATGTACTTCGAGACAAAGCGCCCAATATGTTGAGAGTTTGTAGCTGGTCTACCTGTTGATAAATGATTGTAGTACAACGGTTCTTCTCCACTTGCATATGGAAAATCCATTGTTAGTCTTCCAGAAGGATTATAGTTACCAAAGAGAACATTAGCAATCGCATTACCACCTTCCGTTCCAGGAAACCATGCTTCGACTATTGCATCAACTTTATCTTCAATGTCGCTTAACACTAGTGGGCGTCCATTTATTAATATTAGGATTATTTTTTTTCCTACTTTTGCTATTTGCTCTATCAACTGACGTTGATTTTTCGGCAAATGCAAGTTTGTCTTAGATCCTGCTTCACCATCTTCATATGTATCTTCTCCTAACGCCAGAAGAACTACATCAGCTTTTTTAGCAGCTTCAACAGCCTCGTAATTATTTTTTAGTTCCACCTCTTCAGAAGAAACAACCTTGTTAATACCTTCTTCGTTTAGATAACCTAAGCCTTTTAAAAATTCTCTGTTTCTTTGAAGATCTGTTCCTTTGCATACATGCAAATCAGGAACATATTTTTTAATACCTTCAGAAATAGTAACAGTGTCTTGTGGATCCCCATGAATAGCCCACATTCCAATCAATGTTTTTTTATTCGAATATGGCCCGATTAGTGCTATTTTTTGTTCTTTACTTAAAGGCAAAACATTGTCTTTGTTTTTCAACAAAACAATTGACTCTTCTGCAAGTTGACACGCTAGCTTCCTTTTAGAATCAGTTAAAATGCTACTCTTTTCTCTTATCTCACTTGCACCATAAAAAGGATCTTCAAACAAACCCATTTTATTTTTCAAATTTAGTATTCTTAATACTGCTTTATCAATTTTTGCTTCATCGAGTTGGCCATTCGAGACTAAATCTTTTAATCCGTTAGAGTAACACGGAGATTTCATATCAATGTCTACACCTGCATTTAAAGCTGCTTTACCAGCTTGAGTTTCATCGGTAGCAAAGCCATGCTTTATTAGTTCATAAATAGAAGCATAATCTGAAATAACTACGCCATTAAATCCCCATTTTTCTCTTAATAAGTCATTTATCAGTTCTTTGCTTGCAGTAACTGGCACTCCATTTAAAGTTGTTAAAGAAGTCATCACCATGTTGGAACCAGCTTCAATTGCGGCCTTATAAGGCGGTAAATAGTTTTGATATAGATTACTTATTGATAAATCTACAGAATTATATTCTTTGCCACCTTCAACTGCTCCGTATGCCGCAAAATGCTTTACACAAGCTATTTGTCCTTGCTTTTCTTTTAAATTTTTTTGAAGTCCCTTAACCATAGCTTCTGCAAATTTCGAGTTTAAATAGGGATCTTCTCCTGGTGATTCAAGTACACGCCCCCATCTTGCATCTCGAGCAACGTCTACCATTGGAGCAAACGCAACATGGTTACCTGCAGCAGAAGCTTCATCAGCTGCATTGGTAAATGCCTCTCCTACTTTTTCTAAATCCCAAGAAGCACCTAATCCAAGAGGTATAGGTAATATAGTTTTATAGCCATATATAACATCCGACATAAAAAGCATAGGAATATGATGCGGTTGCTTTTGCATTTGTCTTACTTGCACGTCGTGAGTCTCTTTAGCACCTACAACATTTAAAGCTGAACCTGCTAGTTCAACCATTTTTTTGTCAATGCCCAACTTTTGAATGGGACCGATAGAAATATCATTAGCGCTGAAAAACTCTCCAGACAATTGCACTAATTGACCTATTTTTTCTTCCAAACTCATGTCATCTAAAAGCGCGGTAATCTCTTCTTGTTTCATTGTTTATATCCTTTTATATACTAAGAAATCTGTTATTATCATTATAATTTCAAAACATCTTATGCAACATACAGAAAAGTGAAAACTAATATGTAATTTTTTGTCTCAATGCGTTAGAATATTGACAAAGTAAGAGGTTTCTATATGGTCAAATATGAAGAAATTATCCATGAATCTGCTATCCCTTTCAAAATTTTTAGTTTTAGAGCTAAAAGTATTAATCGTATTATTGCTCCACACTGGCATCAAAGTACCGAAGTTCTTTTTGTTAAAGACGGCAGCCTAAAAATAACTCTACAAAATAAAAACTATATTTTGCATAAAAATGAATTTGTAGTTATTAACCCCAATGTAATTCATTCAACTAGGAGCTTAAATAAAAATTGGGTACTTTGTATCCAGTTCCCCTTATCATTTTTAAAAATCGTAACTAATGATAAATTTGAAACTGACTTTATTTTTAAGGACATTAATAACAACGCTTTAGAAAATAAAGAGATAGCAACTTTATTCAGTAAAGCAATTACTCAAACAGAAAACAGGCCAAAAAATATTCAGTACTATTTAGACTTATATTCATCTGGTCTATTAATTTTAAAAGAATTGATTTCTTCTTATTCAATTAAAAACAGAGTCAAAAGCACTGAAGATAAAAATATTAGTATTTTAAATAAATCAATTGCATACATTAACTCAAACTATACAAAAGACATCACTCTAGATGATATTGCCCAACATTTAGGATATTCATCTAGTTATTGTTCAAAAATCATTAAAAAGAGTTTAGGAATCAGTTTCAAAGAAATAGTAGATATTGTGAGACTAGAGAAAGTAGTCATTGAAGCTAGAAAAAAGCAAAAGTCTTTTGAGCAGATTGCTCAAGAAACTGGTTTTAAAACTTATCGCAATCTATATAATGCTTTTTATTCCATCTACCAAATGTCTCCAAAGCAATTTTTACAGCAATCTAAGTAGCTACTGATGTTTCCATAACAGTCCTGCCATTAGTGCTTTATTCAATTTTATCTTTAAAATCAAAATTGAATTCTTGAATAAATTTAATAAATTGATGAACAATTCGCTTGTTATTACTCTCTTGAGTAACAGCAACCAAATCTACTGTTGGCTCCCACTTTAATGGAATATAAATAGAATTCTCTTCAAGTTTGGGATAAAGACAGTACAAACCAAAAGCAATGCCTTGCTCTGCTCTAATTAAAATATCGAGTGCTGACAAATCATTAGCATATGTAATATGCATCTGATTATTTGTGTGCATTACTTTATTTTGTAGATTTATTAGATCTGCAGCTGCCCAATTATTATCAAGAAAAAGCATTTTTTCGCCTTGAAAGTCTGCTAGTTTCAATTTGGGCTTTTTACTCAAGGGATTACTTTTGGGCACGATTGCTTTAAATGGTTCATTTTCAATATGATAACTTTTAATATTACTTAAGTCTTCTGCATCTCTACTCGTAGTTATTAAAAGATCAATTTCATTCGATAAAATATGCTGTTTCAGCTCATTATGATTAAGACTAATAAGTGAAAATTTGGCATTAACATACTTTTGCTGAAATCTCTTTATCCAAAGTGGCAAATAGTAGTCATTGAATGGTGTATATGAATAACCAATTGAAATTTTCGAATTGGCCTCTAGCTCTTTCTTTTGAATATCTTGAACGGCAGAATAGTAATTATTTATTAGCGGCTTTATTTTCCGATAAAAGGCCGCACCATCTTCAGTAACGTTGACGTAGCGCTTGTTACGATTAAATAGTTTAACCCCAATTTCACTCTCAATTGCTTTAATATCATGAGAAACAGTTGGCTGTGTTACATGTAATGCCTTAGCAGTTCTAGTATAATTCCTTGTTTCAACTAAGTTGATAAATGTTTCTAACTTTTTTATATCCACTTTTCTGATAAATAATTTCTATTATTAATAACTGATATTAATTTCACTTATAAGTATAACTAAAATATACTGATTTAAGAAAGCGATATCAGTAACTTTAAACATTTTTAGAGGTAATATTTTATGAAACAATTTAGTGCAGAAGAAAAAGGGTTCCACGGTACTATTAAGGCTGTTGTGGAGATCGATGAAGCTAAGGGTCAGATTAACAAAGTTTGGGCTGAAAATGTCACACCAAACACAATTGGTGCTGCAGGAATTGCGACTTGGTTAGAAAAAGCAAACCAAACAAAATCTGTCGAAATAGATGCAGTTTCAGGTGCATCTATTTCAACTGGGGCTTTACGAAAAGCTGCAGTCACTGCTGCAAATCAATCAAAAGTGCTTAGTATCAAAGAAAATGTTGATATAGTCTCGGGAGCCTCCCAATCGGGCTCAAATACTGTAAAAGCAGGGATACCAGAACCTGCTAATTATCCTTTACTAAAAGACGAAATCACCGAATACGATGTAGACACATACGAAAATGAATTCGACGTAATTGTCGTTGGTGCTGGTGGGGCCGGTTTAGCTGCTGCAGCCACTGCTGCTGAAAACCATGCTTCTGTAATGGTCATTGAAAAGCAAGGAATAGCTGGAGGTACAACTAATTACTCCGGTGGTGTCATCCAAGCTGCTGGTACTAAATTACAAAAAGAAACTACTCAATTTCAAAACGATACTCCTGAAAATCATGAACGTGAATATATGAAAGCAGGAGAAGGTCGTGTTTACCAAGATTTAGTACATGATTTTACACAGAATTCACCTAAAAACATTGCTTGGCTAGCTAAAATGGGCATTAAGTGGACTAACGTTTATGGTCATACAGAAATTCCATATGCTAAAGACTATTTTGCAGATCGTATTCACGTTTATGAAAATGGTGGTGCCAGTGGTAATGGGATTATTTTGACTCAGCACCTACTCAATTACGCTTTAGATTTAGGAGCTAAGATTACATATAATACCGCTGTAGTCGGTCTTATCACTAACAACACTGATAACCAACGCAAAGTTATTGGTGTAGTAACAGAGGGAACAAACCATCAGTTAAAATACCTAAAAGCAAGACGTGGAGTTGTTTTAGCTACTGCTTCTATTGATCAAAACTTAGACTTAGCTAAAGACTTAAGCCCTCAACATTATGAAGATGTGAAAGCCCATCACTGCTGGTCTGTTCCTACTGATCAAGGTGATGGTATTGTAATGGGAATGAGCATCGGAGCAGCTATCACTGGCTTTGGCGGTACCATTGACTTTGATGCAAGAACTGGTAATGGTACAGACGATCGCGTACCAACAATTCCTTCTATTTTTGTTAACGGAAATGGATTACGTTTTGTTAACGAAGACTCCACATATGCTTACGAATTTCGTGCAATTTTCAACCAAGAAAAACAATTGGATAAACCAACTTATCAAATTTTTGGCGCCGATTCTATCAATGAAAAGACCAGTCCATGGAACAAAGAATCACTAGAAAATGATGTAAAGAGCGGTCTAGTGGTAGAAGCCGATTCACTAGAGGAATTGGCTTCTAAAATTGACGTACCTGCCGTAAACCTAGTTAATAGTGTCAATACTTGGAATAAAAATGCTACTAACGGCAACGATCCAGAATATGGTAGAACAAACGGTATCAAAGCATTTTCTGGTCCTTACTACGCCTACCGTAATACTCCAGGCAACTTAGGTGCATTAGGTGGTCTAAAAATCAACAAAAACTGTAATGTGCTTGATGTTTATAATCAACCAATTACAGGATTATATGCGGCTGGACTGAATGCTGGTGGTTGGCTTGGATCATATTATCCAGGTTCTGGTACAGCAATCGGCGGCATAATTCACCAAGGTCGCAGAGCTGCAAAATCAATCTTAGGCTTGTAGTAAAAAAACCGTCAGCTATTTTAAAGCGATGACGGTTTTTTAGTTCCATTAAAGTTTTTAAATGCCTCAATTTAATCTTCTAGCGACTTAACACCATTTTTATAAACACGCTTTTCATTGATCTTCATTTTAGCAACTATATCTGTCCCCAAGTCACTACCTAGCATCTCAGAAATACCTAATAAAAAAATTGCCACATCTGCCAGTTCTTCTTCAATATTATCTTTATCATGCTTCAAATAAGCTTGAAAAAGTTCATTAACTTCACCATATAAACACAATAATTCAAATTTGATATCAGTCGTATTAAAACCATGATTTTCTTTATTTTCAATAACTTTTTTCTGCAGTTCTTTTGTATCAATAATCATCTTGGCACCTTTTCTTTTAACCTAATTTTTACTGCTTGATGCATCGGTATTTAGCCAATACGTTCTGCCATCATCGGTTCGACTTAAAAGATGATTTTCGACTAAATCTCGTCTCCTAGTGACGTAATCAGAAATATACTTCATCAAAATTAGGTTTACTTCTTGTTCAGAATACTTTTTGGTAGGTTCAAATTTTGTCGCTAAATACTGCAGAATTAGGAGGCGCTTTTTAGCTTTGGCAGGCCACGTCTTAACAACTCCATTGTTGTCAAGATAACGTGCTATTATTTCTTTATTTTCCATCATTTGATTTCCCATTATTCAATTTAAACAGCAATTTTTATTAGTTTATTATCTCATACTTCAGATATACATGAAAATAAGATTAAAAAAGACTCTATTTCTAAATAGAGTCTTTTTTTTGCTACTTTATTAAGTTCTAAACTATTTTATAGTCTTTATAACTAGGTATAATTGCTTGATTATTATTAATCGGAACTAAATTCAATTTATCCTTATACACTGCAAGTATTTCATCATCTGCCTCCGCAAATGGCTCTTCTTTATAGTGCGGTAAAGTATAGAACTTAGTCTGACTTAGAGCACTATAGTCAGTCAAGTCTTCTGCCAGAGTTGCATCGTCCATAATACCGCAGTATTCGATGTCCGGTGCCATAATAATTGCACCAGCAGACTCTCCTATATATGGAGTTCCAGAATCAATTTTTTCATTAATCAGTGGCAGCAATTCCTTTTTCTTTAGTTCTTGTAACAGATAAAATGTATTACCACCTGTTACAAAAAACATCTCGGCGTCTTTTACTTTATTAGTGGCTATATCTACTGATTCATTTGTAACATCGAATTTATCAACTACATAGCCTAACTCTTCCAGAAGCTGTTTTTCTTCGTCAACATATTCTGTATATTCTTCTACATCACTAGCAGTTGGAATAAAAAGGATTCTCTTAGTCTTGATTTCATTATGTTGAACAAATGTCTTAAATTGTTCGGCCACGTTTGCAAAGTAAGAGGCTAAAAATATTTTTTTCATGCTTTCTCCTAGTCAATATTCTAACTATCCCTATATCTAATCGCTTTTAATTATAAAGTTTATTAAATAGATCCTCAAGATTAATCCGTTCATTCGAATACTAACTAGTTGTCCTCATTTTTTCACTGATGCTTAGGCTTTTATACAAGTGCGTTTCATTAGTAGTTACTATATTAATCGTGTTAGACTCAGGGTGTATAAACAGTACGTTATTTTTTACTATATGAGGTTAAGAATAATGAATAAAAATAAGGAGAAATTACTATTAGGTGGTGTTTTGACCACCATTGGTCTACTAAGCGCTAGCCCACAAATTGCAAAAGCTGATCAGCTTGCAGCTTCTCACTTAGCGGCTAGCAATGTAACTAAGTCACCAAAAGCTGCTGAACCTGCAGCTAATCAACAACCAAGTACATCTGATGACAGCAGTTCATCGATGCCGTCAGTT
Organism: Lactobacillus sp. ESL0263; assembly: GCF_003692845.1. Lineage (NCBI taxonomy): Bacteria > Bacillati > Bacillota > Bacilli > Lactobacillales > Lactobacillaceae > Lactobacillus > Lactobacillus sp. ESL0263. The sequence continues at coordinate 50,801 of NZ_REHL01000001.1, read as the reverse complement.
CCACCTACTAGCAATTCATCAACTACTGATAACAATGAACCTGCTAGTAATGCAAATCAGTCTGACATGCCTCCTGCAATTACTCATGGTGAAAATGAACAGCAAAAGATAGCTACAAAAGCCAACTTAATATCATCTGACAGTAATGGCGCCCATCTTACATACGATCCTGATCAAGGAGTTGCTACTATTTCAGGAAATATCACAGCTGACAGTAATGATGTACCTAGATCAATTAGCCAATTCTTTCTCAATAATAAACCTAAAAAGATTGTTATTGATGGACCTCTAGCTATCAAAGGATCTGCCGCTGGTCTTTTCAGTGATTTAAACAACTTAGAAGAGTTTGAAGGTTTATCTAACTTTGACACAAGCCAAGTTACGAGTATGGCCTCTATGTTCGCTAATGATAAAAATTTAAAAAGTCTAGATTTGAGTAGCTTTAACACAAGTAACGTAACTGATATGTCTAAGCTTTTTAAGTCTTGTTCTGCCTTAACAAATCTTGACGTTAGCTCGTTTAATACAGCAAAGGTTAAAGACATGAGCACCATGTTCAATCTTTGCACAAGTTTAACCAACTTAAATCTGAATAATTTTAATACTAAAAATGTTGAAAACATGAATTCTATGTTTTATGCCTGTCGAAACTTGTCGTCACTAAACATTAGTAACTTCAATACAGCAAAGGTAACGGACATGACTGCTATGTTTGGCATGTGCCTTAAGTTATCAAACTTAAATGTTGCTAGCTTTGATACCAGTAATGTTAAGCAAACTGTAGGCATGTTTTTATACTGCGTGAGTTTGAACCAATTAGATGTTAGCCACTTCAACACTAGTAATGTTACTAGCACGAACGGAATGTTTGCCTTTTGCACCAATTTAACAAAGATAGATGTTAGTCACTTTAACACGGACAAGGTAACTGACATGATGGAAATGTTTTTAGGAGATAGCAGCTTAACCAGTCTTGATATCAGTAATTTCAATATGAACTCTGTTACCAGTAGCGATAATATGCTAAATGGACTGATAGGCTTAAATTACTTAAAACTAGGTGCTAAAAATTCTCTATCAAATACTGGCTTAGATACGCCCGGAATCTGGGTTAACGTCGGTGATGGTACAACAGAGCATCCTCAAGCGCTTAAAGATAAGCGTTGGACATCTCCACAACTTTTAACTAACTATAATCCGGCTAAAGACGCCGATGCCTATGTTAGATACAATGCGGCTGTTATTACACATTATCAAGACCAAGATGGCAACCAACTAGCACCTAATGATGTACAAACTGGTGGATTAAACACTCCATACACCACAAAGCCGAAAGATATTACTGGCTATACTTTAGCAGAAACTCCTGCTAATGCCAGCGGTAGCTTTGCAGATAACACTATAACTGATGTTGTCTATCTCTACAAAAAAGCTCCTACTCCTACCAAGCCACCAGTAAATCCTGTTGTTCCTAGTAAAGCTGCTAATGTAATTGTTCACTATCAAGATGAAGATGGTAATCCTCTTACTTCCGACATTGTTTTAAATGGTAACGTTGGTGATGGGTATACTACCGATACAAAAGAATTTACTGGGTATCACCTAAAAAGTCGGCCTACTAATGCCACCGGCTTCTTTAGTACACAGGCTCAAGATGTCACCTATATTTACGCAAAAGATAGTAATACTCCTGCCGAAAATGTGCCTGTCAACGACAACCATCATGGTAAAAACCCTACTAAACCGCAAACAACTAATCATCTATGGCCTCAATCACCTCAAAGCCCTTCAAAACAGCATTTAACTAATAATCATGTTGCCATACCAACGGCACCTACTGGTCATCAAGCTGCTAACAAATTACCACAAACGGGTAAAAACCAAACGCAAAATCTACTGACTATTCTTGCTGGTCTTCTGTCCGCAACATTTGCAGCTATATTTGGTTGGTTCATTCACAAACATAGAGAAAACTAATTAAACACTCTATGAAAAATCTGAGAAACTAAGTTTCTCAGATTTTTTGCGTTCAATATCAAGAAAAGCGACTACCACCTTCTACGCATGCCTTAGATTATTACCTAGGAAATAATGATAGCCCGTATCAGATATAACCAGAGTGGGAATCTAAAATAATACTGTGTTGCTTCTCTTTGTTACCTTCTACATATTTTGGAAAATTTAATCAGTGCCCCAAAAGATATGCTTAGCTACCAAGACCCTTTTTGGCTAATGCAACGTCCTTTTGGCAAGATAGAAATAAGAAAATCATTTCTTTTTCAATATCTTGAATTGCTGAAATTTCGGTGGCGATGTTTTCATATGGTTTCCTCTACTCCAAAGCACTTTCCAAGCGATTCAGGTAATCTGCATTAAGGAATGACAAATGGCAAACAATTAAATTAAAAGGACTAGCTCCGATTGAATATCGGAAGTTAGTCCATAAAGTGGCATAATTTTAAGGCTCACATCAGCTGAGAGTCTTTTCTTTGCTATTTTATTAAGTTCTAAACTATTTTATAGTCTTTATCATTAACTATAATTACCTGACTATTATTTATTGGTACTAAATTCAATTTATCCTTATATACTGCAAGTACTTCATCATCTAATTCCACAAATGGTTCTTCTTTATAGTGCGGTAAAGTATAGAACTTAGTCTGATTCAAGGCGCTATAGTCGGTCAAATCTTTGGCAAGAGTTGCATTGTTGACAATACGGCAATACTCGATGCTTGGTGCTTGGTGCTTGGTGCCATAATCATTGCGCCCGCAGATTCTCCTATATATGGAGTTCCACAATCAACTTTCTCATTAATCAGTGATACTAAATTCTTTTTCTTTAGTTCTTGCAATAGATAAAATGTATTACCACCAGTTATAAAAAACATCTCGGCATTTTTTACTTTACTAGCAGCTACATCTACTGGTTCATTTGCAATGTCAAATTTATCAACTACATAGCCTAACTCTTCAAGAGCCTGTTTTCCTTCAGTAACGTATTCTGTATATTCTTCTACATTACTAGCAGTTGGAATAAAAAGAATTCTCTTAGTTTTGATTTCATTATTTTGAACAAATGCCTTAAATTGTTCAACTACCTTTGCAAAGTAAGAGGCTAAAAATATTTTTTCATGCTTTCTCCTATGTAAATATTCCAACTGTTTATATAGTTGTATATTCGCTCTCAATTATAGAGTCTATTAGATAGGTCGTCAAGATTGCTTCATTCAATCCAATGCTGAATAGCTGTCCTCATTTTTCCGTTGATGCGTAAACTCTATACAAGTGCGTTTTACTAGTAGTTAATATATTAACCGTGTTAGACTCAAGTTGTATAAACAGTACGTTGCTTTTACTATATGAGGTTAAGAATAATGAATAAAAATAAGGAGAAATTACTATTAGGTAGCGTTTTGGCCACTATTGGCCTATTAGGTGCCAGACCGCAAATTGCAAAAGCTGATCAACTTGCAGCTTCTCACTTAGCAGCCAGCAATGTTACTAAGTCTAATAAAATATCACCAAAAGCTGCTGAACCTGCAGCTAATCAACAATCAAGTACACCTGCTGACACCAGCTCGTCGGTACCGTCAGCTGCACCTGTTAGCAATTCATCAACTACTGATAACAATGAAACTGCTAGTAATGCCAATCAGCCTGACGTGCCTTCTGCAACTACACATGATGAAAATGAACAGCAAAAGATAGCTACAAAAGACAACCTAATATCATCTGACATTAACGATGCCCATCTTACATACGATCCTGATCAAGAGGTTGTTACTATTTCAGGTAGCCTAACGACTAATGACGATGTACTTATAGCACTTAGCAGGTTCTTACGAAATAATAATCCTAAAAAGATTGTTATCGCTGGACCTTTAGCTATTAAAGGGTCCGCTGCTGGTCTCTTCAATGATATAAGTAACTTAGAAGAATTTGAAGGCTTATCTAACCTTGATACAAGACAAGTCACAAGCATGAATTCTATGTTTGCTAATGAACCCAAATTAAAAAGTCTAGATTTGAGTAACTTTAACACCAGTAACGTAACTGACATGCGCTACTTTTTCAACTCTTGCTATTCATTAAAAAATCTAGATCTTAGTTCGTTTGATACATCAAATGTTAAAGACATGAACACTATGTTTTATCTTTGCTCAAGCTTAACCAACTTAAATCTGAATAATTTTGATACTAAAAATGTTGAAAACATGAGTAACATGTTTTTTGGCTGCTCTAATTTGACTTCTTTAAACATTAATAGTTTCAATACATCTAAAGTAACAGATTTTTCTGGTATGTTTTCAGGCTGCGCAGGCCTAACTCAATTAGATGTTAGCCGCTTCAACACTAGTAATGTTACTAATATGAACGTAATGTTTTCCTCATGCAGCAATTTAACAAAGATAGATGTTAGTCACTTTAACACGGACAAGGTAACTAACATGTTTCAAATGTTCTTTGGAGATAATAGCTTAACCAGCCTTGATATAAGTAATTTTAATATGGATTCTGTTACTAACAGCGCTGTTATGCTAATCGGACTGAACAGTTTAAACTACTTAAAATTAGGTGCTAAAAATTCACTAGCAAATACAAGTTTAAACACACCAGGAATCTGGGTTAACGTTGGTAATGGAACAGCAGAGCATCCTCAAGCGCTTAAAGACAAGCGTTGGACATCTCGCCAGCTTCTAACTAACTATAATCCAGCTAAAGATGCCGATGCTTATGTTAGATACAATGCGGCTGTTATTACACATTATCAAGACCAAGACGGTAATCAACTAGCACCTAATGATGTGCAAACCGGTGGACTAAATACTAAATATACCACTACACCAAAAGATATTACTGGTTACACATTAGCAGAAACTCCTGCTAATGCCAGTGGCAGTTTTGCCAATAAAACTATAACTGATGTTGTTTATCTCTACAAAAAAGCTCCTATTGCTACCAAGCCACCTGTAAATCCTATTATCCCAAGTAAAGCTGCTAATGTGGTTGTTCACTATCAAGATGAAAGTGGTAATCCTCTTACTTCCGACATTGTTTTAAGTGGTAATCTTAGTGACGGGTACACTACCGATACAAAAGAATTTAATGGGTATCACCTAAAAAGTCGGCCTATTAATGCCACCGGCTTCTTTAGTACACAGGCTCAAGATGTCACTTATATTTACGCAAAAGATAGTAACAGTCCTTCCGAAAATGTGCCTATCAACAATAACCATCAGGATAAAAACCCTACTAAGCCGCAAACAACTAATCATTTACGGCCCCAAGCACCTCAAAGCCTTTCAAAACGGCATTTAACTAATAATCATATTGCCAGACCAAAGATATCTGCTGGCAATCTAGCAAGCAACAAATTACCACAAACGGGCAAAAACCAAACGCAAAGTCTGTTAACTGTTCTTGCTGGTCTTCTGTCCGCAACATTTGCAGCTATATCTGGTTGGTTCATTCACAAACATAGAGAAAACTAATTGAAAACAAAGAGCAAATTAAAAGGAACTGTTTTTTTAAAAAATAGTTCCTTTCTTTTTGTTGGTTTTATTTATTTCCTCTTGGCATGAGTTTGTGACTGTGCATTATCTTGACCATAATAAGCATCTTCACCATGCTTACGGTAATAGTGCTTATCTAATAAGTATTGGGGCAAATGACTATTAGCACGTGTTAACTGCAACGTATGATAATCTTCTTCTGCTGCCACTTCCAATACCTTCGCATTATAAACTGCCTTAGCTGGTGTTTCGCCCCATGTAAATGGTCCGTGTTGACTAACTAGCGCTGCTGGTGTTGCCTCATAATCCAAATGCCGTTCTTTGAAAGTCCGTACGATTGTTTTTCCAGTATTACCCTCATAGTCTTGTTCTATTTCTTCCTGAGTTAAAGCATCAGCTGCTGGTACATCAGTATAAAAAGTATCTGCATGAGTGGTGTTTAAAGCTGGAATGTCCATTTGAGCTGCAGCAAATGCCACTGCCCAAGGTGAATGCGTATGAACAATTCCACCGATTTTAGCAAAATGGTTATATAGGTATGTATGTGTCGGGGTATCTGAAGAAGGATTCTTGTCACCTTCAACTACTTCCCCTTTTAAGTTCACCACTACCATATCTTCTGGTTTTAGAGTTTCATATGGTACTCCGGACGGCTTAATTACGTATAATCCACTTGCTCGATCAATCCCCGAAACATTACCCCACGTAAAAGTCACTAAATCTAATTGGGGTAATTGCATGTTAGCTTCATAAACTTCCTCTTTCAGTTGTTCAAGCATCTTAATCTCCTTATTTAACTTCTTCTTGCTCAATTCCAACTTCAGCAAAAATTTGATCAAAGAACTCTTTGGCAGCCTTCACTTCAGCCACTGCATTCTCATCGCCATTATCGCCAGACCACATTTCAATTGTGAAACTGCCGCTATAACCTAATCGACTAAGCAACCGTAGCAGACCAGTGAAATCAACACAGCCTTCACCAAAAGGTACATTTTTAAATTGACCTGCAAAAGTTGGCGTGACTGCTTTACTATCTTTCAAGTGAATCGCGCAAATTGTATCAAGATAAGTTTCAATTTCAGCCGGAACATCATTTTCAGGCCAAGCACTTAAATTACCTAGATCTGGATATGCTTGAAGCCAAGGGCTTTTCACCTGATCATGATAGTGCGCAATTTTAGATAAATTATTAATGAACGGATCATCCATGGTTTCAATGGACAACATAATATTCTTTTTAGCTGCCATCTGAACACATTTCGTTAGGTTCTCCACGTAGTATTCACGCGAAGTCATCGTTTTTTCTTCATAGAAAACGTCATAACCGGCCATTTGAATATTATGGATTCCTAAATCAACACATAAATCAATTGCCTTTTCCATCATGACAAGTGCTTGCTTTCTTACAGCTGGATCAGCGGAACCTAGTGGAAAGCGGCGGTGACCAGATAACATTAAGTTATTAATACGGGTATTAGTGTCCCACATTAAATCACGGATTTGCTTGCGCTGTTCACGCGTCCAATCAAGCCGAGCTAATCGCTCATCGCTTTCATCAACTGAAAATTCTAAGAAATTAAAGCCTAGCTCATGGGTTAGTTCAAAGGTTTCACGCCAGGACAAATCCTGCGGTAGTGCCTTTTCATAAATACCTAAAGAATTAATTGTCATTGTTAGAACTTAGCTCCTTTTGTAAACTGTTTATCTCATCCCAATTACCGTTTAAAGACTGTAATAATGAGCTATAAACTTGATATTTTTGGTCATAAACTTTTATAGCCTTTTCCTGTGGTTCATATCGTTTAACCACTTTAGTCATGTTCTTTACTGCTTCAGTCAGATCAGCATATTCTCCTATTCCAACAGCACAGGCAATTGCTCCGCCTAAACCGCCTAATTCAGAGTTAGCTGTAATTTCAATCGGTATGTTTAAAACGTCCGCAAACATTTGAATCCATTGTTCAGAATTGCATGCTCCACCTGACATACGAATAGCTTTGGGTTTATGTCCCAGAACTTTTAAAAGTTGCTCAATGTGTTGACGATGGGCAAAGCAAATTCCTTCATATACGGCTCTAATCATTTCAGATTTGGTTGTAGAACTTTGCAGACCAATGAAAGCACCTTCTGCATTTGGATCCGAGTTGCTCCCATACAAAAACGGAAAGAATACTAATTTTGCATAACTCTCATCTGTGCTATCCAGCATCATTTCTAGGTAATCATAAATTGATTTATTATTTTGCTGTGCATTTTGAATTTCGTCGGCCAGCAACATTTTAAGCATAATGTCTAAATTACCAGCAGAAGTTGGACTTGAAGCCTCAATTAGATTAGCTCCTGTTGGGAAAATTGAGTTCATTAGTCCAGATTCTATTGGAGCCAATTGCTCACTTGGGAAAATATTCATGTTCCACGTGCCAGCAATCATGCTGAAAAGATCATCGCTTAAAACACCCGTAGCTAATGCACAAGCATCAATATCAAACATTCCACCATAAACAGGTGTACCGCTGACTAAACCTGTGATTTTAGCAGCTTCATTTGTAATTTCACCGGCTAAATCAGTAGCATGAATTAGTGGTGGTAACTTAGTAGCAATTTCAGGAATACCAAAGAAGTCGTATAAACGTTGATCATATTCACCGGTATTTAAATTAATTAAGTTATTCCCCGATGCATCACCTAATTCTTGATAGATTTTTCCTGTCAAAAGATATCTGATAAAGTCTTTATTAGACAAAACATAGTTAATTTGCTGGTACTTTTCTGGCTGATTTTCTTTTAGCCAGCGCAAAATAACTGGTGACTGACTGGCCATAATTTGTTGATGACTAATAGGATAGATTTGCTCGACATGCTCACTTAATTCTGCGGCAATGTCCTTGGCTCTACTGTCAGTAGATAAGATTCCATTCATAAAAATTTTACCTGCAGCATCTAGTGTATATAGTCCTTTGCCATGACCAACCACTGAAACGGCACTAATCTTATCAGCTGTTATTTTTGTCTTTTTTAAGGTCGCTTGAATTACTTGACCAATATCTGTCAATAAAGTAGTCAATTTAATTTCTTGAAAGTTTGGTTTGGAAGATAATCTCTTAGTTGCAAACGATGACATCCCTAATTGATGACCTTGCACATCAGTTAGGATTACTTTAGTATTGGTTCCCCCATTATCAATGGTTAAAAAATATTTCATTTATGCTCCCTTATTCATCATCAATTTGATAAATTGCCACTTCATTGGCTTCGCGATTTGCTGATAACAAGTACTGTTGCTCATTTTTTTCATAGACTGTGACATTACTTGGGCCAAGATGATCACCAATAGGAGTTGCGGACAGTTGAGCATCTCTAATCAGTTCTAGTCCCTGTTTACCTGCTCGCCAACCAAACAGAAAGCAATTGTGATTTTTAATTTTGCCACCCCAAATTGCATGACCAAAAGGAGTAGCCTCTGAACTAACTGATATGGTCTTAAAGTTTGTGTCATATACTCTTAAGTGAGAGCCGTGAAAGCCTTCAATTGCCAAATACTCCAGCTGCCCATCATTATTGATGTCGGTAGCTGCAATATCTGAAGTTTCATTTTGCACTAATTGTGTTAGTTTCCAGTCCTCTTGTTTAGTTGGATAATCTAAGCGGAAAATCCCTTCAGCTCCTGTAATTAAGGAATAGCCCTCCATCCGGTGGTAACCATGATTTTTAGTAATCCTAATTGGTAAGGCTTTCAAGTCTTGAATTTGGTTTTGTTTATCTTGATATACACCTACCCAGACTTTTCCAGGATCTGACCAATCATCGGTATACTTTTTTGAATTTGCAATGGAACAGCCTATATACCAGTACTCGCCATTATTAGTTTTAGGAATAATGTCAAAACGATGAATATATGGATACTCACCCACCACGCTTTGATCCCATCCATGTCCATTAAAGGTTTCTTTAACTATGCGACAATGCAAAGAATTGAATCCTGGATAAAATCTTTGTGTGGCAAGAAAGTTTAATGTGCCTGGAATTGGCACTAAAGTCATAGTCCCACCAATATCGTTCCACACCATAATTCGTTCAAAATTATTATCCAGATCATAGGCATAACACGGCTGGTTTTCCTCTGAAGCCACAACAATAAAGTCACGCTCAAGTGCCTGTAATCTCATAATTGCATAGCAATGATCCAAATGATCGCTAAAAATTTTGCTAAATTTCATCTTTGTACCTCAGTGATAATTTTTTAAAAAAAGCAATCTCTTTTAGACTCTGTGCCCTTAAGAGATTGCCTTTAAATTAATCTAACAGCTAAACACAATAGTTAAAAAGTTAGAGTAGTTTTATTTATTAACCTGGTTCAAAGGTTTATTATCGCGTAAGTATGAGATTAAGTTCTTAGAAGCTTCTTCAGCAATTGCCGTTCTTGCCTCTAATGTTCCAGTTCCTGCATGAGGCGACAACACAACGTTGTCTAAATCACGTAAAGCTTGTGGAATATCTGGTTCAGTCTCATAAACATCTAGTCCTGCTCCAGCAATATCTTTATTTTTCAGTGCTGAGATTAGGTCATCTTGCTTAATCAATTGTCCACGAGCAGCATTGATAATATAAGCTGTGTTCTTCATTTGCTTAAATGTCTTAGCATTAAAAATGCCATTTGTTGAAGGAAGTGCTGGTGCATGTAATGTGATAACATCTGATGCTTCAACTAAAGTGTCAAAATCAACGTATTCTACATCTAATTTTTCTTCCAATTCAGGGTCTAAGCGATAGGCATCGTTATAAATCACTTTCATCCCAAACACTTGAGCAAATTTAGCTACTTCTGACCCAATACGTCCCATGCCGTAAACGCCAAGTGTTTTTCCTTGCAAGCTCATTCCCATATATTCTGGTTCTGAAACATCAATCCATTCACCTGAACGAACTACCTTATCGTAGAAGTGTAAGTGACGCACAGTTGCCAATAATAATGTGAAGGTCATTTCAGCAGTTGGAACACGTACCCCTTGTGGGCAGTTTGCAACAACAATTCCTTTTTGCTTTGCATATTCAATGTCGATATGATCAAAGCCTACACCGTTTGCAGTAATAATCTTTAAATTAGTACCTGCATCGATTAATTCACGATCACCCTTCAAGCCCATGATTAGCAGACCTTCATATTCAGGTAAATGCTCTAGAACCCATTCTCTGGTCTCTTTTTCTGGCTCATAGGTTACATCAAAATTCTTTCTTAATTCAGTTAACCCAGCTTCTGGAATAATACCGGTTACTAAAACTTTTATTTTACTCATTTTTGACTCCTTTACTTTTTACTTATTTTTTAACACTGGATCTTCACTATCACGCATTGCTTGCACATTTTGTGGTTTGAAGTAAATCCGATTTGCATTGTTATACATAACATCTTCAAGTTCTGATTCAGTAAAAATGTCCGTTTCTTCTAACCAAGTAGCTAAATTGTGGTACGAATTAAATGTTGATGACCATGGTGAATCAGTGCCCCAAAAGATACGCTTAGCACCGAGAACCTTTTTAGCTAACGCAACATCCTTTTGGCAACGTGGAAATGGGAAAGTCGTTTCCTTTTCAATATCTTGAATTGCTGAAATTTCAGTAGTGATATTTTCGTATGGTTCCCACTGCTCCAAAGCGTTTTCCAAACGATTCAAGTGGTCTGCGTTAGGGAATGATAAATGGCAAACAACAAAGTCTAATTTAGGATAACGACGAGCCAAGTTAACAATTGCTTCAGGTTCGTAGCTGAATTGAGTGTAATCACCGTAGTCAACTGTGATGACGAAGCCTGGATAGTCAGCAAAGAAATGGAAAAGCTTACCTAATTCTGGTGAAGTATCTAAACGGAATGGATGATGATATCCGTGTAAACCTCCACCTTGGCTAATTTCTAATTTAATTGCTCTAAAGCCTAAGTCTTCTACGTGACGTCTAACAATTTCCATCGCGTCATCAGCAAATGGGTCAACAGAAAAAGCTGCAATAAATTTATCAGGATATTTCTTTGCTGCTTGATAAGAGTAATAGTTCTGGAAGCCATATAAACTGCCTTGAAGCAAAACTGCTTTTTCAACTTCATTATCTTCCATAACCTTTAGAGCTGATTCTGCAGTGAAATCGTGATCGCCCCAGCCTTCAGGTATTAGATTAAGAAACATTCCGTTGTCCCAAATCGCTTGGCCATTACCCAAAGGCGTCATTCGACCCTTACCCGATAGACCTGCAACTGAACGTACCAAATGTAAATGTCCGTCAATTTTTTTCATTGTAATTATCTCCTCTACTAAATTAATAGGTTATCTTTTCATCACTGCCAGAATACCCAACGTTTTTATCTGCCATCTTGTTTAGATAATTCCAAATTTGTGGCCGGTATCGACGAAGTCCGAACAGAAGTGCCAAATAAACTACGATTACCAATCCAATATATAATGGGTTTTGCGAAACAAATGCTGCAAAAACTAATGCATTTAATGGTCTAGCCATTAAGTTAAAACTAGTAATTAAAACAATACCAGCAGGTAGGGCAACGCCGTAGTGTGATACTGCTCCAGTATAAAAACTACCTAGCCAACTAGAAGCATATAAGCCTAAACTAAACCAAACAATTCCGTTAGCAATTACTTTTAAAATATTACCACGAGTTAATGCAACGATGGATTCAACCATAAATGGTAAAGAAATCAAATCGACAATTGGTAGTGTCTTGTTTCCTGGAAGAATAAAAGCAATTAAAACCATAATTGGAATTAGAATGACACCAGAAATGATAGTTGCAGGTTCGCCGTAGCCAACTCCGTCATCAACACCTAGGAACCAGCGTTTCTTATTAGTGACTTCATTGGTTGCTTTAGTTCCTTCTTTATCCTTATGTGCATTTTTGTCAATTTCATCTGCTAACGGTGTGAAAGCTTTTGAAAAGACATTTGTAATTAAAGGAAAGATAGTCATAACAGCTGATAGTTGTACTGCTACTGAAAGAATTTGGCCCCAAGCTTGTAAAGTACCCAATCTTGTCAAATTACCCAAAATTCCAATTATCAAACCCAAAAGTGCTCCTAGCGTTGTAGGTTCACCAAAAACACCTAGTTTATTTTTAAAGTATTCAGGGGTCATTTTTACTTTGTTAAACCCTAGCAAATTCCATAATGGATCTAATATGATTGCTGGGATAACTTGCTCAATATTATGCAAAGATGCTACAGATGCATTCTTTACACCATAATAATCAGACCAGCGATCAGCTTGAATTTCAGCTAAAGCCAAAGCGTAGAGCAACATGAAGAATGATAATCCTAATGAAAGCCAGAAATTATGTGTAACGTAGTAACAAACTGTTCCCCAAATCATAAAACCAAAATTATTCCATAAATTTGAAGCCATAAAAATTTTTGTTACACCGAAAGCAAATAATAAGATCTCAGCAATTAAGCCGAAAACAAAGAAACTTAGACCTACAGTTGAACCAAATGATGCTAAAGAACCAGCTTGCCATCCTATATCAACGATAGGCAATTTAATTCCGGTAATATTAACCATTTGTTTAATTATTTTTGTAATAGTTGGGGTGAAGGCTTGAATAATCCAACCAAAACCGGTCAAACCTACACCTGCATAAAAAGCACTCATCATCGCTGTCTTAGGCTTAACCCTTAAGCACAGCGCTACAATAAAAATCATAATTGGCACTACTACACTAGCACCAAAAACTTGAAAAACACGATTAACAGTTTCTAACACAACCTCATCCTCCTATATGAAGTAAATTACTGAACTAACCGCAAATTAGCTTTTAATTTTGTTAAGCATGAGGTGAATCAAGTGTATTAGAGGATATACCTAAGTTGCTTGTCGGCTAACATTGATCAATGCTGATCAATGTTAATCGGTTAACAAAATTATAGTAAAATTCCCTTTTTCTAATAAAAAATACGATATACTAAATATATATATAAATTATTGGGGAAATAACTATGGGAAAACTAACAATTAGAGACATTGCTACTATGGCCAATGTATCAACAGCCACCGTTTCAAATTTTCTTAACGGCAACTACGATCACATGTCTTTAGAAACACGTAAGAATTTAAGTCAAATAATTAACGACACTAATTTTCGTCCTAATTCTACTGCTCGAAATTTGGCAAAAAATGAAAACAAAACCATTGGTGTTTCTATTGCCGACATCACCAATCCCTTTACTTCACAGGTACTATCAGGAATTTTTGAACAATGTGATAATTATCATTATCGTGTATTGTTTACCAATGCTGATAACAGTGAACAAAAAGAAATTGATAATATTACGCGGTTACAAAATGAAGGTGTTGCGGGAATTATTGTTGACCCTGTTAATCCAGATAGTCCAATCTATGAATCCCTATCAAACCAGAATACCGTTATGGTCGACCGCGAATCTAATAACCTAATCATTGATACAGTCGCTACTGATAATATGACTTCCGTACAAGGAATGGTTGGTGAAATGCAAAAACAGGGTTACGATAATCTCTATTTTGTCACCTGGCCATTCCAAAACATCAGTACAAGAACTCAGCGCTATGAAGGGTTCATTAAAGCTACAAAATATTCGACGCTCAATCATTTAATTGCTGTACCTCATCATGGTAAAGATATTGAATATCGACAATTTACTGAAAATATCAATACAATTATGCAACAAAATACTGACACTAAAATTGGCTTTTTCTGTATGAATGCTCGCGTACTTTTGCGTTTACTTCAGGCAATGCAGCAATTGCATTACTCTTATCCAAAAGATTATGGTGTTGCAACTTATGAAGAATTTGACTGGATGCAAGTAATGACTCCGCCAATTAGCTGTATTCATCAAGATTCTTATTCTATTGGTAAGGTTGCAATGCATATCCTTAGACAAAAACTTGAACATAAACAGTTGCATCATCCTAGCTTAAAACTAATACCTACCCAACAAATCTTACGGGATAGTTTTTAATCAGCTCCTCCATCAAAAGTAATAATCAAATAATTAATAATTTAGTTAACCGGTTAACTAAATCTTATAAAACATATTGTATGCGCTTCCCAAACAAAGTCAAGCTTTTTTTGAATGCCTTTTCAGTGAAATGGCTGATTATAGCACCGCAGTCCAGCTATTTTTTTAGTATCTCGAGAACACAAAAAGGACTAATTACCTAAAAAACAGCGGGAATTAGTCCTTTAATTTATTGTTTTTTCTTAGTGTACATTCATTTTTTAGAAAAGTACTACTACTACTACTCTTTATTACTTATGAGTTTTAAAATCACGCTAACTGCCGTTACTGCAGCGGCAGCAATAATCAACCAGCCCAGAGCATTTTGTGGCCTATTATGTGTAATAACCGGTCCCAAATTCCACAACTGATTTTTAGCAATGGCAACTGCGAAAATACCAATGACAACAAGCCACAAGACAACTGCCAGTATAGTAATTGCTACTCTAATATTTTTCATTACTTTTCCTCCCTATTTTATATTTACTAATATAGAGTTCTAAACTTATGTCTGTTTTAGCACAAAATCAGGGACTAAGTTCACTTAAAAGCAATTAGTTTATAGAGCTTGTAGCTGCTCTCAAGTGTAATTACCAAACTTGTACCCGCTTATCCGGATCAAGCCACATACCGTCTCCTTCTTTAACATTGAAAGCTTGATAAAACTCATCTTGACATTGGACCTGCACATTTGCTCGAGCTTGGGAGAGAGCATGAACATCAGAAGCGGCGATTAATTGCCAAAATTCAGGCTTAGCGTTTGTTGCCCAAATTCGCGCATAGTTTTCAAACAAGGTTTTAGCGTCTCCACCTTCTTGCTTATTAGCCGCAACGGCCACTGTTAGACCACCCTGATCACCAATATTTTCTGAAACTGTTAATTTACCATTGATTTTGCTTGTACCAACTTCAACGCCATCAAACAGCTTAATTTCAGCTTTGATTCTTTTATTAAATTCAGCCTGGTCTTCGTCAGTCCACCAGTTTTTCATATTACCCAACTCATCAAACTGCGAGCCGTTGTTGTCAAACGCATGCGAAATTTCATGTCCTACAACTGTACCAAAACCACCATAATTAGCTGCACGATCCTGATGTAGGTCATAAAAAGGCTTTTGGAGTAAAAGTGCTGGGAAAGTAATGTCATTACTTTGCGGATTATAGCAAGCATTTGGTTCTACTGCCGACATCATCCAAAGTGATTGATCAACCGGTCTGTTAATATCTGCAAAGTTATCCTTAAGTTTAATTTGACTATTTGCTTTAACATTACTATATAAACTGCCACCTTCTGTAGCTGGCGTTACTTTGAACTCGTCATAAAATCTTTGAACATGCTCTGGATAACCGATTTTTAAGACTAAAGTGTCTAGCTTCTTTAGCGCCTTTTTCTTAGTTGTATCTGACAGCCAAGAATTCTTTTTTAAATGATCTTGGTAAATCGCAATCATATTTTTAACGATTTTAGTAGCATCGGCTTTGGCTTCAGCACCTAAGTATTTTTCGCCATAGTATTGGCCAATGACATCACCAAATAATCTGACCGTCTCATCATAAGCAAAGCGCTCATCTTCATCTAAAGAATCTACTCCGTACATTGCTTTTCTTAGTGGTAATCTTGCTTTCCGAAATTCACGTGACAAATACCGTGCCGCTTGATTAATAAAATACCCGATTAGCCAGCCTTTTAATTCAGCAAAATGTTCTTCATTAAACAATTCATCAAATTTATCTAAATAGCCTGGTTCAGTAACATTAACTTTCTTAGCGGCTTCAAGTCTGGTTTCTTTCAGCAAAGCAGCTAGATGAATATTTTTACTCTTGCTTTCAAATTCTGTCACACTCATTGGATGATATATGTTTTCAATCTCAGAATTATATTCTGCTGATTGATAAACCTGCGCCAAACGCTGGTCCAACGTAACTGCTCCTGCGGCGTATTGCTCAGCTTTATCCTGCTGAACGCCACTCATTACCAGCAAATTAACGGTTTGCGTTTGCCAAACATCAAGCAAGTTAGCGGTTTTTTCATTACCATAATAACTGGTATCGGACAAAATCAAATTTTGCCGGTAAAAAGTGACAATATTTAGTTGTGCATCCTTAAAATCTGGTTCCACTTCAAATTTAAATGGCAAGTTGTCGGCTAGCAACAAATTCGCCAAGTTCTTATTGATATCTGCTAAATTGTCGAGTCCGGTTAAAAAGGTCAAGTCTTCCTTAATTGGAGCAGCGCCGTCATCAGCTCTTTTTTCTTCATCTTCAGCTACACGGTAAAATTCAACTGCTTTGTTAAAGTTCTTAACTTTAGGAACTGGTTTTTTACCAGCAACAAAAACAGAAAAGTTTTTTAAAAGGTGTTTACGCGTTTGCTGTTCTGCTATGTCAAAACCATCAATCAACGACTGACTTGCAGGAACAGGATTCTCCTGCAACCATTTTGAATTTACAGCCAAGTAAAGGTTATCTTGCTCACGGATATTTACATCAGGCTTAGTAGAATCACCAAAACCACCACGAATATTAAATTTAATCATTTGCTTTTCTCCTATAATTTAATCTTTTTCTTATACAGATAATACCTTCAAGGAGTGAGACAAGTTAAAAAGTGTCACATTCGACTTTTTATTTTTTCGTACGGTATTTTTTTAAAATATTGATCATTATGTGTGCAAATGAATCTGCTAAATAGATAACTTATCAATTTTATTGTTATTACTTTATTCATATTATTATATAGTGGTATATAATATAGGTTAGTAGTAAAAGTGGGGAGGAAAAATAAAATGGAATTAAAGAAAAAAATTATCACAGTGTTAACATTAATCAGTGTAGTTGTTGGCGTCGGAAGTGTATGTAACACAACGAATACCGTTCAAGCAAAAGAAGTCCCTACTGTTTTTCCTAAAAACATGCGCGGAACTTGGTACCAGTATTATACTAACGGGTTTGAAAAAGATCTTAGTAAAGTAAAAATAACTAAAACAACGTATACTTTAAATGAATTTCAACCTAACGTAATACATAAATATATACCTCACGATAAACCAGATTTTGAAAGAGCTAATTGGATATTCATCCCCGGCTATCAGAAACAAAAAGGTATTACTTGGTTAAATGTAAAGCAATGGAACGAACCTGCTGAAATCGGCATACCAGATACTGGTGATGATGGCGAAGACGGTGGCTGGGGTGAAAACGGCGGTGAGTTTTTCAACTGTTCCAAACTTAAGGGTCACCAAGTATTATCAATTGCAAACACAATTAATGGAACGAGCATACATAATACCTCCCACTGGTATCGCTCAGTTAAACTTGCTAAAAAGTTAACCAAGCATCACTACAAAGGATTTTTATATTAATAAGCTTTGCTAAAAATAGAATTTAGATTAAAAGCCCGAAAGTTTTTTAGCTTTCGAGCTTTTTTACATTCTAAGTTCTATTAAACTTTATAACGATTTAACCGAAGACACTAAAAAGCGTATTTGAATTCTAAATATCAAATACACCTTTTTTAATTTCTTCCATATTTATCAAAAAAACCTTTCACATCTTTACTATACTCCGGCATGCCCAACGAACTAATGTGATCAATTGCCATTCGAGCCTTATTTAAATACTCATCCTTTCTTTCATAGTGATAATTCACTATATTTTTAAGTATAAAAATGCAGTTTTTATAAAAAAACAAGTTCGGCTTAGTACTAATTTGATCGGCTGCTTGAATAAAAAATTCTGTTTCTTTATATCTATTTTCCTCAATACACATAAATAAAATGTTAATCACTATTGCTAATATTGTTTCTTGAACATTCGAATTCCCCGAATAGCGAAATTGTGTAATTACTCGCCGACTTATTAACAAATTGTTATCAAGATCATAAAGTGTCATCAAATTACAATACAAATCTAATTTATTTTCGTCAAAATCAGAAATATTAAAGATCTTTTCTTTCAACTCAATTCGATCTTTTTCATCAAGATTTTCTACGTTATGATTACCAACTAAGGCTATAACTGCATTTATAAATAACAATTGATCTTCTTTATCAGCTATTTCACTATTTGCAATGACATTTTTAATATCCTTAAGCTGATCCTTATCATTATGATAAAACGCTTCATTAATTGCCTCGCCAATATCTCTGTTTTCGTCATATCTTATTTTATCTTCTTGACTAAGCTTGCCAAAAAATTCCCACAATTTAATGTTATTAGCACGCAATAATGCAATCAAATCCTCAGCTGTAATTCTATGCTGATCTTTTTCAACTTTTGAATAATATGATGTACTAATCGTATTACCAGCCCATTCTTTTTGTGTTTTCGAGCTCTCAATTCGATATTGCTTTAGCAATTGTCCTATTGTCATTAGTGCTCCTCCTTAATTTCATTCAAATTTGGCGTTTAACATTCAAATGTGACATTTTTGATAATTCTTATTATATCCAAGTTATAACTTAATATATATAAAATTTGATTTAGGAGTTATAAATTATGGACATTTTTATAAAGAATAAGGATTATAGAAAATTTACAATTGCCAGTTTTTTATCTGGTGCAGGCAATATTTTGTTTTACTTAGCACTTATTACTTATGCAAGTAAATTAAAAAATTACGCCTTGGCTATTTCATTGATTTCAATTTCAGAATCAGTACCTCAAATTTTTCAAATTCTTAGTGGATATTTAGCTGACCGTACAAAAAACAAGTTCAAGTTAATGGTTTGGTTAGCCGTTATACGCTTTGGACTCTATCTAATCGTCGGCTTACTTTTCGCTAGTGGTTTTGCTGGCTGGAACCTAGTTTTAACTGTTATTGGCATTAACTTAGTATCAGATATTGCTGGTTCATATTCTGGTGGCCTTCAAATGCCTCTAATTGTTAACATTGTTGGAGATGATGAAGTTGCTGAAGCTGAAGGATTTGTTAGTGGGATCAACGGTATTATCAATATGATTGCACAATTCATTGGCTCTGGTTTATTACTTTTCATGTCTTATTCCAGCCTAGCAATCTTCAATGCATTAACATTTCTAGCAGCAGGTGTCCTTTTTGCCAGTGTCGGTCGCAATTATTACAAGACTCGTCCTCAAGAAGAAGCTACTTCAGTTAATGAAGAGGGCTTCTTTAAAACAATTGCTTTATCATTCAAACAAGTAAAAAAAGCAAAGGGGTTATTGTCGGTCGTTCTAGTAATTGCCTTACTAAATGGAGTTTTAGGAACAATTGAGCCTTTAATTTCAATCGTAATCGCTGGTAATAAGTCTTCTATGGTCATTGGAACGTACAGTTTCACGATTGCCCTAATAGGAGCTGTAATGACTGCTGGTATGGCACTTGGTAGTATTGTAGGCACAAAATTATTCAAGAAAATGTCATTATTCACTATCGCAATTATTTCAACAGTTCTAAGTATCGCAGTTATTGGTACAATGCTTATTAAAAATATTTTTATTTGCCTACCTATCATGGCAAGCCTTGCAGTATTTATTGGTACAGCTAGCCCTAAATTAACACAGTGGCTTGTTGAAGCTGTTGATCAAAATATTTTGTCATCAACTATGGGAATGCTTAACACTATTTTAGTTGTGACTGTACCAGTTGTGACAACTATTTTTACTACAATTACTGCTTCGCTCGGTATTACTATCGCATTAACATTATTATGTGTAACTTGTTTAATTGTTTTGGTAACAATAGTAAAGGTAGTTTATTCTACTAATAAAAAAGAAGCTGTTAATGCGGCATAACTAGAAATAACTTCATTTTACAATTTACCCATTATTATTTACTCTTAAAAAACAAAAATAGCCACAAAATTGAGAATATAAACTAAATAAATTTGTGGATCACTTAAAACTTCCAGATTTTGCAAACTGAAAATACAGCCTTCCTGGGAGTTTAAATTGTCATAAGTTTCTTTCTTGTTTGCGTAATAGACTGCTGTCAAAATAACTAATATTAATCTCAAGAAAATCATAGTATGATCGCCACTAGCGGTAGTTATCCCCCCCAAGTTTTGAGCTTCAACAACTAGTACAAAGGGAATCATGAATAGAACCAAGTGCCCATTAACAAAATGCTTTGCTTTACTTTGCGTGTAATAGTAAAATTTGCTTTAAAACAAGCTCAATACAATTGTATCGACGCTAACTGGGATTAAAAAAATAGATAAATTTTGCCTTTAATTTTTATCGTAAATAAAAAACCGATAAATTATCGTTTTGAAACGTAATTTATTGGTTTTTGTCTTTTTATAACTATTTATTTAAGTGTCAGCAAATAATTATATCCCTTAGCAAAAGCTATATTATTTGCCAAGCGGTTTCCTGTATACCATAGCCAGTAAACTTAAAAGCCAAATATTTTGCTTTTTTGGCCAGCGCTTTGTCTACTTGCCATTCAACTGGCAAAACTTGAAGCGATTGCAAATGTGCAACATCAGTTATTTCTTTAGTAGCCACTGCCTTTTTAGATGCATTCAGTATGCCAATTCTGCTTTATTAATTAAAACAGGAGCAGCCATGCCATAATTAGTTAAATTAACTTGATAGCTAATATCTTTAACTGCTAATCGGTAACCTAGATAATCCCTATTATATTCATACCAAGAACGAATTGTTTCATTATTATTAGTGTCTTTAAACCATGATTTTTGATACGGTAATTTATATTGGTCTAAAAGGGCTGATGTTACTAATTGCCGTTTCCAAGAACTCAAAGAATAGTCCTTGCCATCTTCTTTGTAATTATGAGCTATACTCAATGAAGTAAAATGCTCAACTGCAAGGCGTTGAGCAATCAATGGTGCAGAAATTAACTGACCGTTATTGTCTGATGCATTGGCAGAACCATTTTTATATTGTTATAAATATTTAGGCCTTACTAATTTCTAAGTTCATTAGTAATACCTATAATCATTTCAATTAATAATAATAAGTTCCATAAGACACTTAAAGTAGCGGCAATGGTTATCAATATTATGACCAGTGTCGTAAAACCTTGAGCTTTATACATGAACGCCGCCCCAGTTAGAAAGACCAAGCTCAGAATATAAATTAACCAGTTAGCTATTTTATACATTTGGTGATTAGTTTTCACTGCAATAAATTCATCACGCTCATCTTCATCATCTTTATCTGTCCCCACAGTTTTAGCTTTATAATAAAGATAAGCAGCAAAACTAATAGCAAAAACTGCATAAATAATATTTTTCGGTATATCGATTTGCCTACGGTGCTGCAGAATTTCTAAACCGATCAGCACCAACTCAAGAAGTGCTGATAATGTAAAAAAGCATGCTGAGAAATAATATTTGAGCTTTCTTTTCTTATTCTTTTTCATTTTCTAAGTACTCCTCTAAACAAAACAAGGTTTCAATATCAGTTCTAAAAACTTGCGCCAGTTTATACGCCAAGAGGAGTGAGGGCTTGTATTTGCCGTTTTCTACTGAGATAATCGTTCTTTCAGTGACACCCACTTTAGCGGCAAGTTCACGCTGCGTTAAGTGCAGCTTTTTCCTATTTTCTTTAACCAAATTTGTGATAATCTCACCTTCTTATTAATATGAAGCATACTTCATGTAGTTAGCTTCATATTATATCACGATAAAGAAAAAAGCCAAGTTATTACTTGGCTTTTTTTCATGATCTTGATTATTCATTAACTTGATTCAAAGCTTTGTGGTCACACAAATAAGAAATAAGATTTCTAGATGCTTCTTTAGCTGTCTCCGTTCTAGCCTCTAAAGTTCCAGTACCTGCATGAGGAGCTAAAACCACGTTGTCTAATTCACATAAAGCTTGCGGAACTTGTGGTTCAGTTTCATAAACATCTAGTCCGGCTCCAGCTATCTCTCCATTTTTTAGCGCTGATATCAAATCATTTTGGTTAATTAATTGTCCACGCGCAGCATTAATAATATAAGCAGTCTTTTTCATTTGCTTAAACACTTTCGAATTAAATACGCCAGTTGTTGAAGGTAAAGCTGGCGCATGGAGTGTAATAACATCTGATGTTTTAACTAGCGTATCAAAGTCGACGTAACTAACATGCTCCGCTTTTTCAACCTCAGACGCTAATTGATGTCTGTTATGATAAATAACTTTCATCCCAAATACCTGAGCATATTTAGCAACTTCAGAACCAATTCGCCCCATACCATAAATACCAAGTGTTTTTCCTTGAAGTCCTGTCCCCATATTTTCCGGCTTAGAAACATTGACCCATTTTCCTTGGCGAATATTTTTATCATAAAAATGCAGCCGCCTTACAGTTGCTAATAATAGGGCAAACGTCATTTCAGCAGTAGGAACCAGAACACTCTTAGGGCAATTCGCAACAACAATTCCCTTTTGCTTAGCATAATCAATATCAATGTGGTCATATCCTACACCACTAGCTGTAATGATTTTTAGGTTGGTTCCTGCATCTATTAGCTCCTGGTCGCCTTTCATCCCAATGAGTATTAAGCCTTCGTATTCAGATAAGTGTGCTAAAACCCATTTTCTGGTCTCATGTTCAGGCGCATGAATCACTTCAAAATTTTCTTTTAATTCTGTTAATCCCGCTTCTGGAATAATGCCAGTCACCAAAATTTTTGCTTTATTCATCTTTATTATCCCTTTTAATAGCTAAAAATTATTAATAACTATTATTATAGCAATTGCTATGTTTTGTGAAGCAATAGATCTTGCTATAACCGATTTTAGCCTTACCAAGCTTGGCTTATAACCTTCATATATTGTGATGACACCCCCTTAGCCAAAATATAATTAAAAGTAGTTAAGAACTTGAAAAATGCAAAAGGACCAATTCCTGCAATAAAGCTGGAATTAGTCCTTCAATAAAATTTGTTACTTATCAACACGCAGTGCACGCGACAATCGTTCAAGTAGATAAACAACTGGAACTTGTGACGTTAAGTTGATTGTTTCACCGATTATTTTGAATTCTAAGTGGTACGCAAAGTTCAAATCAGATAAGCCTGCAATGGTATTATCTTCATTATTAGTGATGCTGACAATTGTCGCACCTTCTTGCTTAAAACTTTTTACTTGATCAATTGTTGGTTGACCCTCACCGCTGACTGATAAAACTATTACAGTCTTGTTTTTAAAACGATCTCGGCTTAATTCAACTGGGTAGTATGGATCATCAATCGAAAATGCGTTACGCCCATTATTAACAAATTGACGCGCACCATAATCACATAAGTCACCAGATGAACCAATTCCAAAAAAGACGAAATCTGTCGTTTTTCTAGCAATTTTTTGAAAAGTAACAATTTTTTTATCGTAATCTGCTAAAAAAGCTTGCGAAAAGTAATATTGTGCCTGATAAGTGATATCATCAACCACTTTATTTCTGTTCAGCTCTTCTTTAATTTCGTTTTGCAAATCATAGTAATGCTGATAGCCCAGTGCTTCTAAAGTACGGACAACAGAAGCCGGTGAAACACCTAATATACTTGCTAACTCACGCAGAGTTATCTCTGTTATTTGTTTTTTATTCGCAACAATATAATTATATATTTTTAGCTGCGTTGCTGTTAGCTTCTGCCTTGTCTGCACTTCTACTCCTACCTAATACTATTGCTTTGCTGCTTCTTGCTCTTCTTTTAATTTAGCACGATCCATGCTTCTGAAGAAGCCATAGTAAATTAATGTATCCATAACAATATTAAACAATTGCATTATACCACCGGAAATATGACCTGTAGCAAGAATACCCGATAAAATTGCTGGCGTTGTCCAAGGTGGGTAGATTCCAATTGTTTTAGCAACCCAGCCTAGCTTCATTGCTGTGTATGTTGCAATAATGTTGGCAATTGGAGCCAAAATAAATGGAATAATAATCCGATAGTTCAAGACAATTGGTACACCAAAAATTACGGGCTCATTGATATTAAAGATAGCTGGCCCTATTGAAAGCTTACCCATCGCTTTCATTTCTTTGTCTTTGGCAAAGAAGGCCATCAAAATAACAAAGCCTAATGTAGCACCACAGCCACCAATATGAACAAAGTTGTCGAAGAAAGTCTTGGTAACAATGTTTGGAATAGCTTGGTGAGCCTTAAGTGCTGAAGCATTAGCAGCTAGTGCAGCGTACATAATCGGATCGATAATACCAGAAATTGCATTGGCACCATGAATACCAAAGAACCATAAAATACATATTACTAGTTCAATAACAATTGCACCGCCCAAAGTATTTGTTACTTTACTCATTGGTGTCTGTAAAAAGTATGTGATTACGTTTGGGATGCTCTTCATTGGCGTTGCTTCAACACCAATTCTAATTAGCCAAACTACAAATAAGGAAATTGCACCTGGAACCAGGGCCGCAAATGAATTGCTTACAGCTGGTGGAACTGTATCTGGCATCTTGAAAACCAAATTCTTGTGCATTAACCAAACATACAAATCAGTTACAAACAAACCAACTAGTAGGGCTGTAAAAAGACCAGATGAATCAAACTGTTTTAATGGAATTAGTAATCCACCGTCTTTTCCAATTTGCATTGGAATCGTTAAAATAAATGCACCTATTGCAACGATCATTGCTGAAAATGCATCAATGTTTTGGTAACTTTTCGCTAAACTATAGGAAATACCAGCTACGGCTATTAAACCCATAATATTAAACGAGGCATTTGTCACATATTGCACAACAGTTGACCAATTAGGGCCAAAAATATGGGCCATAAAGTCTAAATAGCCCTTTACTGGAAACTGATCAATAATCATAAAGATTGAACCAATGATGATCATTGGCACAGCTGCAGTCATCCCGTCTCTTAATGCGACCATGTGCCTAGCACTTGATATTCTATTAAAAAGTGGAATTAGCTTCTCGTTGAGAAAGTTATTCTCTTTTTTCTCCGACATTTTATTCACTCCTACTGTTTATTTATAATTGCACCAATTTGCAATCGCTTACAGATAAATGTTAGCATTTTGTTTCAAAAAGTCAATATTTTTATGAAACATGTTTCATTTTTAACATTAAAAAAACTGACAGCTCGAACAAGGTGCTAAACTGACAGACATAATAATATTGTATTTTGCAAAATTATTGATTTATTCCGTCAGAGAATTGATACTGCTAGCTATAAATTAATTACTCTATGTGCTACGTTTTAATTACTTTTATCATTGCACTATTTCCCAACTATCAATTTAGTACTACTTGGACTGGCGAAAAAATGTTACGTGCTAGGCTCTAATATGATTTCAAGCTTTTCACAAACTAAGCATAAGTAGTTTATATTAATACTTTATATCCTCTGTTTGCAATGCAAATTATATGATATAGTTTTAGTATAAGTTTTTTTAAAGTTCTTAAGAATTTTATTGTTATTTCAAAGTGGGGGTTATATATATGCCAGAAGTCAAAAGAGACACAGGAGAAGTAAAGGTAGACCTAAGTAAATCACGTGATAAAACTTGGTTTAAAAAAGAATTTTCAGCCAGCACATTGCTCTTTTGGATTAAGGGTTCCGTATCAGTTGACTATAGATTTGTTAAAGTTGTTGAGCAAAACACAGTATTAGGATTAATTCCTGCTGGTAAGCACAAGCAAAACATTCCTTTAAAAAATATATCTGCTGCCTCAATTGATACGTCTTACTCAGTCAAAGATTTTATCGTTGGGATAATTGTTGCATTGATTGGGTTAGCAATGATAAATTCAAGTGCTCTTTTTGGTTTTCTTGCATTTATTATTGGTGTCGGAATCTTTTTGAATGGCATTATGACTAAGTTATCAATTGAAAAAGCCGGATCTGCATATGAAATTTCCGTACCTTTTTATGATAAGCAAAGCTTAGTTTATATTCAGCAAGCTATTGAGGAAGCTATATCAACAGATATAGATAAAACTGATCAAAGCCTATATCATCATCGTTTAGCCGAAGATGATATGGATGATGTACAATAAAATCTCAAAAAAAGAGAGAAAGTTAAATTTTGGCTTCATACCAAGCTTTAACTTTCTCCTTTTTTATTACTTAAATATAGAACTAATTTTCAAACTGAATTATCTTGTTAAACATCGTCTTTTCATAGGGAGTAAGATGATGTGCCACTTCAATAACTGTTCCAGGATATTCCTTTAAAAGAGTTTCATGAATTTTTCTAGAAAGTACAGGATCTAGCGAAGCTGTAGCTTCATCTGCCAGCACTACTGGACGCTTAAAAAATAAAGCTCTAGCAATTTCTATTCTTTGTTTCTGCCCACCAGATAAATTGTTGCCTGATTTCCCAACTTCAAAGTCAAATCCCTTTTCATCTATCAAATCTGCCAATCCAGCCTTCTTTACAACACTATCCAAGCTATTTTTAGAAGCTGGCAAGCCTAAAGTTATATTATAAAGGATAGTGTCATCAAGCAGCTTAGGTTCTTGATTAATATAGCTAAAGTAATTATGCGTATCTTTTAAGTTGTCAACTACATTTTTACCATTAATCAAATAATCTCCACTTTTAATATTTAAATTGCCTAGCAACGTATTCAAAAGTGTAGACTTTCCCCATCCTGAAGGCGCAACAAACAGTACTTTATCGCCTTTTTCAATATTAAAAGATACATTTTCAAAGATAGTTTTGTTTCCACGTGCAACTGTGACGTTTCTAAACTCAAGGCTAGTCAAGTCACGATGCTCTTCAGAACTGCTTTTTTGGAAATTATTATCTTTTGTTAGGCGCTCAAATTTTTCCCACATCGGTTTGGCAACTTTTAAATCATTAAAATATGCAGAAATAGTGATTACTGGATTTACAAAGTTATTTGATAACTGGCTAATCATGATTAATGTACCCAGAGTAATATTTTTGATACTTACTAGATAAACTCCAAGTGCAATCGGCGCGATAGTAATTGCAGCATAAGCCATTATAGTGATCGTTTCATTTGTAAAACCTTGCCAAAAATTTAATTTCATTAATGCGGATTCCATTTGATTCGCAGTGACTTTAAACCTTTTCCATAAATTAGTTTCAGTGTTGTATAGTCTAGCAGAACTAGCAAACATTTCAGTTTCTTTAACATTCTCCGTATATTTACTATTACTTTTATCCCAATTTTCGGACTTTTCTTCAATATTTTTACCCAACAGTCTCTGCAAGATTCCTGGCAAAAAGGATGCGAACATAAAAACTATCGTTAGGGGTAATGAGCCAATTAAAGCTGATACCACTGCAGTTAAAAATTGAATCGAATTTGTTATGATCTCTAATTCCGCTTCTATTTTGTTTGCTTCGATTGCTTTTAAATCATTAGTAAAAAATGACGTATCAGCTTTAACAGCCTGATGATTACCAAAAATCAAAGATTCACTTGCCAGTGACTTAATATTGCAATTTATTTTCTCTATAACTATGAAGTAGGTTCTTTGATACAAAATACCTATTATCCAAAATGCTACTAATCCGATAAGAGCTATCGCAGTTAAGCTGAGCAAATATTTTAAATCAGGCTTTGAAATCCAATTAATCATTCGTTGAGTAATCAGGGCTATGAACACTACTTGAAGAGATTTTAAAAAAGAAAGAATCAAAAAAAGAAAGATATAACGTTTTTCTATGTATCGTAACGCCATGTGAACCTCCATTTGAATTACATGCTATTGGATATATGAAAAATAATGCTAGATCTTTTATACATTTAAATTTTAATTAGATTAACATGAAAAATGGCCAAATACAAACAAATTATAATCATAAGTAATCTATAAACTGCTCTCTTTTTCTCATAGAATTATCTTTGAAAAATTATTCAAGCACACGAAAAAGTGGTTATAAAGCCCATTATATCAACCTAAAGGCCTGCCTAAGAGTTTTTGTACGGAACAGGGACAAGAACTTGTTCCATAGCGTGTGCATTATCCTGTTTTACGCAAAAAAAATTAACCTTAACTTATCTGCTTAAAATGCTGATAAATCAAGGTTAATTACTTTAAATGATTCTTCTGAATGCTGACTAGAGGAGTAACAGTTGCTCCTAATAGCCTTTATATCAGGCCATCCAGATTATAAATCTGTGTGTTGTGTGTTTAGATCGGTTTTAACTTAAGTTTGGAACTATTATCCAAATTCATAAGATTCATCATCATTTGACTCTTATTTTGATCTGCGTGCACATAAGTCTTCATAAATATTTCTAAGCTATGTCCCATTCTTGAGGCTGCCCAAGGATATGACATCCCTGGGGTATGTCCAATTTAGTTGCCACTGTGTGGCGACAAGTATGCATGCTGATCTGCTTGTCTCTGTTGGTTGCTTGAACTTCTTTGCAAATTTTCTTAAAAAAATCATTCATGCTTCTTTGCCCCAAAGGGATGCCTTCTTTCATTGTCCGACTATCTCGGCAATTTAATAAAATGAAATTATTTTTATTAAAGACTCCTTTGCACTCAAGCAACTCTACTAAGAAAGCTCCTTCACCTGCTGAATGTTCAAGAAAAGTGGCAGTTAATGAATTTTTTATCTCTGGTTGATCTAACATGAAATCCACTGTCCTTTTAGGAGCGAAAGCTTCGCCTATATTTTTTACACGATCAGTAATTAATTATTTTTTCTGTCATAATTAGTATTCTAAATCTGTTTTTCTTACTACAGTATTATTAAAATCGTAAATATCAAGTATATCTTTTACTTTAGTCTGTACTGTATAAATATTTTCATTTTCTTCTTTATCAGCCCTGTGATTAACTATAATTTCATTGCATAAAGTGGGTAAAAATGGAGCTTCTAGTTTTCTCTTTCCACCAATCTTAACATCATATCCATTTCTATTAGCATCTGGAATTTTATTAATAATATATCTAATCTCTTCTTCTTGATGATACTTTGGATGCTTAAAAACTAAAGAATATAGATACATTGCTAATGATGCATCTTGATAATCACCATAATTACCAATTTTTATAGAATTTACCCAAATATCCAGAGTATTTGATAAATACTCTATCTGAGTTTTTCGATTATATATTACATGTAAAGGAAAAATGAATGCATTTCCTGTACTCATATCTTTAAATTCTGGATTTGTATATTTACTAGCCAAACTTTCAAACGTTTTTTGAGGATTCATTACTACTGCAATATCACCATAGTTTTGTAAAGCCATGTTGTTTTCATCTAAAGTAAATGACCAAATATAGCTATCAAAAGGTTGCCTTCTTTTGACCTCCTCAAACAATTCTTTTATTTGAGGAGAATTCTCTTTTTCATCAAGTAAATCAGATGATAAACTCCAAGAATATTTACCTTCTAAAGAATCATTCATCTCTTGTTGATTACCAACATAAAAACATTTACTTTTTACTATAGGTAATAAATTTTCATGATTTAAATAATGATATATTCTTTTATGATTTTCTGTGTTAAACACAAATTCCAAAGCCAATATTGGTATGTAAATATATTTAGCCATAAAAGGATTATGCTTAAAAGCCGCCAACATGATCTTTTGATTTTCAATTGAATCTTTAAAAAAACATTGTTGTCCGTCTTCAGATATCTCACAATATTTAAACATCTGCTCTACATCATTTATCATTAATTCATCACCTGCACTTTTGTTTCTATAAAGCTAATTTCCGTATATATCCTGCGTATTCTATCTAATCCTAATAATTCAATTATACAAAACACACTAACTAAATTCATCTAAACACAAAAAAGCATGCATAAAGCCTGCTAATATGCCATTTTGACACTCTCTAAAATTCTACTTCTAACTAATAAAAACACTTTGTGTGTTTTTATGTGTTCATTTCAGTTTGTTTCTTTATTTTCTAAGTATTTTAATTTGTTTTAAAACAAGCAAAAAGCCTATCCGATCAATACCTTTAAGTACTAATCTGATAGACTTTAATAACTTTAAGCATATACTTATATGCTGACTAGAGGATTCGAACCTCCGACCTCATCATTACTAGTGACGTGCTCTGCCAACTGAGCTAAGTCAGCATTGTCAACTCGACAACGATATTTATTAAAACATATTAGCTTGGTTTGCGCAAGTACTTTTTACGATTTTCTATACCTTACCACATTCTTTTTGCTCAGTAGTAACAGAATGTAAGATATCATACAAAATTTTGGCAAGAAAAAAGCGCAGAAATCAAAAATCGCTTGTTGCAATAGTTGCTTCTGCACTAATTAATCTTATTGATGAATTTAGTGTTCAATAATTCGCCTAATACATTTTCATGACTAGTGCTATGCCAATCCCTATAAAAGCTAAAGCTAAAACCACTCCGCTCCATAGAGCCAATGGTAGAAAGGTAGAAGTATTTTTATTTCCTCGCTGCTTAGTATCCTTAAAAGCCTTATAAACAGCATATATTTCCCAAATCCCAAGCAGGATTCCTACAACACCTGTAAGTTGTTCCATCATCTTATTTTCTCCGTTATAATTATTAGTAACTGACAATCTCAATCCAACTATAGGATTAAATTCTTTATACTTTCAGTATTACTAAATGTTGCTAATAGTTATAGCACATAAAAAGTAAAAGTAAATATTTTTTCAATAAATATCTCAAACTTAATTTTCTATACTTTACCAAAAAACACCTCTCATTTAACACTTTTTAAGTGTATAATATTAACTATTGTTTTTTCAAAGGAGTGAGATGATGGTAGATATATCACCGATTAGCACTCAACTGCCTTGGATATTACGCCTAGTAATAGCTTCCTTATGTGGTGCTTTAATCGGCTACGAACGAGCAATTCAGAGAAAAAGTGCAGGGGTCAGAACCCACATTGTAGTAGCTTTTTCTTCTGCGTTATTTATGATTCTTTCTAAATATGGGTTTGCTGACTTGATGAAAATTTCCGGGATGGAATATGACGCTTCTCGTATAGCTGCACAAATAGTTTCCGGTATTTCATTTATTGGTGCAGGAACTATTTTAGTTAAGAAAAGTCAGATTTCCGGTTTGACAACCGCTGCCGGTGTTTGGGCAACAGCTGCAATCGGCATGGCAATTGGTTCCGGGTTATACTTTTTGGGCATTATTGCTACCGCGATTCTCTTCATAGTTCAAATGATTTTCCATGATGATACTATAATTAATAAAATCATCATGCATATCCGCTTCAACATTCAAATCGAAGCGGTCAACAAACATGGCATTTTGAAGACAATCGAAAAAGAATTATCGGCCAATCATGTTGAAAATGTGTCAGTTAAAATTTTATACGTTAGCGACGAAAAAATAATTTTCTTCGTTGATGGCATTATCAATAATAATATTGATGAAAATAACATTATTATGGCATTACGCAAATATCCTGACATTAAACGCATTAGCTACACTAGCTTAGGCAAGTAATGTCTTAAAAAATAAGTAGTAGCGCTTGCTGGCTGCTTATTTTTTTGTACTAAAAAACTAAATCAACTACAATAATACTTAATTACAAATTTCAAGTTCTAGAAAGGGGTATTTTCATGTCTGGATCTCTTGATTACTTACGCTGGCGTGGTGACCTCAGTTACAAAGAACGCCGCTTTAATAGTATCGATGCTGCACTGCTGGCATCCATAGTTTACCTTCCCGCAGACGCTTCTGCTGTCGGTCATACATTATCTGATGTGGCAACAAAACTGCGTGCGCTGCCCTCTTTTCAACATCAGATGCACTCCGAAACTGCAGCTGAAATTATTCTCTTGCCTGATAGTCCACGAATTGGTGGAATGAAAATTCTGGATTGGACAGATAGATTAGAAAAAGTACCTTATCCGTTACAATTTAATGCTGCCACATTTCTCATTAATGATACTTCAGTTGCTATTGCCTTTCGTGGAACCGACGGTTCAATGATTGGCTGGAACGAAGATATGCGTATGAACTACTTATCCGAGATTTATGGTCAAGGAGTCGCAGCCAAATATCTTGAAGAAATTGCCGAAAAGTTCCCGGATAAACAAATTTATCTTATTGGGCACTCAAAGGGAGGCAATTTTGCCCAGTATGCATTAAGTGCCGTTGCTCCAGAAATTCAAGATCGTGTAATTGCGGCATTTAGCTTTGATGGTCCTGGCTTTTTCCGCAAGGTTTATACCACTCCAGGCTTTGTACGTGCAATGCCTAAGATGAAAACTTATATCCCCCAAGGATCGATTTTTGGGGCAATGCTCGATCATCCAGAGCGGACTCTCGTTGTAAAAAGTACTGCAGCAATGCGCAATCAACATGATCCAAGACGTTGGTCAGTCGGCCGTGATAGTTTTACTCTTGCTGACGGCTTAACAGCTAGCAGTCGCGTTATCCGCCATGCCTTAATCAACTTCAACAATTCAATTCCAGACGAAAAACGGAATGAAACCTTTTCCGATTTGTTTGAAGCATTTGAGAACTCAGATATTGAAGAATTACACCAATTAACCAATAACAAATTGGTTGGAACTTATCGTCTTAGCCGCGTCTTCATGACTTTGGAACCAGAAGAGCGTAAACTAATTACCCAAATTTTTACTAATATTTGGAATTCATTTAAAGATAGTGTTAATCTGCCGCTCTTAACTAGTAATTATGAGCTTTATCCTAAAAGTAATGATTCAAGTAAAGCACCTGTATTCTATGAATTTTATGACTCAGATGAGCCTAATTTAGAATTACCAGATGAAATAAAAAAGAAACTGCGTTAGCAAATTGTTTCATGTGTAACGCAAAAAGATGGCTGGAAGTGAATAACTTCCAGTCATCTTTTTTATTCAGTTATTTTTTCATATTTTCTTTAACGTCATCAACTTTATCCTTGACGTTATCAGTTGCTTCTTGTGCCTTATCCTTAACGTCGCCTGCTGCTTGTTGCATCTTGCCCTTAAGTTCTTTAGCTTTACCAGCAACTTTA
This sequence comes from Lactobacillus sp. ESL0263, assembly GCF_003692845.1. Classification (NCBI taxonomy): domain Bacteria; kingdom Bacillati; phylum Bacillota; class Bacilli; order Lactobacillales; family Lactobacillaceae; genus Lactobacillus; species Lactobacillus sp. ESL0263. The sequence continues at coordinate 17,378 of NZ_REHL01000001.1, read as the reverse complement.
TCTTTTAAACCTTTGTCAGCCATAATTATCGATCCTTTCACAAAAAATTATTGCTAATTAACTATTTACACCTTCATAGTACAAGCTTCGCTGTTTAAAGTCACACAATAAGCTTTATTTTTTGCTAACAAAAAAGCCATGAACTATTAATGAATAGTTCATAGCTTATATTATTTAGTACTATCCCGGTTGATCATGACTATAATCCAAGTTGGAAAAGCGATTATAAGGCTTAGAGAACATCAATTTAATCGTGCCACGACTACCTGACCGGTTTTTCTCAATGATTACTTCAACTTCACCATTGTCATCCTCAGCTCCGACTTCTTCATAATCTTCACTACTGCCTTCCTCATTTTCTTCGCGGTAATAATCATCCCGGTATAAAAATGAAACAATATCAGCATCCTGCTCAATAGATCCAGATTCACGAATATCTGATAAAACAGGCCTTTTATCCTGACGCTGTTCAACAGAACGTGATAATTGTGATAGTGCAATTACAGGAACGTGCAATTCTTTAGCCAATTTTTTCAATTGACGTGAAATTGCAGAAACTTCTTGTTGACGCGATTCACTACGCGGTCCTTCAATTAGCTGTAAGTAGTCAATTACAATTAAGCCAAGATTTCCTTTTTCTTTGGCAAGACGGCGTGCTTGCGCCCTAATTTCACTCATCTTAATTCCGGGTGTATCGTCAATGTAGATGCTGGCATTAGCCAGTGAACCAGAAGCAACAATCAACTTGCGCCATTCTTCCTCATCAAGCTGCCCTGTCCGCAGGTGTTGCGAATTAATTAATCCTTCTGAAGCAAGCATTCTCTGTACCAGCTGCTCGCCACTCATTTCTAGTGAAAAGACGGCGACTGTTTTGTCAGTATGAAGGCCGACATATTGGGCCACATTCATTGCAAAAGCAGTTTTACCAACACCCGGCCGAGCGGCAAGAATAATTAACTCATCAGCGTGAAAACCTGTTGTCATTTTATCTAGCTCAATAAAGCCTGTGGGCAAGCCCGTAACCATCGACCCATCTTCAGGAATATTATTAATTTCCTCAATTGCAGCATTGACAATGTCCTTGATTTCTCGAAAACCATTTGCGTTGTTTTCGGAGGAGACATTCATAATCTCACTTTCGGCGTCATCTAAAATATCAGTGACATCATCCGAATCCTGCATCGCGTTAGAAATGATCTTTTGACTAGCAGAAATCAAGCGCCGTAAGAGGGCCTTTCGATGCACAATTTTGGCATAGTAGCTAACGTGTGCTGCTGTTGGGGTTGCAATTGCTAGTTCTGAAACATAAGCAATCCCACCAATGTCATCTAATTGATTTTTCTTTGTTAATTCATCCTGCAAGGTTAACGGATCAATTGCATCACCGCGATCCGAAAGATCCAGCATTGCCTGAAAGATTAGCTGATTTGCTTTTTTATAAAAATCATTCGGCTGAACTTCAGAGCTTGCATCCGCAATTGCATCAGGATCAATAAAAATTGCACCTAAAACCGCTTTTTCAGCTTCATCATCATGCGGTATTTGTTGTGAGACAATATTATCCATTAATCATGACCACTTCTTTAATTAATTTAATGAGTGCTTTAGTCTTGTTCTGTGATGTGAACGCGAATTTTGCCTTCTACGCCTTTAAAAAGTTTAACAGGTACATTTGTGTAGCCTAAAGTTTTAATCGGCTCAGGAAGGACTAATTTGCGTTTGTCGACCTTAACACCAAATTGTTGTTCTAAGCCTTCAACAATTTTCTTGCTAGAAATTGAACCGAATAACCGTGAATCGGCACCAGCTTTTGACTTGAAATTAACGACAGTTTCGTCTTTATCAAGAACAGCCTTAACCTTTTCAGCTTCAGCCTTTTCACTTTCGTAAGCAGCTTTTTCATTGGCTTCAACGCGTTCTAAAGTATGCATATTGGCTTTATTAGCTGCCTTAGCTAAGCCGCGCTTTAATAAAAAGTTTTGAGCATAGCCATCTGGAACATCTTTAACTTCTCCGCGTTTTCCACGGCCTTTGACGTCTTTAGTAAAAATAACTTTCATTTTTCTGCTCTCCTTTATTCATTTTCTTTCTCATAAGTATCAACTGCATCGAGTAACTTTTCAAGTGCTTCTTGTACAGTGACATTTTTAATTTGTGTTGCCGCATTGGACAAGTGTCCGCCGCCGCCTAATTTTTCCATGATTACTTGTACATTAATGTCGCCCATTGAACGTGCAGAAATACCAATCATGTCTTTGGCACGGCGAGTTATTGCAAAACTAGCTTCAACATTTTCTAAGTCTAATGCAGTATCAGCTGCTTGCGCCGTGATGACAGGATCAACAATTTTGTTATCATCCCCGCACAAAACTGCCATTTTTGGTCCAATCATTTTTAGACTGCTGACTAGCCGTGTCCGCTGCAAGAAACTATCAATGTCTTCTTTCAATAATTCACTTACACCAACTGAACTAGCTCCAATTGAGCGTAAATAACTCGCAGCGTCGAAGGTTCTTGTACCTGTACGTAACGAAAATTCACGTGAATCAACCGTAATTCCCGCAAGCATTGCAGTTGCTTCAATATCAGTCAATACTCGCTGGCCGGAATTAGGCTGTTGGTATTCTACCATTTCAGTAACCAGTTCACAGGCAGATGAAGCATACGGCTCAACATAAGTTAACATTGGATTTTCAGGAAATTCTTCGCCGCGACGGTGGTGATCAATAACAATAATCCGGTTCCTTAAGCGATCATATAGCTCTTTTGAATATGTAATTGAGTATTTTGAGTGATCAACCATAACTAGCATAGATTTGTCGGTCAGGCTTTCTAAGGCTGTTTCTGGTGAAATAAACATTTCTTGATCATCTTGGGTTTGTTGCATTTTGGCAACTAACCGACCCACATCATAATTAGTTTTATTAACATCTAGAACAAAATTAGCTTTGACATCATGTAGACGCGCAATTTTAACAACGCCGATTCCACTACCAACAGAGTCCATATCTGGGTTAGCATGTCCCACAACGAAAACCCGATCAGCCTCCTTGAAAAGCTCACTAATTGCCTGGGAAACCATCCGTGCTCTGACCCTAGTTCGCTTCTCCATTGGATTTGACTTGCCACCATAGAATTTAGCGGCACTACCTGGCTGACTCAAAACTACCTGGTCACCACCACGGCCAAGAGCTAAATCAAGGTTTGACTGTGCCTGATCGGCTAGCTCAGTTATTAAGCTACTACCATAAGCAATCCCGATTGATAATGTTAACGGAGTATTGTTACGACTAGTCTCTAAACGAAGTTTATCAAGAACTGAGAACTTGTCTTGTTCCATTTGCGTTAAATCTTGCGTATGTAGTAAAAGCAAGAAATGATCTTCATCAATTCGCTTGAGGTAGGCATGATATTTTTTAGCATAATCACTTAGTGTATTTTGCACATAAGAGCTTGTGGTTGTCAGCTCTTGATCATGCATCGTTTCACTTAATTCATCGTAGTTATCAATAAAAATCTGTCCAACTGCTAGCAATTCGTTATTATATTTTTGCTCAATTTTGGCGTAGCGTGTTATGTCTAATAAATAAATAACCCCAAGATTGTCTTGAACAACCATTTCAAACTGGTGATTGTCCCAATTAACAACTTGGTTTTCTGCAGTTTTGGCTTTTAAAGAATCATCGATTAATTTGTCTAAATCTGGATCAACGGACTTAATCGTATGTCCAATTAAGTCATCATCTTTTAAATAAAGCTGTAAATAGGGATTTACCCACTGAATCTGCCTGTCTTTGTCATAAAGCAAAATTCCAAGCGGCATTTTAATCATTGCCTCTTGTTCACTACGCTTAATTCGATAGGACAAGCTGACAGCAAAGTTATTGGCATTACCAGCGAGGATATAAGCGCCATAAACGATGCAGACAACAGTTAGAATAAAAATCACTACCATCGCCAGTCCAAATAACGGATTCATGATCATTGCCACGATACTGCCCAAAAAAGACAAGGCGAGGATAATCACAACCGCAGCCGTTAAGCGCGAATCTTTAATAAAAGCAGGAAATTCAAGCTTACGTAAAAAATCTTTCATGTAAGATCCTTCCTAAATTAATGTATAGTACATCAGTATTATTATACCTTGGTTTTACTTGATAAGAAACCTTTGCCTCGTTCTTCTAGATGATTGCATATAGCAAAATACGGAAAGTTAAACTTTCCGTATTTGTTGTTTGACCTTACTATGTCCAATTACTTAAGCTCTAGTACCCGATGGCACTTTTCGGCAACATGACTATCGTGAGTAACAACGATAACTGTTTTACCAGCATCATTAAGTTCGAGGAGGAGCTTGATAATTTCATCACGATTTTTACTATCCAAAGAACCAGTCGGCTCGTCTGCTAATACCAGTTCACTTGGTTTAATGATTGCTCTTGCAACAGCTATTCTTTGTTGCTGACCACCTGATAGTTCATAAATTTTACTGTTCAAGTATTCTGATAGTCCTACTTTTTGGAGTGCAGCGGTAATGATTTCCGTTTTCTCTTTTTTACTTTTCTTGACGTACTTTAATGCTAAGAGCAAATTTTGTAAGACCGTATCTTCTTCAATTAAGGCAAAATTTTGGAAAAGGTAGCTAATTTTTTCCCTGATAATCTTTTGAGCTAACCTACTATTAGGCTTAATGTTGGTATACTGCTCAAATTGATAATCACCATCATCAACTTTATCAATTAGTCCTAAAATATTGAGCAATGTGCTTTTGCCAGAACCACTTGGACCTATAATTGCGACCATCTCATTCTGGTCAATCTGCAAATTAAAACTAGCAAACACCGTTTTGTTTTCAAATTTTTTAGTGATATTTTTCAATTCGATCATGATAAACCTCCTTTAAGTAAGAACGACAAGTCACGCGCTTCCACATGCTGGACCACTAAGCTAAATACTAATAAGTCCGCTAGCATCATTAAAACTGCTAAAAGTATTGGAATTAGTGATACTTTAAAACAAATTAATGTAATTACTTCACCTAGTCCTAGACCAAGCAGAATCAATGTTTCTGCTCGATAACGGTCAAATTTGCGATAGCCCAACAGGCGCAGAACTGATAGCTTCTTTTGCTGATTAGAAATTACATAAAGAAGTAAAAAGATAGTCGCAAACAAGTTAATAACAAAAATAATAAGTAAGACAACGATAACTACTTGCAAGCCTTTGTAAGCAGAATCCGAACTAGTTGCCAAAATCTGATTTAGAGACACAAACTTCATCTGCAGTCGTTTGACCTGCGGCTCTTTGCTTGTCTTTTTTAATAACTCACTAGTTTGAGGGGTGTCTTCAATCTTAATTGGACTCGTCTTATCTGTATTACTTAGGGCTATTGATTGCCAGAAAGTCAAATTATGGTCCTCAACAACCTCAATAATTGGATTAGTAAAACTCTTTTTTAGCCGAACATTATAAGTGATTGGCTGTACATCTTCATGGTAATACTTAATCTTTATCTTAAGTTGTTGAGGGTTTATTTTGCCCTGTTGAGCACTGCTTAGATTGTTATAGCTGTAATTTTGAAGAAAATATTTTATTTCTTGCGGATGTTTTTGATACTTAGAAGGAACAAGAAAAGCATGCTGAGTCGCATCTAAATATCTTTTTAATTCTGGCAATTTTGCTCTAATAAAGTTGCGGTTGACTGACATCAAATCGTATTTTTGTTCCGGTTTCTTATTTGCTTCATTTTTTGGTAAAACATTTTTGGTTGAGTAAGAACCACTTTCTACATAATAAACGCCCTTGTTCTGAGCCATTTTACTAAACCAAGCAGCCATCGTTTTAGTTGTCTCTTTTTCATCAGTAATAAATACCGGGCCAACACTATTAACAGTTTTTAGTTTGCCTTCTTTAGCCCATTCCTGTTGTAACTGGTAGCTTGCCACAGCGTCGCTAATCTCCGTTGACATATTAATCAACAAGAATGCTGAAACAACGGTCATCAAGATTTTTATTATCAAGGCAAGACTGATACCGTAACCAAAATGAAACTTTCCTTTTAATAAATCCCCGATAGATATACGTTTAATTATTAAATAAGTAACAGAATTAGCTAATAAATACAGGAATAAAATTAGTGCTTGCACTAGAATACACGTCAAAATAAAGCCATTTGGTCGGTATGAAAAAATCAGAAGAGTTGTAAGATTAATAATGATTGATGTTACAACAATCATTATTATCCCTTGCTTGATCATTGCTAGAAAAATGTCCTTGTTTTTCCAGCCATTCAATTTTTTAATCCCAATTGAACTTGATTGTGAAATCGGGTAATAAACGTTAACTAGAATAAAGACTAGACTTGCTAAAACAAAAATGAAACTTAAAACCCAGATTTCCCTTGTAAAATATACTTGTTTTCGTCCTATTGTTTGTTTTAGGAGTTGATCACGTGAAACTCCGTAAAATTGAGAAAATTGCTTAAGAAGTTCTTTTCGATTAGATTTTCCCGGAATAATCGTGTAGACTCCATCGACTGTTTTTTTGTTCTTAAAGTATCGTGTCATACTTTGTAAGACAATCTTGTTACCCTTAACAAAAACAGGAATTTTCCCTTTTTGCTTAGTACTGCTAGTTTTGAAACTTGCATAGAAGTCTTGATCATTTTGTAAATCAACTTTATCTAATCGAAAAGAAGCAGCTGGAAAGGAAGTAGGACTAGCAATCACTGATTTTTCAACTACATTATTTTGTTCCCTAGTAGTCAAAATAACAGATATATCGTACTTCCGAGAAAGTTCTTTAAAAAAGCTAATCTGACTGTCAGGATTAACTGAACTATCTTGCAAGTATATTTGAAAAGAATCACTTGTTTCTCCCATTTTAGCTATCTGGTCATAATCACGTGATTGATAGAAATTAATAACTATCATGTAAGTTAAAATGTTAACAATAGCTAGACAGGCAAGAACTATTTTTTTCATAAGAATCTCCATAAAAAATAAGCATAGCTGACAGGTAATCAACTACGCTTACAATTACTTAGATAGAACGTTAATATACATCCTAGTAATAAGATTAACCCTGTGGCTGATACCTTGAGGTACTATGTACGTGCTGCATTACCACATGATGATAGCTTATACGACAGTACTTAAGGTTCATTTTATCGTATGCTTTCTTTTTTACTAATATATTTTTTATTATTAATTAATTTTTAAAATATAAAAGTCTCAAAAACACTAAGCTTCTGAGACTTTTCGATTTTTTAAGCATTAAAAAACCCTCTAGCCAAAACTTAATCTGGTTAAAGGGTTCAAAACTATTTGTTTTAGTCTTCAGTAACGAATGGCAACAAGCCCATAATGCGAGCTCTTTCGATTGCCTTAGCTACCTTACGTTGGTTCTTAGCGCTGGTGCCAGTGACACGACGTGGTAAGATTTTACCTCTTTCAGAGATAAAACGTTTCAACAGATCAACGTCCTTGTAGTCAACGTAATCAATGTGGTTGGCTGCGATAAAGTCAACCTTACGACGACGGTGGCCGCCACCTCTTCTTTGTTGAGCCATATCCTCGGTCCTTTCTTAGAAATTAGAATGGAAGATCATCATCAGAGATATCAATTGTATCACCCGAGCCAGCAAACGGATCCTGCATAGAATCTGGTTGATTACCTACTGGGTTGTTCTGATTAGATGTTCCCATATTTTGCGGATTATTGGTATTTGGATTACCAAAGTTTCCGTTGTCAGTTGGTGCAAATCCACCATTTTGACCACGGGCTTCACGATCTTTGCGTGATTCAAGCAATGCAAAGTTGTCTACGACAACTTCTGTTACATATACTCTTTGCCCATCTTTATTATCGTAACTTCTGGTTTGAATTCGGCCATCAATACCAACAAGTGAACCTTTAGATGTAAAATTACAGAAGTTTTCTGCTGATTTTCTCCAAATGACACAGCTGATAAAATCCGCACCTCTCTCACCTTGAGCGTTAGTATATTGACGATCAACGGCAAGAGTAAACGTAGCAACCGAGATTCCACTCCCAGTAGTACGTAATTCAGGATCACGTGTTAAACGGCCAACAAGTACAACTCGATTAATCATACTTCAGGTCCTTCCTTTCCTAAATCACGAAAACGATAAAGTTTTTGTTTTATTATCCAACTTTAACAGTCATTGAACGTAAAACAGCAGAGTCAATCTTAGACAAACGGTCAAACTCATTAACTGCGTCAGCGTTTTCTGCAGTGAAAGTCATAATGTGATAGATTCCCTCACGATATTTATTGATTTCATATGCGAAATGACGCTTTTCCCAGTCTTTTGACTCAACCATCGTACCACCGTTATCGGCAATAACCTTATCATAGTTTTCAACTAAAGCTTTCTTTGATTCTTCATCAATATCAGGCTTGATAATGTAAGTTATTTCATACTTAGTAGTTGTCATTACTAGTGCACCTCCTTTTGGACTAAATGGTTCTTGCTAAAAATCAAGAACAAGGAGTAATTCTTTTTTATTACTCGCAATCTCTAATTCTAGCACAGAAACAAAAAATTACCAAACTATCTTCACGTGATCCTCTGAGAATTTTTTTATTCTCATAACAGTAAATACGTAAAACAGTCTGATAATTTTTATTTGTTTTTATTAATTATTTTCTTCAGATGGTGTTTCAGTTTCTTCTGCATCGCCAACTTCTTGATCTGCTTCTGCTGGAACAACAGCAAGACTAGCTACTTTACTGTCATCGCCAACCTTAATTAAGCGAACACCAATTGTGCTACGACCAGTTTGAGAAACATTATCAACCTTGAAACGAATCATGATTCCATCATCCGTAATGACCATGATATCTTGTGTTCCATCGATTACAGTTACACCAGAGAGTGGTCCATTCTTTTCCGTAACGTTAGCGGTCTTAATTCCTTTACCACCACGCCCTTTAGTTGGATATTCACTAGCTGAGGTGCGTTTACCATAACCTTTTTCAGAAATAACAAGAACTTCATCGCTATCCTTAACAACACCAGAACCAACAACATAATCATTTTCACGTAAGTTAATTCCGCGTACACCAGCAGCAGTTCGACCCATTGAACGAACCGCTGACTCGTTGAAGCGAACAGCATAGCCTAGATGGGTTCCAATCAAGACATCTTGTTTGCCATCAGTTGTCAAAACATTACTCAATTCATCCCCATCACGCAAGGTTAACGCAATTAAACCGCTATTTCTAATATTAGCAAATTCACTAACACTAGTGCGCTTTACTGTTCCCATCTTGGTAATGAAGAAGAGGTATTGATCATTGGCATCTTCTGCAACATTGATAATGGTCTGGATCTTCTCGCCTTTTTCAAGTTGAAGTAAGTTAACGATTGGTAAGCCCTTCGCTGTTCGACCAAATTCAGGAATTTCGTAGGCTTTCTTCGAGTAGACCTTTCCCTTATTGGTAAAGAATAAAAGCATATCGTGAGTACTTGAGTAGATCAACTTTTCAATAAAGTCGCCGTCCTTAACCCCCATTCCTTTAATGCCTTTACCACCACGGTTTTGTGTCTTAAATTCGTTAATTAACATCCGTTTGATGTAGCCGCTGTGTGTCAAAGTTAATAAAACGTCTTGTTTTTCAATTAGATCTTCATCTTCAATTGAAATAACTTCACCTTCACCGATCTTGGTCCGGCGCTCATCACCAAACCGTTTTTCAATATCAAGCAGTTCTTCATAGATGATTTCGTTAATTCGCTCTGGCTTAGCTAAGATGTCCTTGTAATCGTCAATCTTAACCTTTAATTCGTTGTATTCAGCTTCAACTTTGTCACGTTCTAATCCAGTCAAACGAACCAGACGCATATCCAAAATAGCTTGTGATTGCTTGTCGTCTAGGCCGAAACGACTAATTAAAGCAGCCTTAGCAATATCACTTGATTCACTTTGCCGAATAATATGAACAATTTCATCAATATGGTCAAGAGCAATCTTCAAGCCTTCTAGAATGTGTGCTCTTGCTTCAGCCTTAGCTAAGTCAAACTTAGTTCTGCGTGTAACAACGTCTTCTTGATGCTTCAAGTAGTATTGCAGCATCTCTTTAAGACTAAGGAAATGAGGAGCACCATCAACGATTGCAACCATGTTCATTCCAAAGTTAGCCTGCATTTGAGTTAGCTTAAATAAATTGTTCAAGATAACACTTGCACTAGCATCACGGCGAACGTCGATTGTGATTCTCATCCCAGACTGGTCGGATTCATCACGAACACCGGTAATCCCATCTATTGTCTTAGAACGAGCTAGATCAGCAATTTTTTTAACCAATTCAGCCTTATTTACCAAGTAAGGAATTTCGGTTACAACAATTCGTTCACGACCACTTTTTTCAGTTTCAATTGTTGTATTTGCTCTAACAACAATGTTGCCTCGTCCTGATTCATAGGCACGGTAAATTCCACCACGGCCCATAATGGTACCACCAGTTGGGAAATCTGGACCTGGAATTGCCTTCATCAGTTCTTTAGTTGAAACATCTGGATTATCCATCAGCATATGAATGCCTTGAATAACTTCGGCAAGATTATGTGGTGGAATGTTAGTTGTCATTCCGACAGCAATTCCACTGGTTCCGTTGACTAAAAGATTAGGAATTCTGGCTGGTAAAACAACCGGCTCATTTTCTGAATCATCATAGTTACGTTGCCAATCAACCGTATTTTTGTTGATATCGCGCAACATTTCAACGGCAATTTTACTCATCCGCGCCTCGGTATAACGCATTGCGGCTGGTTCATCACCGTCGACAGAACCAAAGTTACCGTGGCCATCAACCAACATGTACCGGTAACTGAAGTCCTGAGCCATATGTGCCATAGCCAAGTAAATTGAGGAGTCTCCGTGCGGGTGGAACTTACCCATAACTTCTCCAACAATTCTGGCAGATTTCTTAAATGGTTTATCTGGTGTAACGCCCAGTTCGCTCATTCCATAAAGAATACGACGTTGAACCGGCTTCAAGCCATCGCGCACATCAGGCAAGGCCCGAGCCACAATAACTGACATCGCATAGTCCAAAAACGAACTGTTCATCACATTGGTCAAATCGACATTTCTAATTCTGTGATCTTGACTTTGATTGTCGTTATCCATTTAAACCTCCTAAGCATCCAAATTCTCAACATATTTAGCATTATTCTCAATAAAGCTTCGTCTTGGTGCAACTTCATTACCCATCAAAAGTTCAAAAACTTCATCAACGTTTTTGGCATATTCTGGGCTAACACGATCAAGACGTCTATTTTCAGGATTCATTGTTGTATCCCACAACTGTTCAGCATCCATTTCACCCAATCCCTTGTACCGTTGAACGATTGGTTTTGGACTAGGTTGCAAACTACCCAAGTAGTCGTGCAATTCTTCATCAGTATCAAGATACTTAATCACCTTACCCTGACGAACTTGATATAGAGGCGGACGTGCAATATAAACATAGCCCTTATCAATCATTGGACGCATGTAGTTGTAAAACAGCGTTAACAATAGGGTTCTAATGTGTGCACCATCGACATCGGCATCCGTCATGATGATTAACTTGTGATAACGAGCCTTTGAAACGTCAAAATCGGCACCAAAACCTGTTCCCAAAGCGGTAAACAGTGACCGAATTTCTTCGTTAGCCAAAATTCGGTCCATTGAAGCTTTTTCAACGTTTAATATTTTTCCTCGAATTGGCAAAATAGCTTGTGTCAAACGAGAGCGACCTTGCTTTGCAGAACCACCGGCTGAGTTACCCTCAACGATAAATAATTCTGAAATACTTGGATCGTTACTAGTGTTATCTGCTAACTTACCAGGTAAATTAGCAATTTCCAGTCCAGATTTCTTTCTCGTAACTTCACGTGCCCTTTTGGCAGCAGTTCTGGCTCTTTCAGCTAATTGCGCTTTTTCAACAATCTTGCGTCCTACCTGCGGATTTTCCATCAAAAACGAGGTGAATGTTTCTGAAAAAGCACGGTCTACAGCTGTTCTAGCATCTGAGTTACCAAGCTTAGTCTTGGTTTGACCCTCAAATTGCGGATTCGGGTGCTTAACTGAAACAATCGCTGTCATCCCTTCACGAATGTCCTCACCTGACAAGTTATCATCATTATCTTTTAGCAACTTAGTCTTGTGCGCATAGTCATTAACTACACGGGTTAAAGCTGTCTTAAAGCCCGCTTCATGCATCCCACCTTCATAGGTGTGAATATTGTTAGCAAAGGTCATTAAGGTTGTTTTATAGCCTTGTGTATATTGCAACGAAACTTCGACGTTAATATCATTAAAGTCGCCTTCAACATATATCGGTTTATCAAACAAAACCTCTGTGTCGCGATTCAAAAAGGAAACATATTCTTGAATACCACCTTCATAGTGATAAACATCTGTTTCTGCACTGTCCTTACGTTTATCCGTAAAGGTTAATTTTAGACCCTTGTTTAAAAAGGCAAGTTCACGAATTCTATTCTTTAAGATTTGATCATCAAAAGACGTGGTTTCGGTGAAAATATCAGGATCTGGATAAAAATGAACAATTGTACCATGCTCTGAAAGTGGGACCGAACCAGTCATTTTCATTTCATGGTCTACGCGTCCATGGTTAAAGTCGATATAGTACTTTTTACCATCACGCATTGTTGTAACATCAAGCTTTGTAGATAAAGCGTTAACTACTGAAGCACCAACACCGTGCAAACCACCAGAAACCTTATATCCGCCACCGCCGAATTTACCACCAGCATGAAGAACTGTAAAAACAGTTTCAAGCGCAGGACGACCAGTCTTCTTTTCAATATCGACCGGGATACCACGTCCATCATCTTGAACGGTAACACTACCATCTTCGTTGATGGTAACTTCGATTTTAGTCGCAAAACCGGCTAAGCTTTCATCGATTCCGTTATCAATTATCTCCCAAACTAAGTGATGAAGGCCTTGAGAGCTAGTTGAGCCAATATACATACCGGGCCGCTTACGAACAGCTTCAAGTCCACCTAAGACCTGAATCTGACTGGCATTATACTTATCGGCTTCTTTTTCATATTTTTTTATTTGATTGAGGTCTTCGTTATTCTTGTCTGCCATTCATTTTCCCCTCTTCTAAATAAATCTTTCCAGATTTAATTCGGTATACCTTCGGCTTCTTGATTATTTCCCAGGAAATACCCTCAAGATCTGTTGTTGTAATAAAAGTTTGTGTCTTACCATGGATATAGTTAAGTAAGGCACTTTGGCGGCTATGATCGAGTTCGCTCATTACATCGTCAAGTAAAAGTAATGGATATTCACTAGTCAGATGGTGAACTAGCTGGATTTCAGCGAGTTTAACACTCAAAGCAATCGTACGCTGCTGTCCTTGAGACCCGTATAAATGTGCATCCTTACCATCCAATTCAAATTCGATGTCATCCCGATGTGGGCCACTTAAAGTTGTCTTCTTAAGCAGCTCCATTTGCTTGTTTTTCTGAAAACTAGCAAGCAATTTTTGATAAACAATTTCTACATCATCGTCCTCTGTTATATCCCTAACTGAAGGTCGATAATTAATCTTAAGTTTTTCATTGCTAGAACTAATGCTCGTGTATGCGTTTTGCGCGTAATGATCCAAGAATTTCAAAAATTTGAATCTGCGCACAATCACTTCTGCTGCAACTCCTGCAAGTTGATCTGACAAAACATCCAAAAACAAGGTGTCATGCGCAGCCCCACTTGCTAACTGCTTCAAGTAATTGTTTTTTTGCTGTAAGACTTGCTTATATTTACCAGCAAAATACAAATATTCCGCATTAATCTGACCGAATTCTTGATCCATAAATCGGCGCCTTAACGAAGGCGCACCTTTGATTAAATCAAGATCTTCTGGTGAAAACAAAATGGCGTTTAGTTGTCCGACATATTTGGATAACTTAGCCTGTTCCACTCGATTAATCCAGACTTTTTTACCTTTTTTGCTTAGTAAAACACGCAACGAGACATCAACCTGGCTCTTGTATACATGACCAGAAATATTTGCAAAATCTTTGCCAAAAGCAATCAACTCTTTATCACTACTCGTCCTATGGGATCGTGTTAATGCTAAAAAATAGATTGCTTCAAGTAGATTCGTTTTTCCTTGTGCATTTTGCCCAATAAAAATATTGACATTAGGATCAAAATCAACATCGAGCTGTTCTAAATTGCGATAATTTTGCGCAATAAAATGCTTGAGATACATTAAAATTACCGAAACTGATATGTTTCGTGGTCAACCTCAATCTGATCGCCGGGTCTAATTTTTTTACCACGTCGATTTTCTTTTTCCCCGTTAAATAACACAGGATTATCTTGCAGATACCATTTGGCCTGACCACCAGAGGAAATAATGCTTTCCTCCTTCAAAAATTGACTAAGAGTGACATACTCACCCTTTACCTTAAATTCCTTGATAATATCCACCTTCATCACTTTAATTACTATAGTTAGTATAGGCTTTTGGGGCCCAAAACACAACTTTAAACGCAATATAACGCCCTAGAAACGTTTTTTTCTCAAATAAACACATCACGGCAGTTGACACCAAAAATAAAAGAACAGCCTTTTTGGCTTATTTTTGGAAAAATGGGCAAAGAAAAAGCCATCGACCGATGACTTTTTCTTTTTATTTTGCCTAAATAATTTCTTAGAAAGTTCTAACTGGTGTAATCAGTTGGACAAAATCAATTTCGTCCTTATCTGGGTTAACAGTAAACGGACGTAATGGTTGGGTGAAGTCCATTACTACTGCATCAGTGACAGATGCACGCAAAGCGTCACGTAAATAGTCTGGGTTGAAGGAGATCTTTAAGTTATTACCTTCAAGCTTTTTGAAGCTAACATCTTCTTCAACGTTACCAATTTCAGCGGACTCACCTGACAATTTAGCAGTTTGGTTTTCAGTGTCTAGGGTCAAATCAACCACGTTATTCCGGCCAGCATGTGTCAGCAAACTTGCTCGATCAAGCGCACTGGATAATTCAGCCAAATCAAATTCAACCGTTGTTGTACTTTCGGTTGGAATTAAGCGCTCAGTGTCAGGGTAGCTGCCCTCAAGTAAGCGTGAATAGAATAAAATGTTGCCAATTTCAAACAGTACTTGATTTTCACCAGGGCAAACTTTAATTTCTGGATCTGTTTCACCAATAATACGAGCTAGTTCTAGCAAACTTTTTCCTGGGATAATCAAATCTGTCTTAACTTGCGGACCGTTTTCCAAAGTTAAGGCACGACTCGAGAGACGGTGTGAATCAGTTGCAACAGCATGAATTTTATCAGAACTAAAGTTGAAATGAACTCCAGTTAAGACGAGACGACTTTCTTGAGTAGCAACAGCAAACTGAGTTTCATTAATAATTTCGCGGAATGTTTTTCCAGAAATGACAAAAGAGGACTCGTCAGCAATTTCCGGTAATCTTGGATAGTTATTTGCGTCAAGACCGTTAATTATGAATTCACTATTTTCAGAAATAATTTGGGTTTGGAAACTTTCTTTTACTTCTAAAGAAAATTCCTTACCAGGTAAGCGTCTAATAATTTCGCTGAAGAAGCGCGCAGGCAAAACCACTGATCCAGTAGATTCAACTGTTAGGTCTTCACTAACAGGAATATGAATTTCAATTGAAATATCAGTATCACTACCAGTTAGGATTAATTCATCTTCAGTTAGGTTAAGTTTAATTCCGCTTAATATTGGAATTGTTGCACGTGAAGAAATAGCATGCATTACATTGTTTAGATTGTCGACAAAGAGATTGCGGTTTACGGTAAATTTCATTTGTTACCTCCTGAGTTCGTGTCTGTTTTATTTATATTAATTATATATTTAATTAAGTAGTATTAGTAGGTCCTGTGTTTTCTGTTGAAAAACATTAACAGCCCTAAAATAACGTAATCGTGACGGTTAAGAAAATGTGTACAAAAGCAAAAGTTTTCCACATTTCACTATTGAATTAGTGGTCAAGCATTTGCTTCAAATCGAACACTGCAGTCTTAATATCAGAATCAGTTTTAATTTCGCGACTGATCTTTTCGCAGGCATGCATCACAGTCGTATGATCTTTGCCACCAAATTCTTGACCTATTTTAGGTAGACTTGAATCGGTTAGCTCTCGCGAAAGGTACATTGCAATTTGGCGCGGTACCACTATTTGGCGGACCCGCTTTTTACCTTTCAACTCATAAGTTGAGGTTTGGAAATAATTGGCAACAACTTCCTGAATTTTAGAAATTTGCAATCCCTGGTTCTTTTGAACTAACTTCAAATCTGCTAAAGCTTCTCGTGCTAAGTTTACATTGATGTCTTCATGTTCAATCGTTGCGTGTGCTTGGACTTTAACTAGAGCTCCTTCGAGTTCTCTAATGTTGGTGTCAACCTGAGAGGCAATATAGTCAAGTGTACTGTCATCGATTGTTAGGTTTTCGGCTTCAGCTTTTTTGCGTAAAATTGCAATTCGCGTCTCCAAATCAGGTGGCGTGATTTCAACTTGTAAGCCCCAAGTAAACCGTGAAACCAGCCTTTCTGATAAATCAGGAATTTCGGTTGGTAACCGGTCACTAGTCATGACAATTTGCTTTTGATCATTATATAAGGTTTCGAATGTATGGAAGAATTCTTCCTGAATACCTTCTTTTTTAGCAAAAAACTGAATATCATCAACTAGCAACAAGTCGCAGGTTCGATATTTCTCACGAAATTGATCTTGCGTCTTATTTTTGATCGAATTAATGAAATCGTTGACGAAGGTTTCACTTTGAATATAAACGACTTTCGCATTTGGTCGTTCAGCTAACATTTGATGACCAATCGCTTGCATCAAGTGCGTTTTACCAAGACCAACGCCACCAAAGATAAATAGAGGATTGTAAAAACTACCTGGACTATCGGCAACTGCTAAGGCAGCACCGGCAGCCAATTTGTTTCCTTCACCTTGAACAAAATTATCAAAAGTATATTTGTCGTTTAGCTTAAGGTTACGGACAAATGTATTATCGCTTGAGGGTTGAATTCTATCTTGCGTAATTTGTGCTTGAGGCTTAGGGGTTACTATCCGTTCGCTACTAGTGTCGCCTTCAATTTGAAAAACAGGAATTACCTCAATATTAGCGTACCCGTATGCAGATTGAATTAACTCTGATGCTAGATTCTTTTCCCAATAACCCTTGGTTACCGGATTTTGGACGGCAATTTTTAATTCATGAGTATTTTTGTCATAAGAAATAGGCTTAGTATTTTTAAACCAAGCATTGTATGCGACCTCGTTAAAGCGTGCACGCATTTCTTCATTAAAATGTTGCCAAAATTTATTGATGTCAAACAA